>NZ_WAJT01000001.1:1800000-2100000 GCF_009650605.1 Labrenzia sp. CE80
CGCTCCTGCAAATGATTTATCTCGAGAAGGCAGACGTCCTCTGGCGGAACCGGATAACCAGATGTGCACGCGTAGACCACTAAGTCCTTGGCCCGACCCAAACCTTCATAAAATGAAATCAGTTCCTCGAGTTCAATGCGTGTCGTCATGCCTGTTGAAACGTGGATCTCGCCGTCGAATTCCCGGCAGACGAACTCCTGAACATCGAAATTCTGATTGGTCGCAGACGGCACCTTTATCATCGCGGGTTTCAGCGCCACAATTTCACTTGCGGACACAAGATCCCACACGGACGTCGAATATTCTACGCCGTGACGTCTGCACTCTTCCTGCAGTTCCCTATGCTGGCCCGCGGAGAACTCGAGAAATTCGCGATGCTCACCATAGGTTCGGCCATAGGAATTTTTCGGCACAGGATGAGGACTGTTGTAAACGCCCTCTGACAGAAGTGTTTTATTGTCGCGTTTTTGAAACTTAACGACGTCGGCACCACACTCACGAGCGGCGATATCAATCATCCGGCAAGCAATTTCCATGTCGCCTTTGTGATTGCATCCGACCTCGGCAATCACGCTAATTCCGCAGTCGCTTTTCATGTCGCGGGCTGTCTCTTGGAGTGTACGGCGCCTGCAAGCGCCTAAATGTTTGGCAAGACTGTAGCCACTGGCGGTTTAATGCGAAGCCATTTTACGCTTTTCCCACCGATTTATACCGATTTCGGTCGAAGAAGGTGAGCCAGTACGGGACTCGCATTCCAGGACACACTCATGAGACGCTGCCAAACAGCAATGCCCGGCAGCGCCGGGCATTGCTTAAACGGTTCAAAAACCTATCGCAGTGCTTGTTGAACGATTACCCAACAAACGCGCGTTCGACGACGAATTCGGCGGGCTTGTTGTTGGCGCCTTCGGTCAGGCCGGCCTTCTCAAGCAAAGTCTTTGTGTCCTTGATCATGTCCATGGAGCCGCAGATCATGCCGCGATCGATGGCCGGGTCCAGCGGTGGAACACCCAGATCAGTGAACAGCTTGCCATTCTCGATCAGGTCGGTGATGCGGCCCTTGAACGGGTAGTCCTCTCGCGTCACCGACGTATAGTGAACCAGCTTCTCCTGCGCGAATTCACCGATCAGCGGATCATTCTTGGTCGCCTCGACCAGGTCGAGGCCATATTTCAGTTCCGCGACGTCGCGGCAGGTGTGGGTCACAATGACCTGCTCGAACTTTTCATAGGTATCCGGATCGCGGATCAGGCTGGCGAAAGGCGCAAGACCCGTGCCCGTGGAGAACATATAGACGCGCTTTCCGGGGACCAAGGCGTCATTGACCAGGGTTCCGGTCGACTTCTTCTTCATCAGCACGGCATCGCCCGGCTGGATCGTTTGCAGATGCTGGGTCAGGGGGCCGCCGGGCACCTTGATGGAAAAGAACTCCAGCTCCTCGTCCCAGGACGGGCTCGCGATCGAATAGGCGCGGTAGAGCGGCTTGCCGTCAATCATCAGGCCGATCATGACAAATTCACCGGACCGGAAGCGGAAACTGGCGGGCCGCGTCATGCGGAACTTGAAAAGACGGTCGGTGTAATGCTGGACCGAAGTGACTTCCTGGACGTAGGCGCCGGCGGGCGCAGCAGCTTCCAGATCGGCAGCCTTGGCAAGAACGTTCATGTTGTTTGGACTTCCGCTCACGATAGTGTCGACATATTCAGGCTACTCTCTAACACCTGCCCAGCCTTGATTTGAAGCAATGACGGTCTCTGATTTGCACAATTGGCAGAAAATTGATCCCGATCGCCCCTCCTGCACCGGCAAATATCCCTGCCGCCAAAGCACGTTTCTCCATCTCTGGCTCACAAAAGTGCATTTGGCGCAAAAATCGCCCTGAAACGGCTGAAGCGTTGTGCAGGCGCTTAGTGACGGCACCAAGCCGAGGGAATAATTAAGTTCAAGTGCAGGACTTGTTTGACAGAAACGAGAATCCGAAGCACTCTCGAAATAATAAAAAAACTTACACTTTCCAGACACTTCAAAAGGACTGAAACCATGTCCGAACAGGAACAGTATTCAGAAGGAAAACGGATAGCATTCGTAATCCTTGATCGCTTCTCGATGATAGCGTTTTCATCGGTCATAGAACCTCTGCGACTAGCAAATAGGCTGATCGGAAAAGAGTACTATACCTGGAAGACTTACTCCTTAGACGGCAATCCTGTCACGGCGAGCAACGGCGTCGAAATTTCGGTTCAATCTTCTATTCGCGAACTGGAAGACGCTGACGTTACACTTTTGTGTACTGGGCTGGATGTTGAGCGGCTGCCGGTCGACCCGGAGCTGGGCAAACGCCTGCGCCGCCTGAACGCGATGGGCCGAACTTATGGCGCCATCTGCACGGGCTCCTATCTGCTTGCCAGGTACCATCTTCTGGACGGTCGCCGTTGCACCATTCACTGGGAAAACCTGCGCTCGTTGCGCGAAGAATTCCCGGACGTTGAAGTGCGGGCCGACATCTTCGCCATCGACCGCAATTGCATTACCTGCGCTGGCGGCATGGCCTCGATGGACATGATGCTGCGGCTGATCGCGATCCAGCATGGCGCACATCTGGCCCATGAGATTGCTGAAGTGTCACTCTACCAGAACATCCGTTCCGGCGAGAGCGCCCAGCGCCACGACGCAGAGGCGCGCACGGGCATTTCGAACGCCAAGATCCTTGATGCGGTGCGTATCATGGACCTGCACATCGAAGACCCACTGAGCTGCCAGCAGCTCGCGATGACGGTCAGCCTGTCCCCGCGCCAGCTGGAGCGGCTTTTCCGCCGTCACTTCAACTGCACGCCCGGCCAGTATTACCTGCGCCTTCGCCTGGAGACCGCTCGCGATCTTCTGCGCAGAACAGGCCGGCCTGTGCTGGATGTCGCGCTTGCTTGCGGTTTTGCCTCAACCTCGCATTTTACAAAATGCTACCGGGAGCGGTTCAGCTGCACGCCGACCGAGGAACGTCAGACCTACCAGTGGGGCAGTGACGCAGCTGGAGCGCGCCAGGCGGTTCGCTGACCAGAACCGCTGAAGCGAAACCGGGTCAGCCTGAGAAAAACGGTCTCACGACGATGAAGAGACCAAGGATCAGGAGACCGGCATAAAACAATTTCCGGAAGAGTCTTTCCGATAGCCTCTTCCGGATCGCCTGCCCCGCGAAGAAGCCCAGGAATGCGGGAGCTGTCGCCCAAAGCGATGTCAGCCCCATATCCGATGTCATCAGGTTGTTTCCCGAAAGCGTCAGCGCCAGCGCAATCGTTGAGCCGAGAAACAGCATGCCCATCGCCTGTACGAACTGATTGCGGTCAAATCCCAGGCTTTGCAGGTACATGACCCCAGGCACGGCATAGGACCCGACCATTCCGGTCAGCACACCATTCACCGCCCCGAAGACAACACCGAAGGACTGCTCCCGCCTTGCAGGCGTCTTCATCTGATAACCGGAAAAACCAAGAAGGGCGTAGGCGACAAGCACAACGCCCAACAGGGAGGACATCAGGGAGAGGTCAGCCCCTTCCAGCACCAGACCTCCGAGCCAAACCATGCCGGTCGCCAGGAGCAGAAACAGCCAAATTCGTTTCAGCACCTCCAGGGCGTGCCCGCCGGTCAGGGCCTGCAGGACATTGGTGGCAAAGGTCGGCACCAGCATCAACGCCATGGCCGTCGGAAGGTCGGTGACAACTGTCATCAGGCTGAGCGCAACCGTTGGCAGTCCAAGTCCGATGACACCTTTCACAAGGCCGGCCAGAATGAAGACACCAATGATCATGGGAACAAGAATCGGATCGGTCATCCGGGAAGGCTAATGAATGCGGCCCGAGAAGGAAAACCACTCGGCAATCGCCACCTCGCATTTCGGGTTCACCTCGCGCGCAAGATACTGCTACCAATTGTCAAATGACCAAGCCTCTCGACACGGCCGCCCTGCCGCATCTTCCCAATTCCACCGCCCGCCGCCTGTTCATGTCGCGGCATGGCCTCTTGCAGACACCCAAGGGGCCCGGCAAAGGCGCTGATTTGCTCGAGGTCATCGAAGACCTCGGCTTTGTCCAGCTTGACAGCATCAACACCGTCGCGCGGGCGCACCACATGATCCTAGCAGCCAGGCGACCGGCTTATCGCGAGAAGTTTCTGAAGGCACTCTACGAAAAGGACGGACACCTGTTCGAGCACTGGACGCACGATGCTTCCGTGATACCGATCCGTTTTTATCCCCACTGGAAACTGAAGTTCGCGCGGGATGCTGAGAAGCTGAAGAGCAGGTGGCGCAACTGGCGGCGTGATGGCTTCGAGGAAAAATTCGATGCGGTGCTGAAGCGGATTGAAGCGCATGGGCCGGTGACATCCGGAGATGTGGGTGAGGACGAAGAGCGCAAGAGCGGCGGCTGGTGGGACTGGCACCCTTCCAAGACGGCGCTTGAATACCTCTGGCGCTCGGGCCAACTGGCGGTCTGCCGCCGCGACGGTTTTCAAAAGGTCTACGATCTGAGTGACCGGGTCATCCCGCGGCCGCAACTGGCCGCCCTGCCCGCCCCACAGGAAACGATCAGCTGGGCATGCCGCGAGGCCCTCACCCGGCTGGGCTTTGCCACCTCCGGAGAGATCGCCGCATTCTTTGATATCGTGACGCCACTTGAGGCAAAGAGCTGGTGCGCGCAAGAACTCGCCGCAGGCCGAATCATCGAGGTTCTGATCGGCTGCGGCGAAGGCCATGCACCGCGGCGCAGTTTTGTCTTCCCGGACGTTTTGGACGAGGCCTGCGCTCTGGAAGCTGCAACATCGCGCCTGCGCATTCTGTCTCCCTTCGACCCGATGCTGCGGGACCGGAAGCGCGCAGAACGCTTATTCGATTTTCACTATCGGATTGAAGTCTTCGTGCCCGAACCCAAGCGCAAGTACGGCTACTACGTCTTCCCGGTTCTGGAGGGTGAGCGGTTGGTCGGGCGTATCGATATGAAGGCGTTTCGAGCCGAAGACAGGCTTCAGGTCACGGCCTTTTGGCCAGAACGGGGCGTTAGAACCTCGAAAGGTCGCCTCGCCAAACTAGATGGAGAACTTGCGAGAATGGCAAGGTTCGCCAGCGTCTCCAGGGTCGACTATGCAGACGGCTGGCTCCGCGCCCCGTTCAGCTGATCATTCCCGTTCTCAAATGGAACCTCCGCATGACGCTTTGCCGCAAGGATATCTTCTGGCAAGACAAGCGCAAGGCGTATATATTCACTTTATCGAATATATTTCTTGGCCGAGTTGGCCCTGCTGGAGACTGAAAAAATGTCCATGGAACGCAAACTGATCTTCGTCGCTGGTGTAATCGTCCTGGCCTCCGTCCTTCTCGCCGTCTACCAGAATCAGAACTGGTTGTGGCTGACTGGCTTCGCCAGCGCCCACATGATGTTCGCTTCAGCCACCAACATGTGCCCTCTCGTTCGTTTTCTGACACGCAACAGCAAGCCAGAGCTCAGCTAAGCTACTTGCTTCATTTTCTTTCGCTTCGTGCGCCAAAGGAACGAGTGTGAGCTTGCAGACCCGAAGCCAGCCGGCCCGATCGCGCCTCGGCCGTCTGTGAGTTTCCTGCGCGCACCCATTGTGTCGCTTTCACTTCTTGGACTGTCGCATCTGTGATCTTTGTTGCAGCGCGCATACCTCTAGCGTTTTGAATGACATCAAATAAGCTCTCGCCAACGGCAAGGCGGGCAGTAGACATAAGTCATCACGATCGCACGAGAGGAAGCCAAGGCATGAGCACTGATATCGAGATTGCGCGCGCGGCGAAGATGCGGCCCATTGCCGAAATCGGCGAAAAGCTTGGCATTCCAGAAGATGCCCTCATCCCATTCGGCCGGACGAAGGCCAAGATCGAGAGCGACTTCCTGAGGTCTCTCGCAGACCGGCCGGATGGAAAGCTTGTTCTCGTCACGGCGATCAGCCCCACCCCTGCTGGCGAGGGCAAAACCACGACCACTGTCGGACTTGGCGATGGTTTGAACCGGATCGGCAAGAAAACAGCCGTATGCCTGCGCGAACCCTCTCTCGGCCCCTGTTTCGGCATGAAGGGTGGTGCCGCTGGCGGTGGCAAGGCGCAGGTCGTGCCCATGGAGGACATCAACCTCCATTTCACCGGTGACTTTCACGCAATCACCTCTGCGCATAATCTTCTGTCGGCCCTCATCGACAATCACATCTACTGGGGCAATTCGCTGGAGATCGATACCCGCCGCGTCACCTGGCGCCGGGTCATGGATATGAACGACCGTGCTCTGCGCACGATCGTCAGCTCCCTCGGCGGTGTCTCAAACGGATTTCCCCGAGAAGCCGGTTTCGACATAACGGTCGCTTCCGAAATCATGGCAATCCTCTGTCTCTCGACAAGTCTGGAAGACCTGCAGGGCCGCCTCGGCAACATCATCGTCGCCTACCGGCGCGACAAGAGTGCGATCACGGCGCGCGAACTTGAGGCAGACGGTGCGATGACTGTCCTTCTCAAGGAGGCGATTCAGCCAAATCTGGTCCAGACCCTGGAAAACAACCCGGCCTTCGTCCATGGCGGCCCCTTCGCCAATATCGCCCACGGCTGCAACTCGGTCATGGCGACAAGATCCGCGCTTAAACTTGCCGACTACGTGGTGACCGAAGCCGGTTTCGGCGCCGATCTGGGTGCCGAGAAGTTCTTTGACATCAAATGCCGCAAGGCGGGGCTTTCCCCCAAAGCGGTGGTGATCGTCGCGACAGTTCGCGCGCTCAAGATGAACGGCGGCGTCGCGAAAGAGGACCTGGGATCAGAGAATGTCGATGCCGTGACTAGGGGCTGCGCCAATCTGGGCCGGCACATCGAGAACGTCAAGCAGTTCGGCGTGCCCGCGGTGGTCGCGATCAATCACTTCACCGCAGACACCGATGCAGAGGTCGCCGCCATCAAGGCCTATTGCGCCAACCACGGCACAGATGCTGTCCTGGCGACGCATTGGGCGGATGGAGGCGCGGGCACTGAAACTCTCGCGCACAAGGTGGTCGAGCTTGCCGAAAGCGATACCGCCCAATTTGCACCGCTTTACAATGACGAGCTGCCGCTGTTTGAGAAAATCGAGCAGATCGCGAAGCGGATCTACAGGGCAGATGAGGTTCTCGCTGACAAATCGGTGCGGGATCAACTGCGCCGCTGGGAGGCCGATGGCTTTGGACATCTCCCGGTCTGTATGGCCAAGACCCAGTATTCTTTCTCGACGGACCCAGCCCTGCGCGGCGCGCCAACCGGTCACAGCGTGCCGGTGCGCGAGGTCAGGCTTTCGGCGGGCGCCGGTTTCGTAGTGGCAATCTGCGGTGAGATCATGACCATGCCCGGCTTACCAAGGGTTCCCTCCGCAAATCACATCGGACTGGATAACAACGGCCAGATCGAGGGGCTATTTTAGCCCCTCAAGCGGGTGACGGTCACACGTCCACATCCACCTTGCCGATGGGATGCGAGCAGCAGGCGAGAATATAGCCGTCCGCAATCTCGTCTTCCGAGATGCCGCCGTTGTGCACCATATGCACCTCGCCCTTGCGTTTCTTGACCTTGCAGGTGCCGCAGACGCCGAAGGTGCAGCCTGAAGGAATATTGAGGCCCGAGGCGCGTGCAGTGGCCAGGACCGTATCCGTCTCCATGCACTTGGCCGTGACGCCGGAAAGGGCAAAGCGGATTTCGGCGCCTGCATCCTCGTCAGGCACAACGTCATCAACGGCCGGCAGTTCTTCAACGGCCTGCGTCGGCGCGTGGAAGCTCTCCTGATGGTAGCGGTCCATATCAAAGCCGAGACCCTGAAGCGCTTCGCGAACTGCCTGCATGAAGGGCTCGGGGCCACAGCAGTAGACCTCACGTTCCAGGTAGTCAGGCGCCATGAGCCCGAGCATCAACTGATTGAACTGGCCCTGATAGCCGGTCCAGGGGCGATAGAGGTCCGGACCATCAACGACGAACTTCAGATTGATGCCCGGTGACCGGCTGGCCATATGCTCCAGCCGTTCCCGGAAGATGATTTCCGACGGGCGCCGCGCGCAATTGATGAAGACGATATCCGGCTCCGACCCCAGGTCGAACATCCATGTGGTCATGGACATCATCGGCGTGATGCCTGATCCCGCGGAAATGAACAGGTATTTGTCCGCAGGATGATGGACCATAGAGAAATGGCCCGCCGGGCCGATCGCCTTGATCTTCATGCCAGGCACCAGGTTGTCCAGCATCCACCGTGTGCCAATGGAGTTTTCCTGGGCCTTCACGGTGACAGACAACGAGCGCGGACGCGATGGTGAAGAGGAGATCGTGTAGGTCCGGTGAAGCGGGCCGCCTGGAACAGGGATCTCCAGCGTCAAAAACTGACCGGTCAGATAGTCGAACAACGCACCGGAGGGCGCGCGGAACGAAAAGGTCATCGTGTTGGGCACTTCCGGAATCACGGAAACGCATTCCAACAACTCGCTGTCTTGCCAGACACCGGTGCCCTGGATTGGAGATACGTCGCTCAAGATCTTACTCCGCTGCAATCGCTTGCGGCGCGACGCTGCGGCGCAAGGTGTCCAGGTACCAGTCTACGAATTGCAGCACGCCAGACTCCTGCGACGGTGAATAGGGACCAGGCTCATAAGCCGGCGAGTTGATGCCGTTCTGGTTGTCCTCAACCACCTGACGATCCTCGTCATTGGTCGACATCCAGACTTCGGTCAGGTGCTGAATGTCATAGTCACGCCCCTCGACCGCGTCCTTGTGCACAAGCCACTTGGTCGTCACCTGGGTTTCCATGGGCGACACAGGCGTGACACGGAAGACGATCGAGTGATCGGCAAGGAAATGATTCCAGGTTGAGGGGTAGTGGAATTTCAGCAAGGTGCCGGCGTCGGGCAGCATGACGCGACCGAGCCACGGCGTGACCGCAAATTTTCCGTCCATGGTGTAGCTGAGTGCGCCCTCCTTGAGCGGCATGCGCGCCAGACGGAACTGACCGTCTTCGGCCAGATGGAACTGCGAGGGCAATCCCTTGGCTTCGCAGCGGTCGAAATGCGACTGCAGGTACGGCGGGGTCTCGCCGCCCTCGCCGATGCCCGACACGGAAGGATCATCCGGGAACGTCCGGCAAAGCGCAGGGTGATTGCCGCCGCAATGGTAGCATTCACGGTTGTTTTCCCAGACGAGCTTCCAGTTTCCGTTCTCGGTGATCGTGCTTTCGAAAGCGACTTTCGCATTCTCGAGCCCATGGGGCATGAGATAAGGCCGCGCAGTTTCTGCAAAACGCTCGAAGTCGGGCGGCGTGTCCGCGAGGCAGATATAGACCAGTCCCTCAAGCTCGCGGCAGGCGACTGATTTCAGGCCATGTTTGGAAGCGTCGAAGTCTGCGCCCATGTCACGCGCCCACAAAAGGCTTCCGTCGAGCTCGTAGGTCCACTGATGATAGGGACAGACCAGCTTGGGTGCATTGCCCTTTGCCGCCTTGCACAGGATGGAGCCGCGGTGACGGCAGGTGTTGTGAAAGGCACGGATCTCACCATCGGTGCCACGTACGATGATGATGCCATAATCACCAACACGGTGTGTGACGTAGCTGCCCGCCTTGGGAAGCTCGCAGGTGGCGATGGCAAAAAGCCACTCTTTGTAGAAGAAGGTTTCCAGGTCCATCTGGTAGATGTCCGGATCACTGTAAAATGCCTGCTCGAGGGCATGACCTTGGCGGTGGCGATGCAGCAGTTCGAGCGTTTGTTGAGCCGTCAACATGGGCGTGACTCCAGAAGCCTGTAGGCGAGAATATGCGATGACAAGAAACCGTATGTCTCCATTGTGCTTAGCACCACAAGAACACACCGCATTGCAACGAAACCGACACCGAAATGCCGGTTTCGGACACGCCTGTCCGCCGGGTTGATTATCGGCGGATTCACTTGTGGATGAGTGGGGCCAAATCTGTCGCAGGTGCGACTTCGCACGTCGTTTTAAAGATACCCCGACCGCCGACCCGGATTCATTGTCGATGACAGGCGTATACCAGCCAGGGACGGAGCCACCATGTCGGACGATGATATCGATCTCGCCAGCCTCACCGACGACGAACTCGTCGAGCAGATGCATGACGATCTCTATGACGGTCTGGCTGATGAAATCCAGGAAGGGGTCAACATCCTTCTGGGACGTGGCTGGACACCCTATGACGTCCTGACCAAAGCCCTTGTCGAAGGCATGAGGATTGTCGGCGTCGACTTCCGCGATGGCATCCTGTTTGTTCCGGAAGTTCTTTTGTCCGCCAACTCCATGAAGGCAGGTATGAGCATCCTGCGGCCTCTACTGGCCGAGACCGGCGCGCCGAAGGTCGGCAAGATGGTCATCGGCACGGTCAAGGGTGACATTCACGACATCGGCAAGAACCTGGTTTCCATGATGATGGAGGGTGCCGGGTTTGAGGTGATCGACATTGGCATCAACAATCCGGTCGAAAACTATCTGGCCGCATTGGAAGAGCACAAGCCCGACATCCTCGGCATGTCGGCCCTCCTGACCACGACGATGCCCTACATGAAGGTCGTGATCGACGCGATGGTCGAGAAGGGCATTCGGGACGACTATATCGTTCTGGTGGGCGGCGCGCCGCTCAACGAGGAATTCGGCATGGCTGTCGGCGCCGATGGATACTGCCGCGATGCGGCGGTGGCCGTAGAAAGCGCCAAGGACCTGATTGCGCGCAAGCACAATCAGCTGGCCGGCAAGGTCTGAGACCATGTTGCGGGAAGAGGCAGTGTCCGCATTCGACACCCCTCTCCCTCACGGTGAAGATCGCGCGCCTGCTGGTGTGAAATCGGTTCTCGTGATCGCCTGCGGCGCCCTTGCCCGCGAGATCCTCGCGATTTGCGCGGCCAATCAACTCGATCATGTCGAACTGACATGCCTGCCGGCCCAACTTCACAACACTCCCGACAAGATCCCCGAAGCTGTCAAAGCAGCGATCGAGGAAAACCGAAACCGCTACAGCGAAATTCTGGTCGCCTATGCCGATTGCGGCACCGGCGGTCTTTTGGACAGGGTTCTCGAAGACACTGGTGCCCGGCGGATCGACGGAGCGCATTGCTACGCGTTTTTCGCCGGTCTTGAAGCATTTGACCGGCTTGAACAGGATCAGCTCGGCACATTCTATCTGACCGATTTTCTGGCTCGGCATTTTCAGACGATGGTGATCGAACCGCTTGGGCTCGACTGGAATCCCGAACTGCGTGACCTTTATTTCGGCAATTATTCGCGCGTTCTCTACATGGCGCAGACCGATGACCCCTCGCTTGAAAACGCCGCCCGGTTTGCAGCAAAACGCCTCGGGCTGCCCTTCGAGATGACCCGCACCGGATACGGCTTGCTGGGAGATTTCCTGAATGCTCCGGGCAACGCCTCCGATCCGGGCGGCCAGAGCTCATGAGACAAAATTTCCCCGCGTCGCTTTTCCATGCCGCCATGACGCAATCCCTCGTCTGGACACGCGACCGGCCCGACACTGTTGGTCCAGACGCGCTCGGGGGAGGAGCGAGGGAGCACTGATGGCACACAAAATCATCGTCTACTGGCGGGATATCCCGGCCCAGGTCCTGATCAAGAAAGGCCGCAAGGCTGCGCGCCGTGAATTGCCGCCGGTCTTCATGGAAGCGATTGACGCCTGCGCCATGAAAGTCGGCGCGAAGGACAGCGAAGCCTATCTTGCCGAATGGCGCCGATCCGACCCGGTCGAGGTCTCCGATGATCTGGAGCCTGAGGCAGACAGCGCGCTCGCAGAGATTGTCGACACCTATCAAAAGCCCTTGATCAAAGCCCTGATCGCCAACGCAGGTTGGGCAGCTGGAGACAGAGCATGATGCAGACTGCAACGCCCCTGCCCGCTTCCACCGAGATGTCGCCGCGGCAAGTCATGGAGAAACCAGAGCTTCTTGAGCTCATTCCTGCCGGAACGCGCGTCTATGTGACAGATCTCGGCAACGCGCCGGAGGATCAGATTATCGCGGCCAGCGGACGTCTGACGGAGAGCGGTCATCTTCCGGTGCCACATATGGCCGCGCGGCGCTATCCAAGCCTTGCGGCTTTCGAGCGGCGGATCACGCGGCTCACACAAGACGCAGGCGTGCGTCACGTCCTGGCGATTGCCGGCGAAGCGGAGGTAAGCGGTCCCCTCACCTCATCGGTTGCGCTGATTGAGTCCGGGCTGTTCGACAAGCTTGGCATCCAAAGCATCGGCGTGGCCGGTCATCCGGAGGGAGCACCAGATATTCCCCCTGAGATCATCCGGAGTTTCCTTGAGCGCAAGCATGAGTTGGCAGCAGGAAGCGACGCCGAATTTCACATCGTCACCCAGTTCGGTTTCGACCCGGTGCGGCTGAACCTTTGGCTCGACACGCTGACACAATGGGGCAACCGGTTCCCGGTCCATGTGGGCGTTGCAGGGCCTGCCAAAATGACCACCCTTCTGAAATACGCCGCTTTCGCCGGGGTCGAGAATTCCCTGAACTTCCTGAAGAAACGCGGCGGCTCGGTGGTCTCCATGCTGACAGGATATGATCCGGAGACAATGGTCGCGCCGCTCGAGGCGCGCCTCCAGCGCGAACCGGAAACACCGTTGGCTCAGATCCATGTCTACCCGTTCGGCGGCATCACCAAGACATCCGAGTGGCTTAATACGCGCGGCAGCTGGTCCTTTCGGGACGCAGGCAGTGTAACACCTCAGGAGATCGCCCAATGACCCGCACTGTTGTAGCCTCGGCCACGAAGGAAATCACGATCGGCTTCGATCAGCCGTTTTGTGTAATCGGCGAACGGATCAACCCCACGGGCCGAAAGAAGCTTGCCGCGGAAATGATCGCCGGCAATTTCGACACGGTCACAGCAGATGCACTGGCGCAAGTCGCGGCCGGCGCCACTATGCTCGACGTCAATGCCGGAGTGACAGCTGTCAATCCGAACGAGACCGAGCCTCCTCTGCTTGTTCAAACGCTCGAGCTGGTTCAAGGGCTTGTCGATGTCCCGCTTTCCATCGATTCCTCTGTGACGGCAGCCATTGAGGCCGGCTTGAAGGTCGCCACGGGCCGCCCGCTGGTCAATTCGGTAACGGGAGAGGAAGAGAAGCTCGAAGCCATCCTGCCATTGATCAAGAAATACGATGTGCCTGTGGTCGCCATCTCCAATGATGAAACCGGTATTTCGGAAGATCCGGATGTCCGTTTTGCGGTCGCCAAGAAGATCGTTGAGCGCGCTGCCGACTTTGGCATTCCGGCACATGACATTGTGGTTGACCCGCTGGTCATGCCGATCGGCGCGATGGGCACGGCCGGGGACCAGGTTTTCAAGCTGCTCAGACGGTTGAAGGAAGAGCTGAAGGTGAATTCGACCTGTGGTCTTTCCAATGTTTCCTTCGGGCTGCCCCATCGCCACGGCATAAACGCAGCGTTCATTCCAATGGTGATAGCTTCAGGCATGACCAGTGCCATCATGAACCCCTGCCGTCCGCAGGAGATGGAAATGGTAAGGGCCGCAAATGTTTTGGCCGGACACGATGCCAATTGCCAAGACTGGATTATGGCCTATAGAGATCACGCACCCGCATCAGGGTCGAACGCAACAGCTTCCCCGGACCTGGCGAAAGGGGATGGTGGGCGACGCCGAGGTGGCCGTGAGGGCCGCCGGCGCCAGAGCGCAAGCTAAAGGAATATTGAATGGGCCGAAAGAACACCCTGGCACGCGACTTCGCGAGCCTCTGGTTTCACGCGCCACTGGTCATCGCCGCGAGATCACAAGCGATGGCGACAGCATATCTGACTGGACAGTCTCAGGACGATACGGAGATCAACAAGATGTTCTCCGAAAAAGCCGCTGCAACCGCGGAAGGTACGCAGGCCTTCAACAAGGTCATGATCGAGGGAACGGTCGCCGCGATGACGGCCATTGCCTGCGGACGCACGCCCGTATCAGCAGCGATTACCGGCGAAAAAGCCGCCGGGGCATTTATTGGCCCCTATGCCAAGCGGGTACGGTCTAACTCCCACCGTCTGGCCTCCAACAAGGGCTGATCGACCGTGAGCGAGGCCCCGCAAACCGCGAAAGTCGTATTCCAGCCCAGCGGACGGCGGGGCACATTCCCAATCGGCACGCCTCTGCTGGATGCGGCTCGCTCGCTCGGGGTCTATGTGGAATCTGTTTGCGGCGGGCGCGGCATTTGCGGCCGGTGCCAAGTCCAGGTTTCCGAAGGCGCATTCGCCAAGGAGGCTCTGACAAGTTCGGCCGAACACCTTGGAGACGAAAGTGAGGCGGAAGCCCGCTACCGCTCCCTGCGCAATATGCAGGCTGACAGAAGGCTCTCCTGTCAGGCGAAAATCCTCGGCGATCTCGTGGTCGATGTACCGACCGACGCACAGACCAATCGGCAGGTCGTGCGCAAGCGCGCAGAGGCCAAGGCCATCACGCCAAAATCCTCGATTTCGCTCGTCACCGTCACACTTGCCGAACCAGATATGGAGACGCCTCGCGGTGATGCGGATCGGCTGCGCGAGGCCGTTCGCGATAAAGTCGGTCGCGATAAAGTTTGTCGCGATCAATTATCGAACGATTTCATCACGATAGATCCATTTCTTCTTACAAAGATTCAAGAACTTCTGCGCCGGGGAAAGTGGTGTGTGACGGCAGCAGTTCACCACGATGGTGACGTGCCGGCTTCCATTGTTGCTCTCTGGCCGGGTGAAAAGACCACTGTCTACGGGCTCGCCGTCGACATTGGTTCAACGACCATTGCAGCCCACCTTTGCGACCTTGCCACCGGCAGAACCGTTTCGTCCGCCGGCACGTCCAATCCGCAAATCCGCTTCGGCGAGGACCTGATGTCGCGCGTTTCCTACGTGCAGATGAACCCGGCCCGGCTACCCGATCTGACACGCACCGTGCGCGAGGCGATCAATACCCTGATCGGAAAACTTGCTGCGGACGTCGGCGCCGAGCGCACGGACATTCTTGACGCCGCCTTCGTTGGCAATCCGGTGATGCACCACCTTTTCCTCGGCATCGACCCGGTCGAGCTTGGCGGCGCGCCTTTTGCTCTTGCCGTTTCTGATGCGCTCCATCTCAAGGGCCGGGATCTGGATCTGGAAATGAACCCGGGCGCTCAGGTCTACATGCTGCCCTGTATTGCAGGCCACGTGGGTGCGGACGCAGCCGCTGCGACCCTAGCCGAAGCCCCCGGTTCGAGCGACCAGATCACGCTGCTGGTTGATGTGGGCACCAATGCCGAGATCGTTCTCGGCAACCGGGAGCGTCTTCTGGCGGCCAGCTCGCCGACAGGCCCGGCCTTCGAAGGTGCGGAAATTTCGTCCGGCCAACGCGCAGCCCCCGGCGCCATCGAGCGCATTCGCATCGACAGGGATACGCTGGAACCGCGCTACAAGGTCATCGGTGTTGACGAGTGGTCGGATGAAAAGGGCTTTGCCGAGAAGATCGATCAGGTTGGTGTCACCGGCATCTGCGGTTCAGGCATCATCGAGGCCGTGGCCGAAATGTTCCTCTGTGGCCTGATCACCGAAGACGGCGTCATTGATGGCGAGATGGCCGCACGCACGCCGCGTATCGTCGCCACCGGGCGAACCTTCTCCTATTCGATCGCCTCTGACGGCATCGAGATCGCGATCCAGCAGACGGATATTCGTGCAATCCAACTTGCAAAGGCCGCGCTCTATGCCGGTGTCAAGCTTCTCCAGGACAAGCTTGGTACCAATCGCATTGATCGCATCCGGCTGGCAGGTGCCTTTGGCAGCTACATCGATCCGAGCTACGCCATGGTGTTGGGCCTCATCCCCGACTGTCCACTCGACGGCGTGTCGGGTGTGGGAAATGCGGCGGGAACGGGCGCTCGCATGGCGTTGCTCAACACAGACCATCGTCGCGAGGTGGAAAAAACCGTGCGCGAGATCGAAAAGATCGAAACGGCACTGGAGCCGAAGTTCCAGGAGCATTTCGTCAACGCGATGGCCCTGCCGAACAAGGTCGACCCGTTCGAACACCTGCGCGCTGCGATGTCATTGCCCGAACGCCGCGAACAGTCCGGGGACAGCGGCACGCCCAGACGCCGCCGTCGCCGCCAGAGCTAGCTGGTCGCTGTTATTCGCCAGGCTGGGTCCGCTGCTCCCTACGGCGTGCAAGCTCCGAAAGACCACGGTCCAGCAGCCAGTTCGCGAGTTTGCGCAGGCCGATTCCGGACCGCATCTCGAACTCCTCGAAATGGAAGCGGGATCCGCGCAACCCCTTGGAGATAAGTTCTGTCCTCAAAGCCAACCGCATGGCTTTCGGACCACAGAAATAGACATGCGTGCGCCCGAGATCCGCCGCCACTTTAGCGGCAATGATGTCTGGTGTCAGCCGCTCGCCATTTGCCGAAGAAAGCAGGACCAGCTCAAACGCTGGAACATCGGCTGCAAGCTGCCTGAATTCCTCTGCAAAGAAGGCGTCTGACTCTTCGCGGACGCAGTAGTAGAGCGTGACCGGCCCGCTCTCACGCGTCTTCAGGCTTTCGGCAAAGGCAATAAACGGAGTAACGCCTATACCTGCGCCGATCCAAACCTGCGGGTCGTGGCCTGATGGCAAGGTGAAATGACCGAAAGGACCGGTCACGTTCGCGTCCACACCCTCTTCGAGGTTTTGCCCAAGCCGCCGGGTGAAATCTCCCAGATCCTTGATGGAAAAGCGCAAGGAGCCGTCTTCGGCAGGAGCACTGCTCAAGGTGAAAGGATGCTCCTCACCAAGACCTGACTGCGCGAGCTGCAGGAATGCAAACTGGCCGGCCTTGTGACGCATTCCCCTGCCCTTGGGCGTCAGCGTGATTTCGGTCACCGTCCCCAAATGCCTGATCGCCTTGACCACGTAAGCATGACCGACGGGCAGCATCGGCCGCAGCAGGATCATGTAGAGGTAGCTCGCCAGGCCCAGCAGGCAGAATGCAGACACATAAAGACCGAGCGGCTCAGCGTTCTGGAAGGGCTTTTCGATAAAGAAGAAATGGAAAGCGCCCATGGCAAAGAAGACGCCGATAAATCGATGTGTCCATTTCCACAGATGATAGGGAATGAAGGTGATGACGGAGGCAAAGCCAAGGATCAGCAGGCCGTAGAGACTTACCTCGCCAATGTCTTCGGCTATGCCGGACAACGCGCCACCACGAATGCCGTCCATTTCAGCATCAATGATGTCATGCAGTCCAAGAGCGGCAATCGCGATCACGGCGATCCATTTGTGCAGCACATAGATCCGGTCCAGGCTGCCGAAAAGCGTCTCCAACCCTTTGATCCGGGTCGCAAGAAACTGGTTGATGCCCATTAGGATCAAAGATGCTGACCCCAGATACTGGCTGAACAACGCGCCGGCGTCATGCCGGCCAGCAAGCCCCGCAAACCAATAGATAGGCCAAAGCGTGGCCGCAGCTATGAGTATAACTCCGAAAATACGCAAACAATCCCCCATGACACCGCGCTTTTCGCGTCCGCGGTATATCGAAAAATACTGTTTTTCTCAGAGGGTCCTAGAAGAACTATGTAACAGATTCAACAAACGAAATTTGCACCTGTCATTTCTGGCGACTTTCACTTGCACCAAGCGCCTGTTTTTCTTCTGTACGCATTCACCGATCGAAATCGTCGTATTGCCACATGCGTTGCTGTCTGATCTTTTCGCCGATCAGGCAGTCATAGGGCTTTTGAAACAAGAGCTGGGCGCGCCAGACGCGTGGCACCGACAGGTCGTACCCGATCTCCAGGACCAGCTTGCGCCGCACAGCTTCAGCAAATTGATCCCAGGCGTTCACCGGAACCACAAAGCTGCCCGGACCACCGATCACACAACGCCGGTAATACTCGTCGAGATCATCGATGTTGAACTGCGACCCCAACCCGCCGCGTGTCATCATCGGCAGGCCATTGATCGTAATGCCCTGCTTCAGCGCCTCGTCGCGCGCCTCGGTCACCGGAAGCCCCTGATTGTTCGGACCGTCGCCCGAGATGTCGATCACATGCCGATCCGCCAGATAGGGCAAACTGTCGAAAAGGCTGGTGCCGTGCTGGATGGCGCCGGAAATCGATGTCCGCCGCGCGCCTACGCTGTTGCCTTCCAACAGCTGAGCGGCGATCGCCGCCGCATCAGCCGGGCTTTCAACAAGTGTCCAGCCGAAGATCTCGCGGGAATGAAAATTGCCCGCCCATTCGAACATCGTGATGGCGATCCGCCGATAGGCGCCCTGGCCGATGGCCCTGATCACCTCCGGGCTGGCGATGGCCGATGCATAGCCTTGCCGCTGAATGCGCAGTTCTTCATATGACATGGAACGCGAGACATCGACGGCCAAAACCAGGGCCACGTCGATGCGCTCCTGCGCCTTGAGTGGCAGGCACGCAAAAAGAAGAGCAGCGATCGTGGCGCCGGCAGCCGGCTTCAACGCACGGATGTATCCCATGGGAACAGGGTACATCAATTTGGCACAGCTCCCTAGGCTCGATCCTTTAAGACCTGCCTAAAGATCGTACTCCATCTGCTCAAATTGGTGGTTTGCAACCAAAAGCCGGACGCAGAATGAGTTACCCCCGCCGGCGGCTCCGGCGTGGAGATGTCCCGCTTTCTGCCGCCTTGTTCGGCGGTGACACCAACGGGCCAATGCGCTCGATGACATCTTCCACAGAGGGACGATCTGTCTTCTCATGGCTGTCCAGCGCGCCGCGCATCGCTGCAAGATGCGACGCGGAGGTGCCACAGCAGCCGCCGATGATCCGCGCGCCCGCATCAACGGCAAGGCGCGCATAATCGGCCATCAAGTCAGGCGTTCCCGAATAGATCAGATCCTTGCCGCTGATCTGCGGAATGCCGCAGTTTCCCTTGGCAACCACGATCGCCTCCGGATCGGCTTCTGTAATCTCCAGGATCGCCGCCAGAAGGTCGGAAGCGCCAACGCCGCAATTCGATCCGATGGCGACAGGCGTGCAGGAGAACTCCGCGCGCAGATCGTTCAGGCCCTTGGGTGGCAGACCCATCATGGTCCGTCCGGCTGTGTCGAAGCTTGCCGTAATAATAAGTGGCACGCCCTTGTCTTTCGCCGCTTCGCTGGCGGCTTTCATTTCTTCCGCAGCCGACATGGTCTCGACCCACAAGACATCAACACCGGCCTCGACCAATGCTTCCATCTGCTCGGAAAAGGCCTCGACCGCTTCTTCGTACGTCAGGGCTCCGAGAGGCTGCAACAGCTCGCCGGTCGGTCCGACCGATCCGCCGATCAACACATCTCGTCCAGTCTCAGCCGCCGCTTCACGGGCACGGCCAACGCCGGCTGCGTTCAACTCACGCACCCGGTGAGCGTCGTTGCTGAGCTTGAGCCGGTGCTTGTTGCCACCAAAGGTGTTGGTCAGGATGATATCCGCACCGGCGTCCAAGAAACCCTTGTGCATTGCCCGGATCTTGTCAGGCTGGTCCACGTTCCAGAGCTCGGGTGCATCGCCGGATTGAAGCCCCATGCCGAACAGCGTCGTGCCGGTGGCGCCGTCGGCAAGAAGAATGCCCTTCTCTGCCAGATGCTCTTCCAGTTTGGACATTTGAGTGTCTCTCTTTTTTCCTTCAAGCGTCTGCCGGCGATGGCTTGATTAAAGGAGTAATACCGGCTCCAGGAGCTGGTATAACCGACCCAACCAGCCCTGATCTGGCCCCGCTACTCAGGCCTAGCTGCGCGGCTTCAGGTTCTCCGGATCATACAGCGGCTTGTAGCCGACGGCGACCACTTCGACCGGATAAGTCTCCGAGAAATACTCGACCTCCAGCTTCCGGCCTACCTGGCAATAGTCATAGGGCAGATAAGCAAGCGCGATGTTCTTGCCAATGGTCGGCCCGTAGGCAACGGAGGTGGTGTAGGACAGGCGCCCCAGCTCGTCGACCAGGGCTTTCCCGGTTCCTGGCGCCATGACCGGCATGGCCCCGACCGGGTAGCGTTGAACACCGCTGGCGTCGGTGTTTTCGCTCATGACCAGGGTGCAAAGCATGGCCGGCTGATGCTCACGCGCCTTATACTCGACGTGTTTGGCCTTGCCTCGAAAATCCGCCGCCTTGACTTTAGGACGGGCCAGATCGCTTTCCATCAGATTGTATTGCGTCAGCAGATCGGCGTTTTGCAGACGCAGGCTCTTTTCCATACGCCTGGAGTTGGCATAGGTTTCGACACCGACAGCCATGATGCCCAGCGCGCGCAGGGCATCCCAGACAGCCAGGCCATCTTCATACTTCATGTGAAGTTCCCAACCCTGCTCACCAACATAGGAGAGCCGGAGCGCCGTCACTAGCTTACCGGCAATCTCGATCTGGCGGATCGCGGCGAAGGGGAAGTTTTCCGGATCGAGCTGAGCCGGGTCGGCAACCGCCTTTTTCAGGTTTTCGCGGGCGTTCGGACCCCAAATGCCGATGGTGGTGAACTGCTCGTTCACATCGGTTACCGTGACATCGAAGCCCTTGTCGGCCGCGACACGCTTTGCATAGTGGTAGTCGCGCGGGCCCGCATCAGCACCATCAATAACGCGGCAGCGATCCTCCATCCGGATCACGGTCAGATCGGCACGAACCATGCCCTCGTCATCAAGGAAATGGGTGTAGATGCCCTTGCCGATGTTGCCGTCACCACCGATCTTGGCGGCGCAGAGCCATTCCATCAGCTCGACATGATCCGGGCCTTCAACGTCGAACATGTAGAAATGCGACAGGTTGATGAGGCCGCAGTCTTCACTCAAGGCCAGATGCTCGGCATTTGAAACACGCCAGAAATGGCGGCTGTCCCATTCATTTTCTCGAACGGGAACCTTGTCGCCATACTTTTCAAGAAGGTGTTCGTTTGCCGCGTAGCCATGAGCGCGCTCCCAGCCACCAAGTTCCATGAAATAGCCGCCGAGTTCCTTCTCGCGCTCATAGAAAGGCGAGCGCTTGATGTTGCGGCTCTTCGCATAGGGCTCACGGGGGTGGATCGCCGGGAAGTAGATCTTCTGCGCGGCCTCGTAGCAACGGTCCTCGATATAGCTCTCAGTCAGCTGATGATCATAGAAGCGCGAATAGTCGATGGTCGCGTGATCGATTTCGGTGCGGCCGTCAGTGATCCAGTCCGCGATCAGCTTGCCGTATCCAGGTCCGTCCTTGACCCAGATCGCAACACAGTACCAAAGCCCGCGTACTTTCTGGCTCTCGCCACAGGATGGACCGCCCGCCGCAGAGACCTGGAGCAGGCCATTGAATGAATGGCTTTCATTGTACCCTAGCTCGGCAAGGACGGGCGTCAATTCCATGGCACGTTCAAGCGGCTCGATCACCTGTTCCATTTCCAGGTCCCGCTGGGATGGCGACAAGCGCGCCTCTTCCTTGGACTGGAGATCGCGAGGATGACACATGCGTGGATTGGTCGGCTCGTAGTAGCCCCACTCGATCTGACCGCCTTCGGTCGTCTTCGGGTCGCCCGTGTCGCGCATATAGGCCGAGTTACCCTGGTCGCGCAGCAGTGGATAACCGATGTCCTTGCCGGTGCCTTCAAACTCATTGTAGGGACCGAAGAAGGTCAGCGGGTGGTCGACCGGCATCACCGGCAGGTCCTCTCCGACCATATCCGCGATCATGCGGCCCCATAGGCCGGCACAAACGATGACGTGATCCGCCTCGATGGTGCCCCGGTGGGTCACGACGCCCTTGATCCGACCGTCCTCGACCAAGAGGGATTGTGCGGGCGTGTTCGCAAAGGCTTTCAGCTTGCCGGTTTTTTCGCCTTCGTCCACCAGCTTGCCCGCAACGGTCTGCGAGCGCGGAACAACAAGACCCGCATCCGGATCGAACATGCCGCCCTGAACCTGGTCTTCCTCGATCAAGGGGAACATCGCCTTGATCTCGGCCGGTTCAACGAGACGGACGTTGGTGCCGAATGCCCTGCCGGACGTCACTTTGCGCTTTATCTCTTCCATCCAGGCGTCATCGCCCGTGCGCGCCACTTCGAGACCGCCAACGCGTGCGTAGTGTCCCATTTTTTCGAAGAAATCGATGGAGTACTGCGTTGTCCAGACGGAGAGATAGTCATGGCTTGTCGTGTAGCAAAAGTCTGAGGCGTGGGCCGTCGAGCCGATGTCAGTCGGGATGCCGGACTTGTCGATACCAACGATGTCATCCCAACCGCGTTCGATCAGATGGTGTGCGACGGAAGCGCCGACGATGCCACCAAGACCGACGATGACGACTTTTGCCCTGTCAGGAAATGCTGACATTTTTCAATCCTTTTGCAAGTTCTCAGGCAAGCACCAGCTGCCGAGCGACAGGTCTCCGTTGAGCGATCAAATTAGGCACTTGGAGAGACCTGAATTTGCCCCGGACCGACATGCGCTGTTCTTAAGCCGCCATTGTCGTTTTCACGCCTGCCCCCGGGTTCCAGACACTTCCTGCCCTCCGGACATTTGAACCATGCCGCTTTTGGGGTAGGAAAGGACGGAACAAAGCTTCGGCACTTGGTCAGTCCGCGTCAGGATGACCATGAACAAGTGCGACAAGCGCGATCAAGATGCCGAGGGAGCCCCAAATGACCGACCAGGCCGATCCAAGCCTTTCCGCAAGCGCCACGCCTCGCGCTTCGGGCCGCAGAGGGCGATCAGCGCGCAAGGAACGCCGCCAGTCGGGCTCGGGCCAGATCTTCGCTCCATATCTCGGCCGAAACATCCCAGTTCTCGATTACCTGAGCGATGAAGGCTGCGAAAAGATCGAAGCACAAACCGATCGCATCCTTGCAGAAATCGGTCTGGAATTTCGGGATGACCCTGAAGTTCTCCAAATCTGGAAAGAAGCTGGTGCAGAGGTTTCCGGCGAACGGGTGCGTTTTCCCAAGGGAATGCTGCAGGAACTGGTCCAGACAGCTCCCGCTCAGTTTACACAGCACGCACGCAATCCGGCGCGAAATGTCGAGATCGGCGGCAACAACACAGTCTTTGCGCCGGTCTACGGGCCTCCCTTCGTCACGGACCTAGACCAGGGGCGCCGCTACGGGACGATTGAAGACTTCCGCAATTTTGTGAAGCTGGCCTATATCTCGCCGTTCCTCCACCACTCCGGAGGCACCGTTTGCGAGCCTGTTGACCTGCCGGTCAACAAGCGCCATTTCGATATGGTCTACAGCCATCTCAAATATTCGGACAAACCGTTCATGGGGTCGGTGACCGCACCGGAGCGGGCGGAAGATTCGGTCAAGATGGCGCAGATCGCTTTTGGAGAGGATTTTGTCGATCAGAATTGCGTGATGATCCAGCTGATTAACGCCAATTCTCCACTTGTTTTCGACGGCACAATGCTTGGTGCCCTGAAGGTCTACGCGCGCGCCAATCAAGCCTGCATCGTGTCGCCCTTCATTCTTGCCGGCGCCATGAGCCCCGTAACAGTCGCAGGGACCCTGTCGCAGGTTTTGGCGGAAGCACTCGCTGGCTGCGCTCTGACACAGCTTTTGCGCCCAGGCGCACCGGTGGTCTTCGGTGCTTTTGTGAGCTCCATCTCCATGCAGTCCGGCGCACCGACATTCGGTAGCCCGGAAGGCACATTGCTGCTGAATGGAGCCGCCAAACTCGCTAGGCGGATGGGCCTCCCCTACCGTTCCGGAGGATCTTTCACCGCCTCCAAGTTGCCCGATGCTCAGGCCGCACAGGAATCGGCGCATACGATCACGGCCACCGTTCAGGCGGGTGTCAATTTCTGCCTCCATTCCGCCGGCTGGCTTGAGGGTGGATTGTGTTCTTCCTATGAGAAATTCATTCTCGATGCCGACCAGCTCGGCATGATGCATGTTCTGGCAAAGGGCATCGACCTTTCAGATGAAGCCATGGCCATGGACGCGCTCGAGGAAGTGGGCCCGGGAGGGCATTTTCTCGGCGCTGGTCACACGCAGCGCAACTTTGAAAGCGCATTCTACAGGTCATCGATAGCCGACAACAATTCCTACGAGCAGTGGCTTGCTGACGGCCAGTTTGACGCAGCGAAACGCGCAAACACCATTTGGAAACAACAACTTCAAGAATACACAGGTCCGGAAATCGACCCCGGAATCGATGAAGCGCTGCTGTCTTTTATGGCCGAACGCAAAGCGTCCTTCCCGGACAGCAATGTTTAAGGCCGCTCTAGTTTTTTGTCTGATGAATGAGCCAAATCAATGTCTGGGGCGAACTGCGAGAAATTGCTCTTCGAAATCGAGGGGCTGTGCCTTAGGCGCTTGCTACGCAAAAAAGCCAAAAATCAATTGAGCCTCTTCAAACTCTTTCACTGACCATCATTTCGGCCAAAACTTTGAATATTGGAGTGTCTAACCGCTGATCTAGACCTTTCAGCGGCTGGAGTCTCGGCATCCCAATTGAGTGGCGTCAACTGGTCCACTAGGCTAGGATTTTTTTTAGAAGTGTTATAAGCGTTCGCCTCGTGGCATCGTTTTAAAGTTGAGGGACCTGAAGTCAGAATGCTAAGAAACTAGCCTCAATCGAATTATGAAATCAGAATTGTAAAACGCGCAACAAGCGTCGTGTAATGAAGGTCCTCCCGTGGCATCCCTTACCTCCAATATCGATATCCTAGGTTTTTCTAACCGGCTGCCGGGTGCCAATTCGTCAGAAGAATTTTGGAAGCTGCTCGCAGACGGCACTTGTGCTGTCACCTCGATTGAAGAAGATCGCTGGCCCCTCGCGCGATTGGGTCATCCAAACAAGGCAGCTCCGGGAAAATCCTACACATGGGCGGCAGGTCAGATCGATGATGTCTGGGGTTTCGATCCAGCATTCTTTGGCATCTCTCCAAGAGAAGCCCTGCAAATGGATCCCCAGCAACGGCTTTTGCTGCAGTTGGTCTGGGAGGCCCTGGAACATGCCAACGTCAAGCCAAGTGACCTAGCCGGCAGCAATACCGGGGTCTACGTCGGCGCTTCTTCGCTCGACTATCATCATCGGTTCCTGGTCGATACTGCCAATTCGGACATGCAGTTCATGACCGGCAATACCTTGTCGATTGTGTCGAACCGGATCTCCTATATTTACGATTTGCGTGGACCGAGCTTCACTGTAGACACCGCGTGCTCATCGTCACTTGTTGCGCTCCACGAAGCTGTTGCCGCGCTCGAAAGCGGCCAAATCGATACAGCGATCGTTTGTGGCGTCAGTTTGCTGCTTAGCCCCTTCGCATTTGTTGGCTTTTCCCGTGCCACGATGTTGTCTCCGACCGGCCTGTGCCAGGCATTCGACGCCAATGGTGATGGTTATGTGCGCTCTGAAGGCGGCGTGGCGATCGTCCTTCGGGCAAATCGCGCCGGAAAGCTCAAAGGCAGCCGTAGCCACGGCAAGCTGCTTGCAAGCGGCATCAATGCTGACGGCCGTACAGTCGGCATGTCCCTGCCCTCTCCCTATGCGCAGGCAGACCTCCTGCGTGAAATGTATGAAGGCCTTGGCATCTCGCCAAAAGATCTCGCCTTCGTTGAGGCACACGGAACAGGAACACGGGTTGGCGATCCGGCTGAAGCGGACGCTCTTGGCAAGGTGATTGGTCAGAAACGCGATGCGGTTCTGCCGATTGGCTCGGTCAAGACCAATGTGGGACACTTGGAGCCGGTCTCCGGCCTTGTTGGCCTTCTCAAGGCTATTCTTTCCCTAAAGAACGACTCTTTCCCGAAATCACTTCATTTCCGCGACCCAAATCCGGATATTCCCTTCGAGGAACTCAATCTTCAAGTCGCCGCTGACGCCGTACCTCTTGCAAAGTCAGAAACGCCTCGTCTGGCAGGAATCAATTCCTTTGGCTTTGGTGGCACAAATGCTCATACCGTGGTTGCAGATGGTGACGCGGATGATGCCAGTGTGAACAGCTGCGATCCTGCGGCACCATTGGTGCTGACCGCCCGTTCAAAGGAAGCCCTGAAAGACTTGGCTGGATCGTTCCGCGACCTGATGAAGGAAACCGACGAAGAAGGAGCGGCTCATCTCGGCATGAGCTCAGCGCACGCCCGTGACCTTTTGTCGGAGCGCCTGATTGTGCAAGGCGCGACCGGCGATGAGAAGATCGCCGCGCTGACAACCTATCTTGAAGACGATGCGGGAAGTGAAACCGTATCCGGCGATGCGATGCGCTCCGCGGATAACGTCGGTTTCGTTTTTTCCGGCAATGGTTCCCAGTGGGCAGGCATGGGGCAGGACGCCTATCAAAAAGACGCCGTCTTCCAGGAAACCTTCGAAAAAGTCGACCGGATTTTTATGGGTGTTGGCGGCTGGTCACTTTTGACGACCATGTTTGCGGAAGATCTGGAAAGCGATATCGAGCGTACCGAGATCGCCCAACCGTTGCTGTTTGCGATTCAGGTCGCGATCGTTGAATCCCTGCGAAGCCGCGGCGTTGAGCCGGACGCAGTGGCCGGACATAGCGTCGGCGAAGTGGCCGCTGCCTGGTGTTCGGGTGCTTTGTCGCTCGAGCAAGCCGTGACGGTGATCCACGCAAGGTCCACCGAGCAGGAGGTGGTGCGGCATCTGGGCTCCATGGCAGCGTTGCTGCTGCCGGCGGAAAAGGCAATTTCTGCGATTCAGGCCAGTGGCTTGCCACGGTTGGAACTTGCAGCGATCAACAGCCCGCGCAGTGTGACAATTTCGGGCGATACGGACAGCCTTGATGCGTTCGCAAAGTTCGCGCGAAAAAATAAATGGGCTATGCGGCGCCTGAACCTTGCCTATCCATTCCACAGCGCGCTTGTCGACCCGATCAAAGAACCACTGCTGAAGAGCCTCGCGAGCGTTTCGCCGGAAACGCCTAAAACACGTTTCTACTCCACGGTAGATACGGACGAAGAAGCCCCGATGCTGGACGCTGACTACTGGTGGCGCAACGTTCGTCAGCCGGTACTCTTTGCCGATGCGATCAGCAACATGATCGAGGACGGAATCGGTGTGCTCGTGGAAATCGGCCCCAAGGCTGTGCTCGGCACTTACATGAACGACGTGTTGCGAGGTGGCGGCAAGAAAGCCAAGGTGCTGACAAGCCTCGACCAACCGGGCAAGAATGCCAATCCTGTTGCCAACCCTGTGGTTCAGGCCGCTAGTGGCATCCTTGCCAACGGAGGCAAGGTCGATCTCTCCAAGTTTGTCGGCCCGATGCCTGCGTCGCTTGCGGACCTGCCGCTTTACCCCTGGCAGAACACCAAGATCAAGCCAGAGCCGACGACCGAACAGGTGGATTTCATCTTCGGGCAGACCTGGCCATTGCTCGGATATCGTTTCCGCAAGGATACGGCCGAGTGGTTCAACCATGTCGATGCGGATGCCATTCCCTGGCTTGCCGATCACAAAGTCGAAGAGTCCGTTGTTTTCCCGGCTGCTGGTTATACGGAAATGGCTCTGCGCGCCGCTTTGCGCTGGACCAAGGGAGAGACTGTCGAACTTCGTGATCTGGACATTCTCCGTCCGATTGTGATCGAGGACTCAGAGACATTCGAGACCCAGGTCAGAATCTCGCCGGATGACAAGGTAATCGAGATTCTCTCGCGCCCGCGTCTCCAGGAGGGCGATTGGGCCCTGAACGCACGTGGCCACTTTGTGTCTGTTTCCAACGACAGCCGTGCGTCCTGGATCAAGACCGAAGAAACGGTTTTATCGACCCTTGATCACGACGAACTTTATGAGATTACGCGAAGCTTCGGTCTCGAATACGGACCGGTGTTCCGGCGTGCGGAAAAAGTAGTTACACATGATGAGCGCACCGCGACCGTCTACCTGAAGCCGCAGAGCGAAGTCCTCGCGAAGAACGAACTTGCCCTCTGCCCGACGCTTGTCGACAGCGGTTTTCATGGTCTCTTCGCCCTGCTTCAATCCGTTGAAGGCGTTCCTGAAAAAACCAGTTTCCTGCCCATTCGCATCGGCTCTCTGCGTTTGCTAAAGGCAGACACGCCGCCTTCAACCGTGCGTATCAAGGTGACGAAAGCCTCGGCACGCTCGATTGAAGCCAGTTTTGAGTATCTGGATGCTGAAGGCCACGTCATTGCCCGGCTGTCGCAAACTCGCTTCCGTGCGGTAAAACTGGGACGCGAGACACGTCCGAATGAGCTGGTTTACCGCCAACTTGCGGCACATTTGCCGGAAGCGGATCGTCTGTCGCCGGTCGGACAGGCAATCGGCGGAGACTTTGTCGCGTTCGCGGCCGCAAGCGGCCTGACGTCCGATACACCACAGGACCTTTCCGACCAGACCTTGCTTGTCGAGGCGCTTGGCAGAACCATCAGCCATGAAACGCTGTGGTCCTATTGCGAGGATGGTATCCTTGACGCCAACGACCTTTTGTCGACCGAGAAATGGTCGGAAAGCGCGAAACCTCTTGCATTTTCCTTGCTGAACTGGCTCTGCGAAAGCGGTTTGGCCGAAGCCTCGGAGGAAAACCGCTGGACACTAGGTGATCCGTCCGAAGGGCCCAGCGTCGACGCCCTCATGCAAACGATTGCGGTGGAAGCTTCACGGCATATCGCCGAAGCCGCTTTGCTCGCGAGACTTTCAAGTGACCTTCCTGAACTCCTTGCGAACGGGTTGAAGAGCACGGCTCGCGACCTTTATGCAGGTGGATTGTTCGAAGCCTACATCACGGCGTCCCCCGCGGCTCTCGCACTGACTGGTGCCCAAAAGAAACTGGTGTCGGAAGTGATCTCGGGTTGGCCGGAAGCGCATCCTCTGCGCGTCCTGGTTCTCGGAGCTACCTCCCTCGACATCCCGCAAACCGTCGATGAGTTGCTTGATCCGCGCCGAATGGATGCGGTCGTCACGGATGCAAGCGATGCGGTCCTGGGCCGTGCTGCTCGCCTTTGGTCTGGCAGCACCTCCAGTGAATTCATCGAGTTTTCCGATGACGCATTGGCTGCGAAGGCGCCCTATGACCTTCTGATTTGCGCCTCTTCGCTTTCGGATTTTGATCAGGACCAACGCGGTCGTCTGGCCGGGCTTTTGGCCCGGGATGGTCTGCTTCTGGCGGCAGAACACCTGCCCTCACCGCTGACCGACCTTCTCATGGGTGTCGGCGCGGATTGGTGGGACGATGGCGCGCTCGGCGACTTCCCTGTGTCGCGTCAGGGATCCGACTGGTCGCAGTCCTTGACGGCGGTTGGATTTGAACGTGTCGAGACTGTAGCTCTCGATAGCGCAGACGCAGAAGTTGACCTGATCACAGCACGTAGCGCGGCGCTGAAAGCGGCCAATGACGATGTGATCAGTGCCGACCTTGATCAAGAAACGAGCGAACCGGTTGATCAGCCAAACACTAATTGGCTGCTTATTGCCGACGACCAAGGTTCCTCGAAAAAGCTGGCCGATGCCGTTGCATCCAGCCTGTCGCGAGACGGAGCGACAACGCGTCTGGCTGTTCTTGGCGATGAGACTGCGCTCAACGATGAAGGCGTGCTCAACATCAATTTCGATGCCGAGCTGGAGACGCTGAAACCGTTCGTTACCGCAAGCGATCTGCGGATTGTGTATCTCCTTGGTGCCTATGACGGTGACAAGGATGCACTTTCGTCTGCCGACCATCGCATCTGGCCCCTGACAAGATTGCTCAATGCCATCGGCGCCGATGATGCCGCCGTCACGATTGTGGCGCCCGGTGGCGCACAGGATCTTGCCGGAGGCTCAGCACATTGCCCGGCTCAGACCGCGACCTGGTCTTATGGCCGAGTAGCCATGAATGAATTCCCTCAGGCTGGTATTCGCCTGATCGACCTGTCTCCCGACCTTGAACCAGGCATTGCGGCAGTCCGGCTTGTCGAAGAACTGCAACGTCCGAATGGCGAACGGGAAATCATCATCGAAGGCGGTAAGCGCTCCGGTCTGCGCATTCTGCAAGGTGGTGTTCTGCCAGAAGCGACCTTGCCGGCGGGCGCCGAGCCTGGAATGCGCCTCGACATCTTGCGGCAGGGCGCGCTTGATCAGCTGTCCTGGCAGGCAATTGCACGCCCTCGCCCTGAAAGCTCGGAAGTGGAAATTGCGGTCGAGGCAAGTGGCCTTAACTTCCGCGATGTGATGTGGGCACTGGGCCTTCTTCCAGAGGAAGCCCTGGAGGACGGTTTTGCCGGCCCGACGCTTGGGATGGAGTGCTGTGGCACCGTCGTCTCCTGCGGTCCAAATGTGACGCGCTTTCAGCCGGGCGACAAGGTCATCACCTTCGCTCCGGCCTGTTTCGCAAGCCATGTGACCGTGGACGAAAGCGGCTGCGCGCCGATGCCGTCCAATGTGTCCTCCGAAGAAGCTGCAACGATCCCGGTTACTTTCCTGACCGCGTATTACGCCCTGGTTCATCTGGCCAAATTGTCGGGCAGCGAAACAGTTCTGATCCACGGCGGTGCCGGCGGCGTCGGCCTTGCGGCCCTGCAGATCGCGAAGTGGCGCGGAGCCAAGGTCATCGCGACCGCCGGCTCGGTAGAAAAGCGCAACTTCCTCAAGCTGCTCGGCGCCGATGTTGTCCTTGATTCCCGATCTCTCGAGTTCGTCGATGCGGTGATGATCGACACCGATGGCGAGGGTGTGGATGTTGTTCTGAACTCGCTGTTTGGCGAGGCCATGGAGCGTAGCATCGAGGTCCTGAAGCCATTCGGCCGTTTCCTGGAACTGGGCAAGCGTGACTACTATGGCAACACGCGGATCGGTCTGAGACCATTCCGGCAAAACCTGACCTATTTCGGTATTGACGCTGACCAGCTGCTGACCCGACAGCCGGCGCTGGCCGAAGATCTGTTCAGAGATCTGGTCGGTCTTTTTGAAGACGGTACCCTGAGCCCGCTGCCGCATCGGGTTTTCGATGCCAATCGGGTCGTAGATGCTTTCCGCCTGATGCAGCAAGCCGGGCACATCGGCAAGATCGTGTTGCGTCCGCCGAGCGTGCCGATCAGCCTGCCTGAGGCTTCGACGCTTTCGTTCAAGGCCGACGCGACTTACGTGATTGCGGGCGGCTTTGGTGGCTTTGGTGTCGAACTGCTCAAGCGCCTGGGAGACATGGGCGCGCGTCACCTTGCTGTTCTCAGCCGTCGTGGCGACACCACCGAGGAGGCGCAAGCTGCCATCGCTGAGCTTGCAGGCGCTGGCGTTACCGTCCGGGCGTTTGCTTGCGACATCACCGATGAAGCCGCGATGTCCGGCGCCTTTGAGGCAATTCGCTCCGATATGCCGGCAATCAGAGGTGTATTCCACACTGCGATGGTGCTGAACGATGTGCTGATCGCAAACCTTGATCACGAGGGCCTTTCCAAGGTGCTCGCCCCCAAGGTTCGCGGGGCCGAACTCCTTGACGCCCTGACGATCAATGATCCGCTCGATCATTTCGTGCTCTACTCGTCGGCCACAACCCTTGTAGGCAACCCGGGACAGGCAAACTACGTTGCCGCCAATGGTTATCTGGAAGCGCTGGCCCGCAAGCGCAGAGCCGAAGGCCGCCCTGCCCTGACCGTTGCCTGGGGCGCAATCTCGGACGCGGGATATCTGACCCGCAACGAGGATGTGAACGAGATGCTGTCGCGCAAACTCGGCCGCCATGCGCTGTCGGCAAAAGAAGCTCTCGATGGCCTGATGGCCTTGATGGCTCTGCCGCAAGAGAGCCTCGAGACGGCAGCCGTCGGCTATGCCCGCATCGACTGGCAATCAGCACGCAAAGACCTTGCCCTTCTGGACACACCACTCGTCAGCCTTCTGGGTCTTGGTGATGGTGATGACGGATCAGCCGGTGAAGGAGCCATCGACCTTCACGCGCTTCTAGAGGGAATGGACAATGTGACGGCCGCGCAGACCGTTGCAAAGCTTCTTGCTGGCGAGATCGGCAAAATTCTCCGGATCGCACCCGAAGAGATCGATGCTCACAAGCCACTCTCCGAGATTGGCATGGATTCGCTAATGGCTCTGGAATTGCGTATGAGCGCAGAGCGGCAGTTGGGCATCGACATTCCTTTGATGTCGCTTGCAAACGGCGCAACCCTGATCGATCTGTCCACGCGCGTTGCCAACCGCGTGCTCGGAGAAACCGGCGAAGACACCATCTCTTCGGACAGCCGGCAGCTGGCAAGTCAACATGTTGCCGATGATCGTACGGAGACCGAGGATTTTAGTGATATTGCCAAGAAGGTCGAAAGCAAGAGCCGTGAACTGGGGTCGTTCCTATGACTGACAGCAAAGACAACCCCAAGGGAATGGCCGCAAACGAGCGCGCCAAGTTGATGGACAGCCTCAGATCCGGGCATCGGTCTTCGCGCCAGCGCAGGCCCGAGTCCAAGGCCGTCACGGCACCGCCGCCAAAACGCAAAGCCTTTGACTTTCACGAGCTGCCGCAGATCAAGCAGCTGCAAATGCAGCGGGCGGCTGCGGACATGATGGGAATCGAAAACCCCTTCTTTCGTCCCCATGACGGGCTTGCGGCCGGAACCACCGAGATCGACGGCAAGACCTTCGATAATTTTGCCTCCTACAACTACCTCGGTCTGAACGGACATCCTGAAATCAACGAAGCGGCAGCACATGCGGTAGAGACGTTTGGAACCAGCGTTTCCGCCAGCCGCATCGTTGCCGGCGAGCGCCCTCTCCACGGAGAGCTGGAAAGTGCTCTGGCGCGCGTTCACGGTGTCGAGGCTGCCATCGTGATGGTGTCCGGCCACGCGACCAATGTGACGACCATCGGGCATCTGATGCACAAGGGCGATCTGATCCTGACCGACAGCCTGGTGCACAACTCCATCGCCGAGGGTGCGCGGCTTTCGGGGGCGACCCGGATCAATTTCCCGCACGACGATCTGAACGCTCTGGAGAAACTCCTGGCGGAAAACCGGCACAAGTTTGACAACGTTCTGATCATCGTCGAGGGCCTCTATTCGATGGATGGTGACTTCCCGGACCTGAAGCGGGTCGTGAAGCTCAAGCAATCCTATGATGCCTGGCTTATGGTCGATGAAGCCCATTCGATCGGTGTCTTGGGTGAGACAGGCAAGGGTATTGCCGAACACTATGGTGTCGATCCCCAGGAGGTCGAACTCTGGATGGGAACGCTCAGCAAGACCTTTTCGTCCTGCGGCGGCTATATCGCCGGGTCCCGGGTTCTTTGTGAGTATCTGAAAGTGACGGCACCAGGGTTTGTTTTCTCAGTAGGCCTCGCGCCCGCTTTGACGGCCGCGGCCATTGCGTCCACTTCCGTCATGGAACGCGAACCTGAGAGAGTCAAAAAGCTGCAAGCCAATGGGCAACTCTTCCTGAAGTTGGCACAGAAAGCAGGGCTGGATACCGGCCCGAGCGCCGGCTACTCCGTTGTCCCCGTGATTGTCGGCGATTCCGTACGCGCAGCCATGTTGTCCAACAGGCTTCTGGCGCGGGGCGTCAACGCACTGCCGATCATTTTTCCGGCGGTCGCGGAAAAATCAGCGCGGTTGCGGTTCTTTATCACGAGCGAGCACACCAGCGAACAGATCGAACGCGCGGTTCGGATCACTGCGGAAGAACTCACTGAGCTTTCCGGAGAAGGCAGCGCCGTTGACAAGCTTATCCGCGCGACACGTTAAACAGAGCTCTCGTTCCGGCTATTTGAAGCGTGGATCTTCCTCGATGTCCGCTTTGAAGCCGGCCATAAAGAGATCTGAAATGCGGGCTGGCAGCAGGTTTTGCAGCCGAATCCCGGTCGCCAGCACGAAGGGGAACGCGTAGAAGGCGCGTTTTCGCTCGATCGCCTGGCGCATCTTGCGCGCAGCTTTCTCGGCAGACATCTCGAAGGGCTTCGACCCTTTGTGTCTTGCCGACATAGGTGTTGTCACGAACCCCGGACAGATGATCGAAACATCCACGCCGAAGGGCTTCAACCAACCTCGAAGGGAATGTCCGTAGGCGATCACGGCTGCTTTTGACGCAGAATAGCTCGGCATGTCCGGCAAGGCACGCATACCCGCAAGCGAGGCCACCAAGACGACATGGCCACGCCCTCGCAATCGCATCGCCTCGACCACTCCCGTCACCGTATTGACCGCACCGCGGTAGTTGATATCCAGCTGCCTGTCCGCCTCGGCGTCGCCTTCCCGGCTCCTGTTCGGGCCAAGACCTGCCGTCACCCCGGCATTGGCAATAATCATGTCGACAGGGTGCCGGGCATCCAGATCGGCTAGAAAACTGTGCAACCCCTCTCTGTCGCGTACATCAAGCGCAGCTGTTTCGACCGCAGCACAATGCTCTCTGACAGCCGCCGCAAGAGACTCAAGTTTCTCACTGTCCCTTGCAATCAAGACCAGCTTGCGGTTTGCACGCGCCAATTCGTGTGCGAGTGCGACACCGATACCGCCGCTCGCACCTGTCATGACAATCACGTCTTGAACATCCTGGCGCATTTTCCAGCCTTCCAAAATTCTATAGTCTCAAAGACCGATCTTGCGACCTAACCAGGACGCTCTTCGCAAAAAGTTTGCCTTGAAAACATGCCATCTGTTTCGCCGCAGTCCCGCCAAACGCTCGATCAGAAACTCCGGTGTACATGGCAAAAGAGTAACGGGATCGATCGTTCTGGAATAGACACAGAGCGCCAGGTAAACCACTTCTTCAATGGATCTTTTACGCGTCCGACGCTCGCTTTGTGTCAGATCCTCGCTCAGTCCCCACCCTGCATAAAAAGGCAACCCATGGACCGTAACATCCTTGCCGCGAATGAGCGCCTCAAAGCCGGACAATGAGGAGAAAGTCTCAACCCTGTCAACAGCTTCAATCAGGTCGATGATATCTGCGTGCCGTGCAATTTCATCAGCGTACTGGAGAACCTCATCGGTTTCCAACCGACCTTTTCGCAAGCCGGTTTCCACGTCAGGATGGGGTTTGAAAACAATTTGAGCTGCCGGCCAGCGCTCCCGGGCGATGCGAAGCAGATCCAGATTTACATTCGGTGTGTTCGCGCAGTCGATGGTCTCAGACTTTGACTTGCGAACAGCCGCGTCATCGGCAACCTGTCCGGGCACAAGCACGAGAAGCCTGTCTTTGGGAAATCTAAAACGACGGGCCTTGCCGAAATTGTACTTTGATACGCGAGCGGCGATCATTGCCTTGATAAGCGTATCTCCGCGGCTGCGCTCCTCGGGCGAAACATCATAGGTCTCGAGCAAGGTCTCAAGACGACTGGGCCGAGAAGGGTCATAGTAGATCCCGGTGTCGTCCATCGCCAAGGCCGCTCCTTTGGCCAGCCCTGCCCCGAGCCCGACAGATCTGAGAAAACCGTCCTCGATCCGAAGCAATTGAACCTTTGCGTCGCGGCAGGCCAGTTCAAACTCAGGACGGGTTCGTCCGGCCCAGGACAAAACGCGACCGCCTGTCTTTAAGGCTTCTGCGAGGGTTTCCTCCTCGCTCTCATGAAAACTGACGCCACCGCCCTTTCCCTTGAAGGTCGCGTTGATCGCCGGATGGTTCCAGTATTGTGCGCCATAGCAGTGGGACGGAACCTCATTTGCGTTCCAGCTTTCCTGCAGCAGCCCGGCGACCGACAGCATGTTCTCGAAGCTGCAACGGCTGCCCCCATAAGGTTCGAACCAGCGGCAGTGATGCATCAAAAGGTTGCTCAGGTATTTGTCGAGGTCTTCGCCCTGATCCTTTACCGCAGCGGCCCACCTTGCCCAAAAGCCCTTGGACTGCAGTGATCCCGCTACCAGTGCATCGCCATTCAGCAGCCTGCGAAGGGTCGCATTCTGGCTTTCCGGATCATTGAGAACGTCATAGCCGAAATCAGACATGTTCTCACGCCAGCGCGGGAGCATCTGCTCATCACAGGCATCCAAGCCACCACTTTCGGCAAGAAGGCTCGCCATCACGGCATTCTCGAGGCATTCCTGATCCCTCGCTGTCTTCGCGGAAATTCCGATATGAACCAGCGACGCCGGGAAAGACTTCTCATCAATCGCAAATGGCCCGGGCAGAATGAGTGTCAATTGTTGCGCGCCATCGGCCACGCTTTTGCGATGCCGTTGGTAGAGCGCCTCATCTGGGCCAACGACAAGCCCCTCCAGTCCGACCAACTTAGGCTTAAGCGTCTTCAGTGCCGGATCGATGACTTTAGCTTCGCGGTTCATAGCGGAACACCGAGCGCACGTGCCTTTTCAAGGCGCGGCGGGATCGGGCAAAAGGCATCTGGTTCATTGACGCTTAAATCCAGGATCCTTTGAGCCATGTTCTTCGCAGCGGCTTCAACGCCATCGCGATTGTGGATCGAACCACGCACCTGGACGGTCGCTGCGATGGCTCTCAAATAGTCGGTGAGCAACCCAAGGTCCGGCCGCTCCGGCGATGTCCAGAATCCGGACAGATCTCCCTGATGGGTCATTCCCTCGATATCATAGTGCGCTGGCATAAGGCTCTTGACAGGAACACCTGCTTGCATCGCCTCAATGCCCGCCGTCGAATTCAATGTCACAAGACCAGAGGCACCATCGAAAAGATCTCCCAGCCGTCCACCGTCAAGGAAAACAATCCGATCCGTCAATTGATGCTGTGACTTGAGCTCTGCAACAAGGGCTGGCCAATTTTCAAACCGGACGTCCAGAGGATGGGTCTTGATGACAAGTTGGCTCATCGCCGGAGCGTTCTTGGCAAAAGACGTGACAACCTTATCGATGACCTCGGCGAAACTTTTGTAGGGCGAATGAGCCCGCAGCTGAAAGTCGCCTTCCAATTGAAGGGGAAAAATAAAGTAGGGGTCCCCTCCTGCCCGCAAGGCTTCGATTTGCCGCCTCACCGAATGGTCTCTTCTGCGTTCGGTTGACAGGCGCCATGCGCCGCGCAGGTATTCAAGAACCGGCGGATAGAGCGTGTGCCGTTGGTAGTGCGGATAGAGCGGCTTAAGAAAGACATTTGTCAGATTGTAGATGACATCGGGCACAATCTCGAGCGCTGCAGACTTCGGGAACCGGGGCGCAAAATCTATCTCACCGGCGCGATTTGAAATGGCCCGTATCGCATCCGCGTCATTGGGAAACCGGCTCAGGGTCGCGAGGCCCTCTCGCTCAAGCGTCATCCAACCGGACCTCAAAAGGCCCAACTCGGTCACGAAGACCCGAATGCCCCGTTTGTTCGCCTCAGTGATCGCTGCCTTATGATAGATGCGTTGATCCCCGTGAAGGACGAGATCGGTTATCCCTTCGCGTTCAAGAAACCCGGCAATATTGTTTGGCCAGGCGTCAGTTTTACCCTTGAAAGAAGTCGTCCCGGCCCCACGCCAATGAAGCCAGTCGCCTGAGCAGAAGTTGATCCGCAGCACCCGGCAGCCTGCCGCCAAAAGTTCTGTGCCCAGCTTCTTGTAGAGCGGAGACAAGGGTCCCTGCAAAAGCAGAAATGTTCGACGCGAAGCGTCCGCTGGCAATTCAGCCCTGCCAGACATGAGTCCAGCGTTCTGTCTTGCCGCGTGACGCGATCTGCTCGTCGAATGTTGTCGCAATTCCCAGATCGTGCGCCCGCTTCAACCGCGGAGCTACATCGCAAAGCGCTCCGGGGAGATTGACGCTTCCAGAAGCCAGCCTGCGTGCGATTTCATAGGCTCCCGCGCGCCTGCCCTTGTCCGTATAAAAGCAACCCTTGACCTGTATGGTCGCCGCGAGCAGACGTTCGAGCGCATCAAGAAGCTCAGGGTCCGGTTTGCTGCCTTCGCGCCAGAAGTCATCAATCGGTTTCTGGCAGGTCAAACCATTGATATCATAAAGCGCAATACCAAGAACCTTGGTCGGGCAAGACACCCGCAGAGAATGCAGCCCCGAGGTCGAGTTGATCGTCAAGGCCCCAGCCGACTGCCGCAAGAGCAGATCCAGATTTCCGCCATCGATCACATAGACGCGTTTCTTGACGCGATAGCGCTTTGCGATGGTTCGCAAGATCTTGCGCCAAGGCTCCATGCCATTGTCGAGAGGATGGACCTTGAACACCAGCCGCGATGCAATGGGCGCAGACTTCGCGAAAGATCTGATAACGTCTTCGGCAGCTTCTGCAATGTGGTCAAACGGCGAATTGTAGCGCAGTTGATAGTCGCTCTGCAGCTGAAGAGGAAAGACGAAATAGGGACAGCCTGACGATATCACGTCATCGATCAGGTGGGCCGCATTTCTGGCCCGTCGGCGAGAGAGCATGAGTCTCGGTATGTTGCTCAGATAGTCGATCAGCGGGTGATAGAGCTTGTCGCGGACATAGCGCGGATAGAACGCAGCGAAGAGCACGTTCGACATATTGTAGGTGACCTCAGAAACCGCTTCAGCCTCAAAGGAAAACGGAAAAAGAGGCCGCCTGTCAATTTCCGGCAAACCTGCTGCAGCTTCGCGAATGATGTCAGGATCTTTTGGAAAGCGGGAATGCGCCGACATCCCGTCTCTTTCCAGAGTGATCCAATCCGGACGCAGGTATCCGAACTCATACGTGGTGCAGGTCAGCCCTAGAGAATTCCCGACCTCGGCTGCAGCCGAATGATAGGGAACGCGATCGGCGTAGTAGATCAGATCAGTGACGCCATTCTCTTGGCAAAATTTGGCGAGCCACTTTGGCCAATCCGCAAGCGTCCCCCGATAGGAACGGGCACGCTTGTCGTGCCAGGAAAGCCAATCCCCCGGACAAAGGTTAAGGCGCAAGGTCTTGCATCCCAGCAACTCGAGCTCGTCAGCGATTGTCCTTGCGAAGATCGAGGGAGGCCCTTGTAGGAACAAAAAGACCTTTTGTTTGGCAGCAGGCTTGCTCACACCACACCCGATTTCCTCGCTGCCGGGCGGATCGCCCGACACCATTGCGCATCTTTGAACAGAGTCTACTCGGTAATACCCTGGACGGTCGAGACATTGCTGATCAGCGGCGCGATGATCTGCAAGAACTTGCCGAGCTCGGCAGTCGGATGGTTCGACACGTAAAGTATGTCCTTGTCACGCATTTCGAAGAAGCGCGACAGGAAGAAGCCATTCGGATCACGCAAACTCAGCTGATAGACCACCGGCACCAGTTTTTCATTCGCAACATGCTTTGCCAGCTCCGGGCGAATATCACGCACAAGATCGGAATCTTCGTAGCGGAAGAGGAAAATACCTCCGGAGTCCGCCTTGAAGTCATTCAGCCCGCCAACCGTCGCGAGCGCTTCCGCGAGTGTCACGCTCTTGGTCTTGAAGGGAACAAGCTGGTTCGACTTCACCGCCCCAAATGCGGAGAAGGTCCGAGGCCGATGTGACAACAGGATGTTGTCATTCGGGGACACCAGAACATTGTTCTCCGGGTAGTCGATCAGGTGCTCCATGCGCGTCGTACCTGCGCGGCGGCCCCGTTTGAGAGTGACGACCGTTTCATAAGTCGCCTGACGAGACCCACCTGCTGTGGCAACCAGGTCAAGAAGGCGGGTTTGGCGAAGCGGCAACGGATAGACACCAGGCTTGGCGACATCGCCAACCACGACTGCCGTCTTGCTCAACTTCTCATTCAGGGACACCAGAACCTGGGGTTCAACAGCCTTGCCAATCAGCTTGCTTTGAATCGATTGCCGCAGACCTTCAACACTCAACCCAGCGGCGCGAATGCGACCAGCATAGGGAATGAAGATATAGCCGCTCTCATCAACGACAGCTGGAATTTGACTCGAGCCGCCGGATGCACTGGAGAACAGACCGTCAGGTGCGGCCTCCCATATTCCAACTGAAAGCGTGTCACCAACGCCGAGAAGCGTGCTTGACCCGCCACTGCCAACACCGCGGAATTCATTCGCGAAAGCCAGCGGCCGATAGCGCTTGATGACGTCGATGTTTTCACGATCGATTCGGATAATCGAATATCCGTTCTGGGAGGAATCCGTTTCAATATCCTGCGAGGAAATATTGATCGCACCAGGCCCATCGCCAGGCAGCGCCGCACATGACGCAAGTGCCATGGACAAGATAACTACAGCCGCAAATCTCATTACTAACCCGTTCCACCCTACCAGTCGCAGGCTTGGTAACACGCTCAGACGCGCCCTGTCCAAGAAAGCTTCGTGATTTTTCGTCGCGCATCAATTACCTGTTGTTCCCCGGCAACACTCCACTCTGAATTCGTTAACGAATTGAGATCAGGTCACTTTTTTCCGGCCCTTTGCTGCCGCAAGGGAATAGAAAAACGCAATAATTCGGCTTGATTGAGCGAATCGTCCTTTGCTCCAGAGACGCATAGATCGGATGTCCTGATGGCCAAAGCAACTCATTCTCGCGCAGCTGAAACAGCCGTCATCAAAACCTCCAACAAGCTCTTGAACTGGCTGATTGACGACGCACTACCTGTTTGGTCGACAAAAGGCGTCGACAGGCAATACGGCGGTTTCTATGAAGCTCTTGAATTGCTTTCAGGCGAAGGCTGCACGGTGCCCAAGAGGGCGCGCGTGCAGCCAAGGCAGATCTACAGTTTCGTAGAGGCCGGCCGCCTCGGATGGAACGGTCCGGTCAACGATCTCGTCGGCGGAGGACTGGACTGGTATCTGGAGCACTATGGACTTGAAGACGGTTTGATCGCCGCTGCGGTTGCACCCGACGGCGCTGTGACCGACACGAGCTTTGATCTCTACAATCATTCCTTTGCACTGTTCGGCCTGTCCCAGGCCGCCGAGGTTCTGCCCGAGCGCAAGACGGAGCTCCTGGCCCGCTCGAGGGACATGCTGGCAATGCTGCACAGTCAATACGGACATGCCGAGCGCGGATTTCGAGAGAAAAAACCGGACGAGGCTCCGCTTTGCTCCAACCCGCACATGCACATGTTCGAGGCATCGCTCGCCTTGGAGCAAATTGACGCCTCTGGACCATGGCTTGCCCTTTCGAACGAGATAGCTGGCCTCGCCATGGATTGCTTCATCGATCCGGTGAATGGCGGCCTGAGGGAGTTTTTCGATCTTGACTGGTCGCCCATGCCGGACGACCGGGGGCGCGTGATGGAGCCTGGCCATCAATTTGAGTGGGCTTGGCTTCTGGTCAGATGGGGCACCTTGCGCGGTGACGCCAGAGCGCTGCAGATGGCGCGGCGCCTCTACCAGATCGGCGCCACCCGGGGGATCGACGCGGATCGGCAAGTGGCGATCATGGCACTGAACGACGACTTTTCAGTGCGCGACCCGCTTGCGCGTCTTTGGGGTCAGACGGAGTGGATCAAGGCTGCGGTCGCTCTTGCGGCCCATTCAACGGGCATCGAACGCGAGGTCTATCTTCAGGACATCATCCGCAGCTCAGATGCGCTTTTTCTTTACTTCGACGCCGCACCGACGGGCCTTTGGAAGGACAAGCTCAGGCAGGATGGTTCTTTTGTCGATGAACCTGCGCCCGCAAGTTCCTTTTATCATATTGTTTGCGCGATCGCGGAACTGGGCCGCTTTGCAAAGACACTCGTCTACCCCGAGAACTGACATCTTCGTACTGCGCGTTGGTACTAACCAGGAGACATGACGCACAAGCAGATCTCGATGTCCGGTTTTCGGGCTTTCCCGATCGGCTTTAGCTTTCTATAGAGAGCATGAGTTTCAGATACCAAGGGGACTGGCCATGTCACAGGCACGCATCATCGACGGCAAGGCGATAGCTGCATCCGTACGCGACGAGATCTCAAGTCGCTCCGCAGCGCTGTTTGAGGCCAGCGGCGTGCGTCCGGGACTTGCAGTCGTGCTTGTTGGTGAAGACCCTGCGAGCCAGGTCTACGTCCGAAACAAAGACGCCACGGCGGCGGCATGCGGGTTCCATTCCGTCAAGCACACACTGGACGCAGACACGTCGGAAGCAGATCTTCTGGATCTTATCGGGCAACTGAACGAGGATGTTGCGATCCACGGCATTCTCGTGCAGCTGCCGCTGCCCAGTCATATCGACGAAAGCAAGGTGCTGCGCCTGATCAAGCCGGAGAAGGATGTTGATGGATTTCATCCGGTCAACGTCGGACTGCTGACAGCCGGAGAGCGCGGTACCGCCCTTGTCCCCTGCACGCCGGCAGGAAGCCTTGTTCTGTTAAAGAGAACGCTGGGCGACACGCTTTCCGGCATGAACGCCGTGGTCGTTGGACGCTCGAACATCGTCGGCAAGCCCATGGCCAGCTTGCTTCTCCAAGAAAGCTGCACGGTTACAATCGCCCACAGCAGGACAAAGGATCTGCCAAGTGTCGTGCGCGCAGCTGACATTGTCGTGGCTGCGGTCGGACGTCCGGAAATGGTGCGCGGTGACTGGATCAAGGCGGGCGCAACCGTCATTGATGTCGGGATCAACCGCATTCCGGCGCCTGAACGCGGCGAAGGCAAGAGCCGTCTCGTTGGCGACGTCGCATTCGATGAGGCCGTCGGCCATGCAGGTGCCATTACGCCAGTCCCGGGCGGCGTTGGACCGATGACCATTGCGATGCTCATGGCAAATACGCTGACCGCAGCGCGCCGGCAGCTTGGTCTCGCAGAGGAAGCAGCTCTTTTCTGAGCAGCTTTTGGGCCCAGACGGCGCCCGAGAACCGGCGCCCAGTTGTTTTCAAGGCTTTTCCATGGTCTATCGGGTGTTAGGGTCTCTTAACCAAGAGACCCTAAGCTTTCAAAGGGGATGGAACAGTCTGGCGAACAAAACAAGGGCGATATTCAACCCTTTGATCAATCTGGACATGACCCGTAGTAGGACCTCCCCGACCTGCCGCTCTATCATGCTGGCAGGACCGATCGAACAGGCGGCAGTAAGTGGTGAGTCGACCGTCTAAAGCGCGCAGGACCAGCGCCCGCGCAATGTTATGGAGTTCGACTGCCAGCCTCTCGGTTGGCGGCACTGTTTTTCTGTGCCTGCGCAAAAGTGTCTCCTGCCTCGCCCTAGTGGCTTTGACCGGCCTGCCGTTGGGCATGACGTCAGAACCCGCCGCAGCCTATGAGCTTTTTGGCTTCAAGTTTTTTGAAAAGGAAGCCGAGCAGGTCGAGACGGTGCCAGACCCCCTGCCCTACACGACTGAATTGACTGTTTCTGGCGGCCAGGAAGATCTGGAGAAAAGCCTCAAGGCCGTCTCGCTCCTGGTCACAAAGGAAAAACAGTCCCCTTCGGGAGAGGCGGGACTTCTTTCCCGCGGCCTTGCTGATCTCGACCGACTGGTCGCCCAGCTCTACACCAGCGGCAACTACGGCGGCACCGTCGACATCCGGTTTAACGGCACGGGTCTCGAAACGGCGCTCGAAACCGGCACAATTCCCGGTGCGCGCCCGGTCGTCACCACAATCAACGTTTCGCCGGGACCTCAGTTTACCTTTGGCCGCATTGAGATCGACGCGGCTGGGGCAGATGGCCCACTTCTTTCCGAAGAACCGTCCTTTTGGGGTCTGACGCCCGGAGACACGGCAAACTCCGGTAAAATTCTCCAGGCGGAAGGCCGGATCATTCTTGTCCTGCGCGGGCGAGGCTATCCGAAAGCCAAGATCAGCGAACGCGTGATTGTGGCAGATCACGCGACCAACAAGTTGGACGTTCGCATTGCCGTCGAAACTGGCCCAAAGGCGACTTTCGGTACGGTCAGCGTTGGCGGAACCGAGGTCACGGACCCGGAGTTTGTCGCGCGGCAGGCGATGATCCCGGAAGGCACGGTCTATTCGCCGAAAGAACTTGAGGACGCGCGAAAGCGGTTGAACAACCTCGGCATTTTCTCCTCAATCCGGCTGGTCGAAGGTGATGTGGTCGGCCCGGACGGCCGCTTGCCGATCACGATTGAAGTCAGCGAACGCAAGCGCCATGTGATTGGTGCCGGCGCCTCTTGGTCGAGCACAGAAGGCTTTGGCACGGAGGCCTATTGGCGGCGCCGAAATCTCTTCGGCCGCGGAGAGCTGCTGTCCATCGAAGGCTCGGTCGGACGTATCGGCAATTCCGAACTGGAAGAGATGGAGTATTCAGCGCGAATTGCGTTTGAAAAGCCGGGGGCTTTCGGGCCGCTGACAAAGTTCACAACAAGCCTTGGGGCCAAGCAGGAAGCGCCGGACGCCTACACCAGCCGCAGCGTGACACTGGATGCCTATCTGGCACGCGAGTTCAGCGACAAACTCCATGGCCGGTCCGGCGCTGAGATCTTCTACGCCCATGAGGAAGACGCCTTCGGAACCGGCGACTACCTTCTTGTGGGCCTGCCAGCGGATCTGACCTACGATAGCCGCGACGACAAGCTTAATCCCTCCAAGGGGATCTTCGCCGCGGCGGCTGTCGAACCGGCGTATGACACCCTCGGCCAGAACGCGATGGTGTTCCTCAAGGCGACGGCCTCAAGCTACATCGCCCTCGACAAGGCGAAGCGTTTCATTCTTGCGGGCAAAGTCGCGGGCGGCAGCATTCTTGGGCCAAGCGTCGAGGACATCCCGGCCAGCAAACGCTTTATTGCCGGTGGCGGTGGATCGATTCGCGGCTATGCCTACCGGAACGTCGGACCGCGAGTAGATGGTGAAGTCGCGGGCGGGCGTAGCCTTCTGGAACTTTCCGGAGAAGTTCGCGTCAAGATGACGGACACCTTTGGTGTCGTCGCCTTTGTCGACGCCGGCAACGCCTATTCGGATAGCACTCCGGACTTTGATGAGCCTTTGAAGATAGGCGTGGGTGCTGGCATAAGGTACTTTACGCCGATCGGGCCGCTTCGTATCGATGCCGCGGTGCCTCTGGATCCGGAACAGGATGATCCCGACTTCGCGCTTTACGTCGGTCTCAGCCAAGCGTTCTAACCTCGGAAGAGCGATTTGAAACGACTTCTCAAAGGCCTCCTTTGGCTGGTTCTGCTTGTTGCCTTGCTGCCTGTTTTTGCCCTCGCCGGCATGCAGTTCGAGGCGGGGCGGACCTTTGCCTCCAGCCTGATCAGCAAGGTTGCCTCGTCCCCCGACCAAACCATTGAACTGGAAGATCTTTCTCTGAGCTGGTCCCTGGATGCCGGTCTCAACGCCTTGCGGATTTCAGACAGGAAAGGCGTCTGGCTGGACGCAAATCGTCTTGATGTCACCTGGTCACCGCTCAGCCTTTTGAGAGGCAAGGTGGACATTGAAACCGTTCATGCCGAGGCGATTGCACTCCTGCGGGAGCCTGTACCTGCACCGGCCAGCCCTGACGAAGAGACAGACCAGGAGGAGCCGCAGAAGTTCGGCCGATCCGCACCGGAAGCCCGCCTGGGCAAGCTGACAATTGACAGGCTCGTGCTCGGCGCCCCGCTGTTGGGGGAAGAACTCTCCCTCGCCGTCAATGGCTCGGCGGAGGTTTCAAACGACCCGCTGGATCTGGCGGCCAAACTCGATATTCAGCGCATTGATGAGAGCGGCGGAACGATCCTCGCAGACATACGCTTTGCGCCGGATCTCGAAACGCTCGACTTTGATCTGACGGTCCGTGAACCGCGCGAAGGGCTCGTAGCGCGACTGCTTGATGTTCAGGACCTGCCGGCGCTGGACCTGACCCTCACGGGTAATGGGCCTCTCGACAATTGGGCCGCAGAGCTCGCGCTCGCCCTTGATGGCCGGGAGACAGTGAGCGGCAAGGCCGTTCTCAAGGACGCAGGCAGCAATCGTCAGCTGGATGTGGACCTCGATGGCAGCCTCGCGCCGCTGATGCCTGATCTCGCGAGCGCTTTCTTTATTGGCACAACCGATCTCAAGGGCACCGCTGTCTTTGACAAAGGTTTTCAGCCGGCGTCAGCAGACCTGACACTGAAAACACAAACACTCGATTTCTCAGGGCATGGCAACTACGACCTTTCGACGGAGACCGTCGGAGCCTCGGCAAACCTCAAGGTCAGCGCCGGTGATGGCAACCTGATCGCTCTCGACCTGACCGACCGGCGTCTGGCCTTCGGTCCGTTGTCCGTGGACACGAAACTTTCCGGAACGCTTGAAAACGCCACCTGGACGGTCGACGTACTGGCACAAAGCCTGTCCACGACGGAAGGTGATATCGGTCAAACCCACCTAAAACTCGCTGGTACCAATGCCAAATTGACACCGGAGCAGCAGAACAGTGACTTCACTCTCGATCTGAGTGTTGAAGACTTGCGCCCCTCAGACGCAAAGCTGCAGGCCATCGCTGGCAGGAGCGACCTTTCGGCAAACGGCGCGGTGTCTGCAGCCGATGAACAGGTCTCGCTGCAAGCTGCGCGACTTGTGACGCCAGCGGGAACGCTCGAACTGGCATCGTCCGTCTTTTCGGCCAAACATTTCGACACGAGCGGCAAGATCGGCCTGGGCAACCTGTCCATGTTCTCTGCATTCGCCGGCCAGCCATTGGCAGGTTCCCTCGCCCTGACGTTTCAGGGCCACGGCGATCCGGAAGAAAAAAAAGCCGACCTGGATGTTGCCGCGAACGGCCGCAATCTAAGCTTGGGCATTTCACAGCTGGATGCGCTCTTGCGCGGGTCAACAACCCTGACAGCCAAGGCGAAAGTCGACGGTGTCGATGATCTCGAGCTGACGTCGCTGGTTTTGAAGGCGCCAGGGCTGGTCTCATCAGGCACTGCAAGCCTTGATGCAGACGCGCTTTCGGCCAGCCTCACCGGTGCATTTCCCGATCTGTCGCTCTTGAACCCGGAAGTCGCCGGAACGCTCAAGTTCGCGCTTTCTGGTGACGGCCCGGTTTCTGCGCCCGAGATTACCGCGGACCTTTCCTCGGAAAATCTTGTGTTGTCCGGCACGCCGCTTGAGAAATTCAAGCTGACGGCAGAGACAACCGCCTCCGCGTCCGCTCCTCAGGGCCGCATAGAGACATCCGGCGAGCTCAACGGCGCACCGCTGACACTGACCGCGGATCTTTCCAGCGCCGATGGCGCCGCCACCATCGAGAATTTAAACGCGGAAGTCGACGGCAACCGGATCACAGGACGCTTTGAGATCGCCGATCTTGCAAAGGCACCCGACAGCCTGTCGGGGCGCCTGACGATTGATGCGCCGACGCTGGCAGCTCTTTCGCCGCTTGCCCTGCGCCCGATCAGCGGCAGCCTCACCGGAGACATCGAGGTTACGGCCACAGATGACACCACGCAGACCGTGACCCTGGACATCAAGGGCAGTGCCCTGTCCGCCGACAACATCGAAATCGGCGATCTGAAGGCGAACGCCAAGGTCACGACACCTTTCGACACACCGCGCGTCAACGGGTCGGTGCTGGCAACACAAATCATCGCAGGCAGCATGCCGATCCAGAGCCTCAAGCTGGATGCAGACAATCAGGGCTCAGAGACTGCATTCAACACGGCAGTGCGCCTGACCGAGGGTGCAAGCGCCGACGGTCTCGATGCCAGTGGCCGCATTGTTCAGGCCGACGAGACAATCACACTGGATCTCGAAGCCTTCGATGGCACCTATCAGGGTCTGAAGACCTCCCTGAAGGAACCTTCGCGCGTAACCTATGCGGGCAATATTGCGCAGATCGAGAGCCTGATCCTTGCGCTTGGCTCGGGATCTCTTTCCGTGACCGGCAGCGCAGGGGACCAGCTGGACATTGCCGCCGAGCTCAACGCCGTGCCACTGGCGCTCGCAAATGCCTTTGCCCCCGGCACGGGCCTTGGGGGCACGCTATCAGGCAAGGCGACAGCCAAAGGGCCAGCTGCCGAGCCTGTCGCAGACTGGACGCTGACTGCCAACGGTTTGACGGCAACGCAGCTTTCCAGCAACGGTTTGCCGGGGTTGAATGTCGAAAGCACCGGCACGTTCAAGAACAACCTGGTGACCCAGAAGACAACCGTCAGCGGCGCGGAGGGACTTGGCCTGACCGCAGACGGCCGCATCGGGATCGACCGTCCCCAATCACTGGACATCGCACTCAGCGGACGCTTTCCGCTGGCCTTCCTGCGCCGGCCATTGACCGAAGCGGGACTGCGCGCCAAAGGCGGTATCGATCTTTCCGGCTCGGTGTCGGGCACCCTCGCCTCACCCCAATACGCGGTGACGGCAAAGCCGAATGGGATTTCCCTGACCGAACTGACGACCGCACTGACGCTTCAGGACGTGACTGGCTCCATCGACGTGACACCCGATGGCATCACCCTCTCGTCGCTGCAGGCCAATCTGTCGAGCGGCGGATCGGTATCTGCGTCCGGAACGGTCGGTCTCGGGCCAGGCCTCGACGCCAACATCAAGGCCAAGGCCGACCAGGCCCGTTACATCGACCCTGGTCTGGTGACCTCTGTCGTGGATGCCGACATCACGGTCAGCGGCCCTCTTTCGAGCAGCTCACAAGCGGCCCTCATTTCCGGACTGATCACGATCGGAAAAGCCGACATCTCGATCCCTGAGACCCTGCCCGGATCGGTTTCGCCCGTCGCTGTGCGCCACCTCAATGCGCCCAAGGCTGTCCGCGAACAATTGGCAGAGCTTGGCGCGGACAAGCAGGAAAGACAGACCGAAGACACACCGGGCCTTCCCCCGAAGCTGAATGTGAAGGTTTCGGCCCCCGGACGGATCTTCGTGCGTGGCCGCGGTCTCGATGCCGAGCTCTATGGCGATCTCACCATCGCAGGGACGACGGAAGACCCGCAGGCGGTCGGCGCGTTCTCGCTCAAGCGCGGCCAAATGGATATTCTGACGCGGCGCCTGGCCTTCTCAAAGGGGTCAGCGACCTTCTACGGATCGCTGACACCGATCATCGACTTTCTTGCCTCGACCACTGTCAACAGCACCACTGTCAACGTCAGCGTTGAAGGGCCTGCCGACGACCCGGTCATAGGCTTCACGTCCTCGCCCGAGCGTCCGCAGGACGAGGTTCTGGCACTGCTTCTCTTCGGCAAGGAGATGGGTTCGCTTTCGCCCAGCCAGATCGCCCAGCTTGCAGCGGCCATCGCGACGCTGACCGGAGGCAATGAAAACGGGCCTTTGGCGCAGATCCGCAAGTCGCTCGGCCTTGATGCGATCGACGTCAACACGGACGGCGATGACGGTCCCAGCATCGGCGTCGGAAAATACGTCAATGACAACATCTATCTCGGCGTCGAACAGGGTGTTGGCGATGGCGGCAGCCGGGTCAAGGTCGACATAGATCTGGACCGTGGCCTCAAGGTCCGGGGCGAAGTCGGCGCCGACGGCTCGTCCAAGGCGGGCATCTTCTTCGAAAAAGAATACTGATGTTACAAGGCCCGAGGGCCTTGAAAATTCTGACAATGTGCAGGTTCGAGAGCGTCCAGCTATGTCTGCAAGGCGACGCTCAACTTATCGACCATTGTCATTCGGGTCGTGCCTGTGTCAGGTTTGGCCAATCAAAAAGAGCAAATGAGGAAACAATTTTATGATCCGCCCGAAAGCTGCCAGCGATCCGTTCACACCTCCTGCGACGGACTACACGCTTGGGGAGCGGATCTGCCGTGCACGCGATTCCGTAGGATTGTCGACCGCACAACTGGCCCGGCGCCTTGGTGTGAAGACCACCACCCTTCAGGGCTGGGAGAGCGATCGTTCCGAACCACGTTCGAACAAATTGGTCATGCTCGCCGGCTTGCTCAACGTCAGCCCCACCTGGCTGTTGGTCGGTCGCGGAACCCCTCCGCAGATCGATGATATGCCGGCAGCCAATGCAAGCATGCGCCAGTCCCTTGACCGGGTGCAGGCGCAGGCGCTCGCCCTCGTCGACGAGATCGAACGCCTGAAGCTTTCTCTCGACGACTGAAGCCTTAAATCTGCAGAATGAAGAGCGTGATGCCGAGTGCCATGGCCGCCAGGAAGACGGTCTCGGCAACGATCACACCGATATGTCGTGGTCCGAGCGCTGCCATTGCCCGGAGCGAGGTCTTGACGCCCAGCGCCGAGATCGCAGCGATGAGCAGCCAGCGCGAGGAAACCTGCAGGCCTTCCTGAACCACGGGCGGGATCACGCCGGTTGAGTTCACCAGCAGCAGCGCTGCAAAGGCCACAGCGAACCACGGGAAGGACGCCTTGCCCGAGTTGGCCGCAGTTCCGTTCTTCCTGGCCGCATAGCCATAGGCAAAGGCCAGGATCAGCACCACGATGGGAAGCATCGCCACGCGCAGCAGCTTGACGTAGGTCGCAATGTCGCCGGCCTCGTCGGACACCGCATAGCCGGCGCCAACGACCTGGGCGACATCATGGATCGTCGCGCCGAGCAAAATGCCGATGCCCACATCCGAAAAGCCGAACAGGCCGAAGACAATAGGATAGGAGATCATGGCGATGGTCGACAGGGTCGTCACGGCGATCACCGTAAAGAGCGTATCGCGCTCCGCTTCGCGTGTTTGCGGCAGGGCCGAGGAAATTGCCAGAGCCGCCGAGGCACCGCAAATGGCCACAGCACCGCCGGTCAATAGGCCGAAGTCGCGACTGCGCCCAAGCAATTTCGCAATGATCCAGCCAAACAGAATTGTCGCTGAAACGCAGAAGACTACGAGCAAGACTGGCCCAATGCCCAGAGACTGGATCTGCTGCAGCGTGACGCGCGCGCCGAGCAAGGCAACGCCGATCCGCAGCAGCTTGCGCGCCGTGAACTCAATGCCCTGGACGCAGGGACCTTCCTGGGACAGGAAGTGAAAGGCAATGCCCAGAAGCAACGCAAAGAGCATCACTGGCCCGCCATAGTGGTCGGACAGGAAACCTGCGGCCCCCGCGATGGTGAAACACAGCAGAAGGCCCGGCAGGAGGGTCGCGGCTTGGTCAGAGAGCTTACGGATATTCAGGGTCATGCGGCTTCCGGTCCCTTTGCAAGACAACGAACTTCTTCAAGGATCGGGGTCGGCAGGCTTACCCCTTCCCGTTCTGCCCTCTCCCGAAGAGCGAACCTGCGACTGCCCGGCAGCCGGGCACCCTCCTCGGCTTCAACCGCCTCGACCAGTGTACTGATGCGATCGCCAAAGACACCTCCCGAAATCATGCCAGGGTTAAGCACTAGGATCACCTGACCCAGGTCTGGCGCATCGCCCTCTCCGACAAAGAGACTTGAGGCCTCAAACCCGAAACTGCCGCCAACTATTGCCGCCGACATGACCTCGACCATCATGGCGAGCGCTGCGCCCTTGGCCTCGCCAATGGGCAGCATCGTGCCGGCAATGGCTGCGGTCGGGTCGGTCGTCGCATTGCCATCCTTGTCCAATGCCCAGGTGTCGGGAATGGTCGTGCCTGCCCGTTCTGCCGCCATCACCTTGCCACGTGCGACACGTGACATGGCCAGATCGATAACCAGAGGCTCGCGGTCCGGCACTGGCGCACCAAAAGCAATCGGATTGGTGCCGAACATGGGGTTCTTGCCGCCCCAGGGCGCAATGGCCTTATGCGCGTTGCCGAAGACAAAGGACACCAGCCCCTTGTGCGCGAGCGCCTCGCAATGGGAACCGCCCTGCCCGAAGTGATGCGAATGCCGGATCGCCGCCATGGCAATGCCCTGCGCCCTAGCCATCTCCGGCAAGGTGTTGAGCACCAGATCAATGGCCGGATAGGCAAAGCCATAACCCGCATCGACCCGCAGGAGGGACGAGCTCACCTTTTCGAGCTTTGGCGTGACCGTGCCTTTCACCTTGCCTGTTCTGAGCTGCGCCACATAGGACGGCACGCGGGACAGGCCGTGCCCCGGTTGCCCGGACGCTTCCGACAGAACAAGCGCATCGGTTACGAACCCTGCGTTTTCTTCGGAGGCACCGTTGGCGGTCAAAGCGCTGAAAACGAGGCCGCGCGCTTCGTCGAGCGAAATGGTGGTCTGGGTCATTGGCAAGGGTCTTTAAACCGGAGGAGATGGCAGGCAACCTCCCAATAACGATCCTGCGCCTCGGTGGCAATACGCCGCGCCCATCCGGGGCCCGATCCCATCAGGAACAAGTGTTGGAGCTCTCGTTGAGCTTGACCCGTGTCGTCGCACATTGTTTTCTGCTGCCATCTTCAGTCTTCGCCGGGCGGACGGTGATTCCGTCCCAATCCCCGGCAATTCAAACATCTCCGAACCGGCCAGGCCGAAAAGGGTCTGGGACATGGCGACAAGGGAACCACAGATGAGTCTCGACACGACCTTTATGAAAGAAGCCTGCTACATTGCGGGCGAATGGATCCCGGCAGACGGCGGCAAGACCATTGAGGTCATCAATCCGGCCACCGGCGACACCATTGGCGCAGTGCCTCATTGCGGCGGAGCGGAAACCGCACGCGCAATTGATGCCGCCCATGCCGCCTTCGGCCCATGGAAAGCCAAGACAGCTGCCGAACGCGCCGGCCTGATGCAGAAGCTGGCCGATGAAATCATGGCCAACATCGATGCCCTGGCAAAAATCCTGGTCACCGAGATGGGCAAGCCGCTGGCCGAGGCAAAAGGCGAAATCGCCGGCGGCGCGAACTACATCCGTTTTTTCGCCGAGGAAGCACGCCGCGTTTATGGCGACATAATTCCCTCTCCCTGGGCCGGCAAGAAACTCTTCGTCACCAAGGAAGCGGTCGGCGTTGTGGGCGCCATCACACCCTGGAACTTCCCCAACTCCATGATCGCCCGCAAGCTGGGCGCGGCGCTTGCCGCTGGATGCACCATGGTCATCAAGCCGTCCGAGCTGACTCCCTTCTCCGCCCTCGCCTATGGCGTTCTGGCTGAAAAGGCTGGAATTCCCAAGGGCGTCATCAACATCTTGACCGGCGATGCGCCGGAAATCGGGACGGAGATGTGCTCCAATCCCAAGCTGCGCAAGATCACCTTCACCGGCTCCACCCGGGTCGGCAAATTGCTGGCCTCCAACGCGGCCGCCAACATGAAGAAGATCTCGATGGAACTGGGCGGCAATGCCCCGTTCATCGTCTTCGACGATGCGGACATCGACCGTGCTGTTGCCGGAGCGATCGCGTCTAAGTTCCGCAACTCCGGCCAGACCTGTGTTTGTGCCAACCGGGTTTACGTCCAGGCTGGGATCTATGACGCCTTTGCCGCCAAGCTCAAAGCCGCCGTTGAGGCCGAACTCAAGCCGGGCAACGGTCTGGAAAGCGGCTCCACACAGGGCCCGCTCATCGACGAGCGCGCGATCGCCAAAGTTTCCGATCACCTCAAGGATGCGCTCGCAAAAGGGGCAACCCTGACCAGCGGCGGGGAACGGGCCGGTAACGTTGGCACCTTTTTCCAGCCGACCATCGTGACCGGCGCCACGTCGGAGATGAAAATCGCCACCGAGGAGACGTTCGGTCCCCTGGCAGCCCTGTTTAGGTTCGAGACTGAGGCCGAGGCCGTGGAGCTTGCCAATGCGACCGAGTACGGGCTTGCCTGCTACTTCTACAGCCAGGACCTTGGCCGGGTGTTCCGGGTGATGGAAGAGCTGGAGTATGGCCTCGTCGGTGTCAACGAAGGTGTCATCACCACGGAAGTTGCACCCTTCGGCGGCGTCAAGGACAGCGGCATCGGCAACGAAGGCTCGAAGTATGGCCTCGATGACTACCTGAACATCAAATACTCCTGCATCGGCGGCTTGGGCCAATAGTCCCTGCCGTCTTGATCAGCCGGACGACACGCAAACAAAAGCCCCGCAGGACCTCCTGCGGGGCTTTTCTGTTTCACTCAGCGTCAGCAGAACTCTGAAGCTAGCTGGCCTCTTCCAGAAGGCCGATTTCGACCTCGCGAAAGAGTGTCACTGCATCGATGTTCATCTGCTCGACGCCGCAGCGTACCGCCGCTTCAAAGACCGCCCGCTCCGAGCCGCCATAGAACATCTGGGTCAAGAGCCCGGCAGCCTTTGCCTCGGAACAGCGCTCGGAGGTCAGAGTGTTCTCGTTGAACTCCAGGATATGTGCCCCGAGAGCGACGGCGCGTTCAACGGAGCCGACATGCTCAAACAGCACCATCCGGCGAAAGTCGGGAACCCGGGCACGGGTCTCGGCGCGAATGCCCTGGTCGAAGGAGAAGGTCCAAGCGTCGTCCAGCAGACGGCGCGAGGCAAGCTTGTCCCGCACTCTTGCCGGATCGGCCAGCTTGATTTCCGCGTAGGTTGCGATCCGGCCCTTGCAGGCATCCAGAAATGCGTCGAGACGCGGCACGCGCTCACCGGCGAACTCGGCTCCAAACCAGCTGCCTGCGTCCAGCTGATCGATCTCGACAGACGTCATGTCGGAGAAATAGCCGCTGCCGTTGGTCGTGCGGTCCACCGTCTCGTCATGCATGACGTACAGCACATCGTCCTTGCTCGTGCGAATATCGAACTCGACCGCAAAGGCTCCGAGGGAGATGGCGCCTTCAAGGGAGGCCATGGTGTTTTCCGGAGCAGTTTGACTTGCCCCCCGGTGGCAAACGATTTTGGCCTTGTGCACGGGCCTCTCCCTGATTTTTTGAGCTGGCGCCCCGCATTACGACGAGATGTACAACCCCGTCGTGCCACGGGAGCGCCCGGGATTTGATGAAAAATTGCTGCGTCGAGATTGCCACGATTCGAATGATCAGCAGATGACAAGCCGGCAACAATCAGGGCGATTATTTCAGCTTCAATGCTCGTGCGGCACTCGCCCGGCATCGCATCTCGGTCGCCGTATTCAAGCGATCCACGCATTGCGTTCATTTGATGACAATCGAACGCGCAACTGTTCACTTACATTTGACAGTCAGTCAAATTGTCATCCGCAAGATCATGTCTATCTGTGGCCCATGGCACTCGATCCCGAGGCCTTTGCGTCTCTCTCGAATTGAGGTTTTTAAATGATCCGTTTCGCAGCTTCCGCCCTCGCGCTTTCCCTTCTGGCTGGCGCTGCCGTTGCAGAACCTGTCGCCTACGACTTCGACAAATCCCATGCAAACCTTGCCTTTTCCTACAATCACCTTGGCTACTCGACCACGGAAGGCCGTTTTGGCGAGTGGGAAGGCACGCTTCTCATCGACCAGGATGCGCCAGCTAACTCTTCGGTCGAGTTCGTCGTTGACGTGAATTCCCTCGACACATTCTGGGCCGACCGCGACAAGCACTTCCTCAGCGCCGATTTTTTCGAGGCTGAAAAGTTTCCCAAGGCCACCTTCACGAGCACATCGGTTGAAAAGACCGGTGAAAACACGCTGAAGGTCACTGGCGACCTGACCATCAAGGACATTACCAAGCCAGCCGTTCTGGACGTGACCGTCACCACGATCGGCGACCACCCGATGGCAAAGAAGCCAGCCGCCGGTTTTGCCGTCACCAGCACGATCAAGCGCTCGGACTATGGCATGGGCAAGTTTGTTCCCTATGTGGGGGATGAGATCTCGGTCACCTTCCACGCCGAAACGCTGGAAGCGGCCACGAACTAAGGCCCAATGGGTCCTTCGGCCGGCGCCGCCTCCCGGTGCCGGCCTCCGTTCTCACCGACACTGCCTGTCGCCGGAGCTTGCTCCCGCCCAGCCCTGTGGAGTGCGTCATGATCCGCAACACCTCCGGCGGTTACGGCCGCGTCGCGATTGTCTTTCACTGGACGATGGCGCTTTTGATCCTGGCGATGCTGGCGCTCGGTCTCTACATGACCAGTCTTCCACCGACTGACCCGGAAACGTTCCGCCTCTACCAGCTGCACAAGTCCATCGGCTTTGTGGTGCTTGCGCTTGCCGTTTTGCGTCTTGCCTGGCGGCTCGTGAACCCGTCGCCGAAGTTGCCTGACGGCATGAAAGCCGTCGAAAAACTGGCCGCTCACCTGGGCCATGCTGGTCTTTATGCCTTTCTGTTTGCCATGCCGATAACCGGCTGGCTGATGGCGTCGGCCTCCCCCTGGGGCATTCCGACCATCGTGTTCGACATCCTGCCGGTGCCGCATTTGCCCGTGCCGGAAGCGCTCGGAACACAGGCCGAGGCAGAGGCTGTCTTCAAGGTCCTGCATGAATACGTAGCCTATTTGCTGATGGCGCTGATTGTTGCCCATGCAGCGGCGGCCCTTAAACACCATTTCATTGCCCGCGACGACACCTTGAGACGCATGCTCTCAACCGCCCCGGCGCGCGCCAGGACCTGACGTCTTTCGAAGGAAACCACCATCATGCCGCTGAAATCATTCCTCTCCGCCGCCGCCCTGTCGGTCGGCCTGCTGGTGCCGGGCGTTGTCCTGGCCGACACATGGACAGTCGACCCTGCCAAGAGCCAGCTTGCCTTTGAGGTCGTTCAGGCCGGATCATCGCTGAAAGGCGTCTTTGAAACCTGGACCGCCGAAATCGAATTCGATCCGGACACTCCCGAGACAGCCGAAATCTCTGCCGAGATCACAACGCTGAGCGCCGCCACAGGCAACCAGCAGTTTGACGGCACCTTGCCCGGACGGGGCTGGTTCAATGTCAATGAGTTCCCGGTCGCAACTTTCACGACCACGGATGTGAGCCCGGCAGGTGATGGCGCCTATGTCGCCAATGGCACATTGACGATCCGCGACATTTCCCTGCCGATTGCCGTCGCGTTCACGCTCGACATTGAGGGCGACACGGCGACGGCCAAGGGTGAGGCCAAGGTCAACCGGGCTGACTATAAGCTCGGCGCCGAAGTGAGCGGTGACACCGTGGGCGAAGTGGTCACCGTGACGCTTGATCTGACGGCAACGCGCTGATCACGGCAAAAAACATCCACTTCGACAAATTGGGAAGGCAGCGGCGCTTGGCGTTTGCTGCCTTTTTGCCGTATGACACGCACATCCGTTTTGCCACGCGCCCTGTGTCTGCACAGCGTGCCAGCCAGACCAAGAAGGCCTTGAGATGAACGCTCCGACGACCCCGCCCAAGTATCAGCATAGTTCCCTGTTTCCCTTGAGCGAGGACAAGACGCCCTATCGCAAGCTGACCTCAGACCATGTGAAGACCGCCGAATTCAACGGCGAGGAAGTCCTCATGATCGAACCAGAGGCCCTGCGCCTTCTCGCCGAGGAAGCCTTCAAGGACATCAACCACTACCTGCGACCTGGACATCTGACCCAGCTGCGCAAGATCCTGGACGATCCCGAGGCGACAGAAAACGACAAATTCGTAGCCTTCGACCTCCTGAAGAACGCCAACATCGCCGCCCATGGCGTCCTGCCAATGTGCCAGGACACGGGCACGGCGATCATCATGGGCAAGAAGGGCCGCCGGGTGTGGACCACAGGCCAGGATGAAAAAGCGCTCGGCGAAGGCTCCCGCGATGCATATTTCAAGAAGAACCTGCGCTATTCGCAGCTCGCGCCAATCTCGATGTTCGAGGAAAAGAACACCTCCAACAACATGCCCGCGCAGATCGAGCTCTATGCAGAAGGCGATGACGCCTACAAGTTCCTGTTCATGGCCAAGGGCGGTGGCTCGGCCAACAAGAGCTTCCTGTTCCAGGGCACACCGTCCCTGTTGACCCATGACCGGATGATCGAGTTCCTGAAGGAAAAGGTCCTCACGCTCGGCACCGCGGCCTGCCCGCCCTACCATCTGGCGATTGTCATCGGCGGCACCTCTGCCGAGATGACCTTGAAGACGGCCAAGCTCGCCTCCGCCCGCTATCTCGACGGACTGCCGACGCAAGGCTCCGAAGGCGGGCACGCCTTCCGCGATCTCGAAATGGAAAAAGAGATCCACAAGCTGACCCAGGCCAGCGGCGTGGGCGCCCAGTTCGGCGGCAAGTATTTCTGTCACGACGTCCGCGTCATCCGCTTGCCGCGCCACGGTGCCTCCATGCCAATCGGCATGGCTGTCTCCTGCTCTGCCGACCGTCAGGCCATGGGCAAGATCACAAAGGACGGCGTCTTCCTGGAACAGCTGGAAATGCAACCGGACAAGTACATGCCGGAGATCACCGACGAGCATCTGGACGACGACGTCGTTCACATCGACCTGACCCGGCCCATGTCCGAAATCTTGGGCGAACTCACCAAGCACCCGATCAAGACGCGCCTGTCTCTCACCGGCTCCCTGATCGTTGCCCGTGACCTTGCCCATTCCAAGCTCCGCGACCTGCTGGAAAGCGGCCAGCCTCTGCCGGATTATTTCAAGAACCACCCGGTCTACTACGCTGGCCCTGCCAAGACCCCGGACGGCATGCCCTCCGGCTCCTTCGGACCGACAACTGCGGGCCGTATGGATGCCTATGTGGATCAGTTCCAAGCCGCAGGCGGCTCCATGGTGATGCTGGCCAAGGGCAACAGATCAGCGCAGGTGCGCCGAGCCTGCCAGGCCCACGGCGGCTTTTATCTCGGCTCGATTGGCGGCCCGGCCGCCCGTCTGGCCCAGGACTGCATCAAGAAGGTGGAAGTGGTCGAGTTCGAGGAACTCGGCATGGAAGCCATCTGGAAGATCGAAGTCGAAGACTTCCCCGCCTTCATCGTCGTCGACGACAAGGGCAACGACTTCTTCAAGGAACTGAACCTGGGGTGATCTGAACGCCCTTATGCCGCAAAATCTCTTAACAATGCTAGATAATCAGGCACGTATCGACACCCCCAAGGACAGCGGAAGAAGCGCTCACAAGCATCCAGATAGCCCTCAAGGTAGCAGAAATGCGCGGAGAGAACCCGTACGACGATAAGCATATGGTTCGGCTGACAAACAGTGTTTCCCGTGTGTTGGGGAACTTTCGCTTTCAAGGGCGTGTTGTGTCTGAAGGGAATGGGTGCAGTTGTGGCGGCTGATACAATAGTCAGCCGCCACAAGAACCTTTTACGCGGCAACAGGAGCTGGGAGCAACTTCGGCAAATATTCCAAGGCTGCACTGTCGCGGCCTGAAAAATACTTCACAGCCCTATTGGGAAGCCATTCTTCGCGGAAATGCCGCCGCCAATGATGCAGTAGGAGTTCGGGATATGCCTTTGCGGGGACCTTGCGACCATCCTCAAATACATGGGTGTACGTCGGCAAAGCATCGGTATCGATTCCATGTGCCTCTCTTAGCCATTTACAGAACATACGACCGTGAGAGATATCTGGCATCATGCTCTCCGGAACCGAGTAACCCATGATTTCCAGTGGTGCGATCAGAGCCTGCGTCATCTCCGTCAGAATTGAAAAATGGGCGATAGGCACGTTAGGCTGATTTGCAACATAACGGCGCAAGTGATAGGGGATTTCCGATCGGACTGGGCTGCCCTTGCCTGACATCCAGTCAAACACCCATTTACTAACTTTCACCGCAAACTCAGCTGAAAGCCACTGCGCTAAGTGAACGGCCACCTGAGGGTGAACCCAAGTGCCCTGAAGCCGCAGATCCCCACCCCTAAGTGATTGAATTAATTCCGAACCGGGAATTCCCGTTTCGGATGCCAACTCATTTATGTATGGATCCGTGGTCTTAAGGCGGCGGTAGTCAAACCAACTCTTCCCAGCCGCTTGACACATCGCCGTAGCGTTGATGTAGCCGTCCTTTGGACGCTGATAAATTATCTCCCCCTGAGCCTCGTGAGAGATTAGTTCAAAGTGCTGTTGCATTCGGACATAAACCTTTCGTTATGTCTTTATGCGGTGGGCCGGATTAAATGTTGACAAAACGCATTGCAGGTACAATATGTCCAAGTGATCACAGACCAACCGCAAGGTTGTTCAAATCTGGCCCGGTGTTACAGCACCGGGCCACTGCTTTTTTGCTACGTCAAAATACGCAACCGTTGATTCATGGGGTCTGCAACCATGGATTACAAGAGGTATGTGTTAATTTCTCTTAACTTTCTTTGCGCTGCCAATAACCTTTCCACTCTCTGCTAACCGCATGCACCTTAGCCAGTCCAAGTGCACGGCTTGCTAGCTCACCATTGCTTTCGCCGCGATGATCTTAAAGCTAATCAGCACGGCTTCTGATTGCCGCACGCCAACGGCATGGATTCACCCAAAAGCGGAAATGGCGTCAAGCCATGAGATGACGGCTCCTGGGTGGGGCACCCTCAGAATTCACCTCCCCGCACCTTGATGGCTCGCCTTCATCACCTGCCTTTCACGCCTGGTCATTGGCCCCTAGTCATTGCCTGCGGGCCATGCCAGTTTGGCCGCGATGCGGAGATCGTTCCGCAGGCACGACGTGACCAGAGTTTTTCCATGAACCAACCTCAAGATGCCGCCACCCGCCGGGCTGTAAAGCCGGTGATCTGTTACCCGCCGGAAACATTACCCGAGCCGGATCTTGGCCTTTATGCCGCCGCCCGCGAAACGGCTGAAAAGATTGATGAAGTGCTTGTCGCTCCGCGCGAGGCCGCCAGCATCAAGGTACCCGCCGGCCATTTCCTGAAGATGTCGTCCGTCGAGGGCCCGCAGGTCGGCGATCTCAATCTCTTCAACCTGCATGACCTCAGCGAGCGGTTCTATTCAGGCAAGACGCGGGCGCTGCATGGCACGCACGTGACCACCGGCGACCGGCTGTGGTCGTCCTTCCCGACCCTGCGCCCGATGGCGACGGTGACGACGGACACTCTCGACTGGTACGGCATCGATGAATTCGGCGGGTCTGTGCATGACGTGATCGGGACGCGCTGCGATCCTTATACGGGCAAGGTGCTGAGCGGCACGGACTACCATCACTGCTGCCATTCGAACCTGACCCGGGCGTTGGCCGATGCCCGCGAACTTCCGCTTGAAGAGGCCGAGCGCCATGTGCACGACGTGCTCAATGTCTTCATGTGCACCGGGTTCACCCGGGACACGGGCCAGTATTTCATGAAGGCCAGCCCGGTGCGGCCGGGCGACTATCTGGAGCTTTTCGCCGAGATCGACCTGCTGGCGGTTCTGAGCGCCTGTCCGGGCGGCGATTGTTCGTCCGAACACACCAGTGACGTTGCCGCCTGCCATCCCCTGTTGATGGAAGTCTTCCGCCCGGGCGACGGCACGCTCGGCAGCTGGTCGCAGCCTGCGGTCAATGGCTACGACCGGAGCCACGGCCGCTAAGCCTCAGACCAGAAACAAGGCGCTGCGGACGATGGTCTCCGCAGCGCCTGCATTCAGGTGTTGGCCACTTCCTGTGGCCGGATCAGGCGGCCTGCAAACCAAAGCGCCAACGCGGCCAGAGCCGGGACAAAGATCCCGATCGCCATGGGCGAAGCGTCCTCTGCCGTCATGAGGGCGACCACGGTCGAACACAGGAAAGCAATCGCAAACTGGCATGCGCCCAGGAGCGCCGAGCCGACGCCTGCCCCTCCGCGTGCTGCTTCCATGGCAATCGACATGGCATTGGCGCTCAAGAGACCGACGAACCCGATGGCGAACCAGAGCGGCACCACGAAAACCCACAGGTTCTGCGTGGACGACAGGGCAAACAGGCCGCCGCCAAGGAGAGCAAAGACCGGCAGGCAGGCGGTCAGAAGAACCTCCGGGCTGTAGTGGTTCAAGAGCCTCGTGTTGATGTGGGAAAACACCGCCAACGATGCCGCGACCAGACCGAACAACAGGCCATAGGTCATGTTGTCGAGACCATAGAAACTCTTGAAAATACCTGCCGACGCCGTAATGAAGGCGAACATGGCTGCCTGAACCAGAGCGGCGACGAAAGCCGGGATCAGGAAGCGCGGATTGCTGACCAGTCGCGCATAGCCCTTGAAGGCGTCACGGAACGGCGTATCGCCGCGCTCTTCCTTCGGCAGGGTTTCCGGCAGGACGATCATCGACAGGCTCGCTGATGCAAGGCCGAGGATCACCATGAAGACGAAGATCGACTGCCACCCCCAGGCGGTCAGGAACAAGCTGCCGACAAAGGGCGCCATGACCGGGCCGATGGTCATGAGCATCACCAGCACGGTCATGGTCTTTGCAGCTTCCCTGCCCTCGAAGAGATCGGTGACCATGGCACGGCCGACGACCATACCGGCACAGGCGCCAATGGCCTGAACCGCGCGCAAGCCGTTGAAGATCGTTACATCCCCGACGAGAAGCAAGGCGACCGAGGTGACGGTGAAGACCGCGATCCCGACGATCAAAGGCCCCTTGCGCCCAAAACCGTCGATGGCAGGCCCCATGATCAGCTGACCGACGCAAAGCCCCAGAAAAAACAACGACAGGGAGAGTTCGACAGCGGCATCGCTGGCGCCAAGGCTATGGGCGAGCTGATCCAGGCCTGAGAGATACATGTCCGTCGCCACGGGCGGAAAGACCGCTAGCAGCGCCAGGACAGTGACGAGCAGGACATAGGGCGTCCCGGTTTTCGCCGAGGTGGGCATGAAGGTTCTCCAATGGGCGTTTTCGGCCGCCATTGTTTTTGGGTCGCACAGTCCCTATTAAGAAACTGCAGTTCCGTATTTAAATACGAGACTATCGTCTCTTATTCAAGATGGTGCTGCAGATTTTTATTCGGGAGAAGAAAAATGACCGAAATCCCGCGACAAGCCGGACGGCCCAGGGAGGAAGCGACCGCACCGGCGCTGATGGACGCCGCGCGGCGGCTGGTCCGAACGAACGGCTACGACAAGGTTTCCATCACGCAGATCATCAAGGAAGCTGGCGTGTCACGGCAGTCGCTTTACCGTCGCTGGCCGACCAAGGCGGATCTGGTGCTTGAGGCTTTCTTTGAATCGGCATCTCAAGACGCCTCCGACGCGGAGCGTCGCCCGGACCATGAGTCTGCGCGCCAGCGCCTGCTTGATCTGTTGATCAGCATCTTCGACCACATCGCCCGCGATGGCGCCGCCATGCGCAGCCTGATTGCATCCGCCCAGGAGGACCCGCAATTTCGCGAAAGTTTCATCGAGAAATTCGTTCTGCCGCGCGAGGAAATCGTGACCGATATCCTTCAGCAGGCTGTTGAAAGCGGTGAACTGCCGCCACACAGCAATGTCGCAATGCTCACGACGATGATCCATGGCGCATTCTGGTACCGGATGCTGAACGACTGGCCGCTTGATGCAGCCTTTGCCAAGGCAATGGTGTCTCAGATCTTCGGTTCCTGACGGCGCCTAGCCTTGCCGTCTCGGTAACAGCTTTTGAGCCACAAAAAATTGTTATCCCTCAAAATGCAAAAAAGGCCGGGCGTTGGCCCGGCCTTTTTCAATCTTCATTTTCAAGTCGCGCCAGACATGCCGGCAGCGCCCTGAAAAATAAGACTTAGACTTCCTGCAGGTTGTCCGCAGCGGACTTGCCGGAGCGACGGTCCTGAACAACTTCAAAGCTGACCTTCTGACCTTCGGTCAGAGGCTGCATGCCAGCGCGCTCAACAGCGGAGATGTGAACGAACACGTCGTTGCCGCCATCTTCCGGCTGGATGAAGCCGAAGCCTTTGGTGGAGTTGAAGAACTTAACGGTTCCAATAGCCATAACGATTTTCCTTTTCAATCGGTCATGTAGGGGTGCCGTCGGCAAGATTGCCTCGGGCGATTAGCTCGACGTTGAGAGGAAAGATCGTTCAGTTCGCGGTTGCCCACGCCGTAACAAGTTCTTCAAGCAATATCGATGCGCAGGAAATAGTCCTAGTTCGTGACCAATTCAAGGCTTTTCACCGGGAAAAAACGAATAATACCAGACTGACCCCTGCCGACCCTGTCAGAAACACTTATCCCCCCTCATCAAACCTGCCGTATTATCACTCCCGTTCCTGCCATCACGGGGCCGCTTATGGACCGTCCGTTCGCGGTGGCCGGGACCGGGTTTCGAGGGGCTGTCTGCCGTGTAACGGACGGCTGACGGCGCCGGTGACTGGCGGCTTGGGTTTGCAGCGGGGAGTGACGCGGTAGATTTCGGGCGCGTTTCGTATCTGGCAAACCGGAGGACACTCTACTTCCGGCACGCAGAAAAGAGAAAGACGCAAGCTCAGTCATTTGGGACACGGAACCTGGGCAGGCGCGACGGCCTTGCACATCCCAAATTCCCAACTGCTCCCGGCAAGTCCGGAGCGCCTGCCATCCCGTTTCTGACGGGAAACCGAAAACCAGCCAAAACGCCGGGGAGAGATCCTTCGGCGGGATTGTTGCTGGCGGCGGCAGAGTTGAGCGTTCTGCCCCTAGCTTTCGATTGCGACGGGCCGCGGATAAGGTCCCTTCAACATCGCCATATAGTCGACCGCTGCGCCCAGAACGAAGACAGCAAAGGCCTGATGCCACAGGGCCAGATGCAGCGGCACGGACATGACCAATGTGGCAATGCCGAACACCACCTGAAGCGCCACGAAACCGACGATATGACGAGCCGGCATCATCACCTGCTTGCGGCCGCTGACCTTTTTCGACCGGATCATCAGCCAGAGTGCGACGACCACAAGCAAATAGGCGGTGACCCGGTGCTGGAACTGGACGGTCATGACGTTCTCGAAGAGGTTCGCCCAGGCCGGAGACATGGCCAGAAGGCCCTTCGGGATCACCTGCCCGTCCATCAGCGGCCAGGTATTGAAGGTGAAGCCGGCGTTAAGCCCGGCCACCAGACCGCCCATGAAGATCTGCAGGAACACCAGCGCCAGGAACAGCCATCCGACACCACCGAGTGCCCGCGCCTCTTCAGCATTCGCGCTCTCGCGCGGGGCAAGACGGCGCGCAATCCAGAACAGATAGGCGAAAATCACGCAGGCAAGGGTCAAGTGCGCAGCAAGGCGGTATTGGCTGACGTCGATCCTGTCGACGAGGCCCGAGGCGACCATGTACCAACCCAGAGCGCCCTGGAGGCCGCCCAAGACCAAACCGACAACGAGGCGTGGCTTGAGCCATGGCTCGACGCGGCCCTGCATCCAGAAGGTCGCCATGGGCACGAAGAAGGCAATGCCGATGAATCGGCCCAGCTGACGGTGACCCCACTCCCACCAGAAGATGAACTTGAACTCTTCAAGGGACATGCCCTTGTTGACCACCTCATATTGCGGGATCTCGCGGTACTTGGCGAATTCCTCTTCCCATTCGGTCGTCGACAGCGGTGGGATGACGCCGTGGATCGGTTTCCACTCGGTGATGGAAAGGCCGGATTCTGTCAAACGTGTCGCGCCGCCAACAACCACCATGGCCAATACCAGCAAGCAAATGCCATAGAGCCACCAGCGGATCAAAGTTCGATTGCGTTCAAGGCGCGAAGACCCCGCGTTGGCGCTGGCAAGTCCGGCGTTGTCACCTGTCTCGGAGGAAGCAGACATTTCCCATCCCGTCTTTGAACCCGGGATCACTGCCCGGATTTGACCTATCACCGGGGGAGATATAGGTGCATGACAATGGCGGCAAGTCGCGGGCCGGTCTTTGCGACACTCTAACGCTGCAAAACCTTATCAGGAAAGTGAGTTCCCCAGCATGGTTCCCTCATTTCGAAAGTTCGTCGGCATGGTGGTTCTTGTGGTGTTTGTGATTGTCTATGCGCTGGTCGCCATGGTGATCGGCGACATGACCTTGCAACAATCCTCGACACTGATGCGCCTGGCCTATTTCGCCGTCGCAGGCCTGGCCTGGGTCATTCCGGCCGGCGCCATCATCTGGTGGATGGAAAGAGGCGGGAAACGCCCGACCTGATTCCACGGCCGCTCCATGCCCAGCGGGCCACGTGATAAAGGGCGAAAGGCGCCCCCGTCAGATATTGGTCGATGACATAAGGATCCTGGAAACGGCCGTTCAGGGAGACCCTCGGAAGAAGCATCGGATCGCGGGCATTCACCGACTTGAGCAAGCCGGGAAAGGTCGTGACGGCCGAGTTGAAACCGGCTTCACTCAGGATCTGTGCGTCCCGTTTGCTGACCGCGATCTTGTTGCCATAGGGATAGGCGAAGTGTTTCGGCTTGCGGCCCAGCTCCTGCTGCATGCGCTCGATCCCGCGCTTTATGTCTGATCTGGCATCTGCAGGCCCAAGACGTGCCAAGGCATGATGCGCATGGGTGTGGGCCGCCAGGGTCACAAGCGGGTCTTGCGCCAGTTCCCTGAGTTCATCCCAGGTCATCATCATCTCGTCGGCAAGACCTGTCAGGTCGAAGTCATAGCGCTCCGCCAGCTGGCGAATGATCTCGCGCTGCTGTTTTTCGTCGACCTCCTGGGTCAACCAGCGCGTAAGCTGCTCGTAGCAGGCGTCCTTTTCCGCCACCGTGCGACAGGAGATTGCGTCTCCCGTCGTTTCGCCCGACAACCGGATCTCGTCATTCTGTCCGATGATGCGCTCAAGCGCGATCCACCAAAGCTCGGTCTCACGGTCAACAAGCCCCGTCGCCACATAGATGGTGAAAGGAACATTCAGTTCTTTCAGGATCGGATAAGCGATCTTGAGATTGTCGCGGTAGCCGTCGTCGAAGGTCAGGGCTGCATAGCGCTGATTGCCATAGCCGCTCTTGAGAAGGTCAACAGCTTCATCAAGTGCGATGATCTCATAGCCGTTGTCCCGGATCTGCTCGATCGACTGGCGCAGGAATTCCGGAGTGATTTCAAGATGGAGATTGGGCTGGTATTCGTCATCACGCCCAGGACGAACGTGATGCATCATGAAGATCGCACCACAACCTTGAGTAAACGGCGCCATAACACGAGCGAGCCCACTGCGACGCAAGAGCTTGAAAGCGTTTTGGAATATTCTTTGGCGAGCACCCATTTGCGTCGGTCGACCCCTGAATTTCTGGCAGCAGATTAGGCACTGTTTCTTTAATTTTTATTGCTATTTGTCTCTAGAGTTGAACGAGCAGGATGGAACCTGAGCACATGGCAGCGACCGGGGCAACCGCCCTTGCATCCGACCCAGTTGAGCGCCTCGTCGGAGCAGCGCCTGAAACCACAGGCAGCAACCGACAGTCACTCGAATTGCGCGTGACGCGGCTGGATGACTTTGCGTCCGCAAGTGACTTCATCTCCCAGCTGGGCGAGGACAGGTTTTCCCTGCCCTATCATGAAGCTTCCTGGATCGAATCCTGGCAGACAAGCTTCGGCGAAACAGAACACTGCCAACCAGTCCTGGTCGCGGGTTTTCTGGAGGAGCAAGCCGCTTTTTTCCTGCCGCTTGCCCTTGAACAAAACGGACCATTGCGGGTGCTCAGCTTCCTGGGTCAGAACAAGGCCAATCAGTCGACTGGGCTGTGGCGCTGCACAGCCGTCGACGCTGTGGAACCAGCTGTTCTTCACCGGCATTTATCAGAGCTCGGCAAGACGCTCGATGCAGATCTCGTTCATTTGGCCAATCTGCCGGAACATTGTGGCGAAAGCTCCAATCCGCTCAGCTTCGGCGAGCTCGTTCAAAGTCCAAGCCCGGTTTTCATCGGACCCTTGTCGGGCGATTTTGATGACCTTTTCCGGACCAGCCACAGCAAGGCCGCGCGTAAAAAGCTGGCCAAGAAACAAAAATCACTTGAGGCTGCCGACAACTTCCAGATCGTCTGTGCGGAGACTGAAGCTGAAATCGAGCGCGGCCTCAACGCCTTCCTTGAGCAAAGGGCGGTGCGCGCCGCAGCGACCGGAATTCCAAATGTCTTCACGGGCGAGAAGGAAAAGCTGTTTCTCGAAACCTTGCTGAAGTCCGGCCAGGAGCGGGAGCAGACAGGATTGAACCTGTGGTGGCTGGAATGTGAGGGCGAGATTCGTGCGACCTATCTCAGCTGCCGATCGGGGGACAGGCTGATCGGGTATGCCAACAGCATTTCCCATGATGACATGACAGCTCACAGCCCCGGCGTCGTGCTGTTGAAAGAAATCATCGCAAGAGCCTGTGCGGACCCGGGTCTCCATTGCCTGGACCTTGGCCTTGGCGATGAACGCTACAAGCGATCCTGGAGCGAGGCGGTCGCGCTTTTCGACAGCTACACGCCCCTGACGCTCAAAGGAAAGCTGGCGTTTTTCGCTTTCAGCAAGAAGCAAGCCCTGAAAGCGCGGATCCGAAAATCAGAGACCCTCTGGCCACTCGTGCGCAAGATGCGCGCTCTGAAGGCACGTGTGCTGTCGAGCTAGCGTTCAAACAACATTATTGATCGCGACCCTTGAATGCCTGGCAATTGTGAAACCTAAGCTGCCCGGCCGGAGCCCGATCCGCAGCGTCGGGTGTCGCCCTGGGCAAGCTGGCGTTTTTCGCCTTTAGCAAGAAGCGGCCCCTGAAAGCACTGATTCTCAAATCAGAACCTGTCGGACCATGAGCATCATTGGAGCAAGAGCATTTCTGCAATGCGACGAGTGCGAGGTGAAGATGACTTTCAATCTGGGCCCTGCCAAACAAGGCGTTTTGCCCGACACAATCGATGATTCCTGCGACGAAGGCGCAGTCATTGAATTTGATCACTGTGCAGGCTGTCGTGACGAGAGACATTTACGCCCGGATTGCCTCCGGATTTCGGCGAAAACAATACAGCAAATTGAGGCCGCAGAGCTAAGAAATCATTTCAAGGTTGAGTGAAGCCTTGGATTCTGGAATGTTTCGGCCAAATGCTTGCCGAGGCAAGGCAGCTTTGGTTTTCCATCAACGGCAGCCTTTTCTTTTCAACGCAATTTCCATGGCGTCTATAGCGCTATCGACGCGAGCTTTTTCGGCTTGGTGACCCCAAGCTGAGGATGCAACTCCAGACAGTGCAACTGCATCTTTCTTTGTATCTGAAATTCGAGAACACGACCACGAAGCAAACTGGTCGGGATCGACCTGACTTGCAGGACCGTCTTGCGGAGTCTGGCATCCGGCAAGGAGTAAAAGTGTTACAACTATTGTGGCTACCCACTTCAAATCTGACAAACCGATTTCCTATCCAACTGTCTATATCGACATTTCCCAAACACTTCTTGAGCGTCCCCCCTTTGGTGCTACGCGTTCAACTCTTAGTTCTGATTTGGATCAGCGTATTTTGAGCAAGATGCGGTCACTTTCCAACCGCCATCCAACGACACAGCGGTTTCATGCCATAAAAGCATGTCAGGTCGCAGGCGAGAATTCAGACAAATGATATTATTGAGAGATACAGCAATTAGGTAATACGCATGCTCAGAAATGCTTTGGGAACTGATGGTAAGTTCAAATGGCTTGGTTAAATCTATGTCGTCATAAACAGCGCTGTAGGATTGCCCAAGAAATGAACCCTCGAACTGGGGTGCATCCCCTGTTTTGAGAACGGGTTGTTTTGCACTAAAAGACGGAAGAACAGTTTCAACATCAACTGACCCATCAGGTAGTAACGGCACTTCTATTGTGTCCGCATGTACGTATGACACACACATAACAACAAATATAATGACTAAACGCACCAATTTTCGCTCCGATGCCCGACGAATTTAAGAAATATCGCCCCATGCCAGGGGCCTTTGATCACCTAGGTGAAGTCGAGAACTGAAGCCTCGCCGCCCGAACCTAAAGCGGGGAGCACGTTCAAGCGAATAAGTTCTTTAGTTCAGTAAAAAGTAGCCCATTAGAAACCTATTGCTTGTGTTTTTGTAAAATACAATCAAATGTATCATCATCCAAAAAACGAACTCGATTCGAGCAGTCGATAGAATGGCTTATCAGCAGACATGTTGGGGGTAGTTAAGTGATACAGGACCAATCAACCAAGGCTGTCTGCTCAACGCTATATAACTTTGGCGCTATTTTTAAAGACGGAAATACGCCAAAGGGCCGTCTTATCATCGACTCTTTAGGCAATTTATATGGGGTTTTGAATACCGGAGGGTTAGATCAAGGTGACACCTCCGGAAACGGCGTGGTGTTCATGCTTGCAACGGACACGCATGGAGAAAGCTACGAATATAAAGTGTTGCACAGGTTTGCCGGCGGGCCAGCGGATGGTGCGCGTCCGGTTGGGGGTCTGGTCATGGGCCCAGACGGGATCCTATATGGTACGGCAGCCGGCGGCGGGACAGGCTGGGCTGGGACTGTCTTCAAGCTTGCGCCCAATGGCGCCGGTGGCTGGGATCTCACCAATCTATACAATTTCAGCGCGGCTCCTCCAGCCACGGGGAAAAATTCGGACGGTGCAGCACCGACAAGCCATCTGATCATAAGCGCAAATGGAACGTTATTTGGAACGACATCCGCTGGAGGCACCAATGGTGGTGGGACCGTGTTCTCACTTACGCCTATGCTGGGGGGTGGGTATTCCTTTAATAACCTGCACAACTTTCCAGCAATCGCGGGCTACAATTACTTCGTTGGTGGGCTGTTGATGGATGTCCCCGGAAACATTTACGGACTGGTTTCAGCAGGAGGTGAATATTCCTCCGGCGAAATCTTCGGACTGTTCGTCTCCGGTGATCAGACTTATACCTACAAGAGCCTCTACAGTTTCCCGCTAAACGACTACGATCCTGTCCTGCCCTTCGGCAGTTTGGTTATGGACAATTCCGGACAAATGTTTGGTACGACAAATCGAGGCGGGGACATTTCGGGCACGGTCTTCAGTTACCCGAGCGGAAAAACGCCCGCTACGCCGACCACCGTGTACGAATTCAATGAGTTGAACGGAGAATTCTCCCCAGGGGCAGGTGTTATCATCGATAGCGTGGGTAACCTGTTCGGGACCGCGCAATATAGCTCAGCAGGGCAAGGTGGGGTCTATAAACTGACAAAGAAAGACATTGGGACATATGTCTACACCGCGTTGTTCGAATTCAACGGGAACGCTGGGGAATATCCGGAAAACACTCTCGTCGCAGATCCAATGGGTCGCCTGTACGGAACGACGTCCGAAGGCGGCAAGCATGGTTATGGGACCGTTTTCAGAATCGGTGAGACGGCTGAAGCTATGGCAGTGATGCAGGGCGGCGTCGTTGTACAGATCGTCGTCACCAACCCGGGGCGCGGCTATGCTTCGCCCCCGACAGTGACGCTAACTCCATCAAACAACGGTGCCACGGCCCAGGCTTCCGCGACAATATCAAATGGATCGGTGACCTCGATTACGGTGACGAATGCCGGCAGCGGCTATGATTTCGGACCGCAGGTCATCTTTCCGCAGCCCTTTTGACTGGAAGCAATCTTGCCTCTGTGGATTTGCCGCCGACGACAAGCGTTACAAAAGGCGCTTAGCGGTGCCCCTGAAGGGACCACGCTCCGAACACGAAAAAGAAGCTATTTTCGAAGCGCAGCCTATGGTCGTATATTGCATCTATTGAACGATTTCGAATCTGTCACTGCCTTTCCTGTACAAAACAGGCTCGACCATGAAAAAGCTTGATATTTTCGGCGCCTAGGCCGCCCAGCCAGATCCCTGGCGCTTTTGATTGCCCTGGGCAATCACCTCGACGGCAGCGCCTGTGTTGCGCGCCAGAAGGCGGGCGGCGCTCTTCAGCTCATGGTCATAGCTGGCATCGCCGGACATCAACAGGACACGATCGGCCCTGCGCAGAAGATTTGCACTCGCAAGCGACCCGTCGATGGCTCCAAGATCGATCACAACAGCATCATAGGTGTCGGCCATTGCGTCGACCGCCATCTGGAAGCGTTCGCCGTTGGCCATCTGGTCAGCGATCTGCTGCGTGCCTGCCTCAATGATATGCGCCGGAGAACCGGCGTCGCGATAGACCACCTTGGAAAAGACAACGTCGCCAGCGACGAGATCGGAGAAGCCTTCCGCCGCTTCCAGTGTCTCTATCTCCGGAAACACTTCGAGAAGGAGCACGCCTGCCCCTTCTTCCGCTGCGGCGCGTGCCATCTCGAAGGCCCGATTGTGTGACACGGCGGGGTCGTCGACGCTCAGCACGACGATCACGCCCTCAACGTCAAGCGGTGCCGGGCTGTCTTCGGCGGCGGCAGCCAGGGCAGCATCAATCTTGCTCACACGCTCATACTGTTGATCGGAACGATTGGGCTGACTGTCACGCTTGTCTTCGCGAGCGCGCCCAGCAGGTTTGGCAAGGTCCACCGCGCGTTCCAGCAAGGTCTTGCGGTTGGTTTCATTGACCGCCTTTTCCTCAGGTTCGGCGGCCACAGCTGGCTGCGGGGCTTGTTCCGGTTCGGCCTCAGCGTGTCTCGCGTCGGCGGCCAGCTCCTGAACATACCGGGCAGCTGCCTGTTTTTCATCGCCATAGGAAAAGCTCGCGGACATGGCGACGCCTTGGGCAGAAGCGGCGGAAGGCCAGGTGCCATAGTGCCCGCCGCCGTCCGGCGGTGTCGGCTCCTGCGGCTGGCGCAGCATCGTGGAATCATAGGCGACCGGATAGAGCACATTGCCCGACAGAAACTCGCGCATGATCACGAATGCGCAGCCGATCACAAAGGTCGCCAAGGCGGCGATGATCGTGATGGCGATTACCTTGGGCGCGTAAGGTTCGATCGGAACAGCCGCCCGTGAAATGATGCGCGCATCGGCAGGCAGGGCCTGCGCCCTCAGTCTGGTGTCGGCATCACGGAAGCTACCGATCAGCTGATCCAGTTGCCGCGCCTTGGCATTTGCCTCCCGCTCCAGCTCTGCGAGGCGCACCTGGTCCGAATTGGTCTGGGCTGCTGCGACCTTGAGCTCACCAAGACGTCCTTTCAGGGCCTCAGCCTGCTGGTTGGCCACCTTGGCGTCGTTTTCCAGACCGACGAGCACCTTGCGCGCTTCTTCGCGGATGAGCCGATTGTAGTCAGCCAACTGCGACTGCAACGCCTTCAGTTGCGGGTGGTTCGGCAGCAAGGTGATGGACAGTTCGGCGATGTTCGACTGGATCGCCACCTGCCGTTCGCGCAAACGCTGAATCAGCAGAGAGTCGAGAACGTCACTCGCGGTTTCGAGTGAGCCACCGGACTTCAACAGCTCCCGGATCAGGTCCGCCTTTGCCTGGGACTCCGCCTTGTCGGCCTGCGCCTGCGAGTAGCTGCTGCTGATCTGCGCCAATTGCTGCTGGTTCAGCGTCAGATTGTCGGTTCCCATCAGGAGATCGGCATGAGCGCGAAAATCCTCGACAGCCTTGCGCGCGGCCTGGACTTCCGCTTTCAGGCTTTCGATCTGGGGTTCCAGCGACGTGGTCGCAAATTCAGTCGTCTTGCGCTTCGCACTGGACTGAAGAGAAATATACTCATCGAGAATTGTGTTGGCGACGGCCGCGGCCAGTTCAGGATCCTGCGCGGAAAAATCGACTGCAATGACGCGCGAGCCTTCAAGGCGATAGATGTCGAGGTTTTCGTAGAAGACCTTCAGCACCCGTTCTTCGGGAGAAATGCGGGCCGGGTCGCGCGAAATGCCCAGCATCACGAGCGCATCACTGACAATTCCAGAGCCATTGTCAGCCTCGAATTCGGCAATAGACGCAAGATCGAGACGTTTTGCAACCCGGCGCGCCAAGTCAGCTGATTTCAGCAACTGCACCTGACTGGCAACGCCTTCATTGTCGAGAACCGCCCGTTCCTCTTCAACACCGCGTGTGGTGCCGGGGTAATCGGAGTCCTTGCTCTCGATCAGCACCCTCGCCTCGCCCTTGTATTTGGACGGAACGAACTGAAGGACAAGGAAGACACTTGCAGCAACGACGAAAACCAGAGGCAGCAACCAGCGCAAGGCGCTACCGATTGCGCGCAGCAACCCAGCCAGGTCGAGGGCCATATCATCATCTTGTACCGCGTTGCGGGTCGAACTCATTTCAATACTCCAGAACGAACTCGGCAACTATGACGAATTAGGGTAAGCGATCGGTTAAGCTCCTTTCCGGCTCACTGAAAGCTGCGTTAATTTTTGTCTCGTCAATTCTGACATGGCTTACCGGCCCTCAGAAATCTCTTCACCGAGCATTAACCATGACTTGCGATGGTGCGAATGACCTATAGGAGAGTCGTGAATGCCCATCAGAATGTTTCTTGTTCTGGCCATGTGCGCCAGCATGGTGGCTTGCAGTGGCTACAAGCGCCCGCCAACCGCGTTCCATGAAACGCTGACACAACCCTATCGCCTGGACTCCAGCGACAGGCTGCGGATCATCGTATTCGGTCAGGACGACCTCTCCAATACTTATGTCATTGACCAGGCTGGTTATATTTCCTTCCCGCTGGTGGGCAACGTGGCGGCACGCGGCAAGACACAGCAGGAATTATCCGCCGAAATTGGACGCAAGTTGCGGCAGGGCTATCTGCGGGATCCGGACGTCTCGGTCGAGGTGGACACCTACCGTCCCGTCTTTGTCATGGGCGAAGTGCAAAACGCGGGCCAGTACACCTATGTGGCGGGCATGACAGTGCAGAATGCCATCGCGACCGCAGGTGGTTTCTCGACCAGAGCACAACAGCAGGATGTCGACATCACCCGTCAGATCAATGGTGAAATTCTAAACGGTCGTGTGCCTATTTCGGACCCCTTGCGGCCCGGAGACACGATTTACGTCCGCGAGCGGTATTTCTGATCCTGTCCCTGGATTAACCGGGGACTCATCTCCCTTCCCTAAAGTGCAGGCATTCAGCTTCACGGGTTCAAAAAGAAACCTGGAGGCTGCAACAGGGAGCCTGCACCATGACCAAGGATCCGCTCCGGATCATCCACTGCGTACGCTCGCCGATCGGCGGCATATTCAGGCACATCAAGGACCTCGCGACCAGCCAGGCAGCGGCAGGTCATGACGTCGGCCTGATTTGTGACAGCACATCCGGCAGTGATTACGACAATGCCATTGTCGAAGACCTGCGCCCGCAGCTTTCGCTCGGCGTCGCAAAGTTTCCGATGCAGCGTCAACTCACGCTTCAAGACCTTCGTGCGACGCGTGACCTTTACCGACACATTCGCAGCCTCAAGCCCGACGTTCTTCACGGCCATGGCGCCAAGGGCGGCGCCTATGTGCGGACCATCGGAACGTTGCTGCGCTTTCAGGGCCAGGAAGTCACCCGGATCTACTGCCCGCATGGCGGCAGCCTCCACTACGATCCGAACCGGCTGGAAGGACGCGTCTATCACACGATCGAGCGCCTCCTGTCGCGTTTCACGGACGGGCTGATCTTTGTATCCGACTATGAATATGCCGCGTTTGAAACCAAGGTCGGTCACCCGCAAGCGCCGGCCCGTGTCGTCTACAACGGCCTTCAGCCCAGCGAATTTTCTCCGGTGACGGAGAATGAGGACGCTGCCGACTTTCTTTACATCGGCATGCTTCGCGACCTGAAGGGCACCGACCTCTTCATTGACGCGCTCCACAACATCAAGCTCAAGACCGGCAAAGCGCCGACAGCGCATATTGTTGGCGAAGGTCCGGACGAGGCCCGTTATCGCAAAATGGTCGAGACGCTTGGTCTTGGCGACACTGTCACCTTCCATGGTGCTCTGCCGGCGCGTCAGGCCTTCCGCATGGCAAAATGCGTGGTGGTGCCGTCGCGGGCCGAGGCGATGCCTTACATCATTCTGGAAACGGTTGCCGCACAGCGGCCGCTGATCGCCACCCGTGTTGGCGGCATTCCGGAGATTTTCGGCCGCTATGCCTCACGTCTGATCGAGCCGGGCCATATCGACAAGCTGACCACTGCGATGGAACGGGCGATGGCAAACCCGGAGGCGATGCAGGCTGCCGCGGCCGAGCAGCGCAGCTGCCTAGCCGAGACATTCTCCATCGACCTGATGAGCGATCGTATTACGACGCTCTACCAGCAGGTCCGCGGGCAATTGCCGACCGACAAACCCATTTCAGCACCGGCTGCAGGCGTTTCAACAACGTCATCAGGCCAATCCGTTTATGCCAGATCGAGCAACAGATAATGAAAAACCTGGCGCCAGAAGCAGACAGTTCTTCAGAGCCACATTCTTCCTTGAGGTCAGCACCTGATCTCAGGAGCAGATTGACCAGTGGCCTGCGCCAAGCGAGCGCAGAGCCTGCCACGCCAAAGACCCATGAGGCCAACTCAAGCCCTTCCGAGTCTTCGGCCCAAGCGCCTGCAAGTGGCGGCCTGTCGAACGAGGCTCAGGAAATTGCAGAATCCCTGCATGATGACGGCGTCTCGGTGCCCGTTCTTGCGGGAACCGTTCGCCTGGTGGACATGGCTCTGATCGCCGCCACCGGTGTCATTGCAGCCGTGACAGATGCGGGCGCGACGCAGTTTGGCCTTGTCCACGGCATTGCCGTGGCGATTGCCATGCTGTTCTCCCTCGCCTTCTTCCAGGCCTCCGACGCCTATCAGGTGTCGATCATGCGCCGGGGCCTTTCCCAGATCGGCCGGATCGGGGCTGGCTGGACGCTCGTCTTTGGCATGATCTTTCTCATTCAGATGACCACGGGTCTCGGGTCCAGCCTGTCCCAGAACTGGATTGGCGCGTGGTTTGTCCTCGGGATGACCGGGCTCGTCAGCGCACGGCTCGTGGTCTATCGCATCGTCCGCCACTGGATGGAAAGCGGCCGCCTGGAGCGCCGCGCCATCATCGTTGGCGGCGGCACGGCAGCAGCCGACCTGATCCATGAACTGGAATCCCAATCCGACAACGATATCCGCATTTGCGGTATCTTCGATGACCGTGCCAACGACCGCTCCCCGCCGGTCGTGGCCGGTTATCCGAAGCTTGGCAACATCTCTGCCCTGGTCGAGTTCTCGCGCCTTGCCCGGATCGACATGCTGATCGTCTGCATTCCGCTGCGGGCCGAACAGCGCGTCTTGCAGCTTTTGCGTCGGCTTTGGGTGCTGCCCGTCGACATTCGCCTGTCGGCCCATACGGACAAGATCCGTTTCAGAAACCGCGGCGCATCCTTCATCGGCACGGTTCCCTTCGTTGACGTGGTGGAAAAGCCGATCACCGATTGGGACATGGTCGCCAAGCGCGTGTTCGACGTCGTGTTTGCGAGCCTGGCTCTCGTCGCCCTGTTTCCGGTGATGATCGCGGCTGCGATCGCCATCAAGCTGGACAGCAAGGGGCCTGTGTTCTTCCGCCAGAAGCGCTACGGCTTCAACAACGAGATCATCGATGTTCTGAAGTTCCGCTCCATGTACACGGAGATGGCCGATCCCGACGCCAAGTCGGTTGTCACCCGGAACGACAGCCGGGTCACCCGGGTCGGACGCTTCATCCGCAAGAGTTCCATCGATGAATTGCCTCAGCTGTTCAACGTTCTGCGCGGTGACCTGTCCCTCGTCGGTCCCCGCCCTCATGCGGTCAACGCCCATACGGACAATCACACCTGGGACGAAGTGGTCGATGGTTATTTCGCCCGCCACAAGGTGAAGCCCGGCGTGACCGGATGGGCGCAGATCAACGGCTGGCGCGGCGAAGTCGACCGGCCGGAGAAAATCCAGAAGCGGGTTGAATGCGATGTCTACTACATCGAGAACTGGTCGATCCTGTTTGACCTGAAGATCCTCTTCATGACCCCCTTCAGCCTGTTCAACACAGAGAACGCCTATTGAGCATGGGGACCGCAGATCCCCGGACGATTGGCACCGTCCGGCCACGGCTTCCTGTGCGCGCAAGCAGCATCGGTGACGGAGCCCTGTGGCTGGCCGCCTTTCTGTCCGGGTTCGTGATCCGCGAACCCGCCCCTTACGAGCTCTACATGGTTGGCCTGACCGTCATCTGGCTTGCCTTTGGCCTGAAGCTGCGGCGCGAGTTCGGTCCGCTGATCATCTGCATGATGCTCTACATCACCGGCGGCATTGCCGCGATCCCGCTGGCGCGGGAGATGGGCGATGCCATCATCTATATTGCCGTTTCCGGCTTTCTGGCGATCACAGCGATCTTTTATGCCGCCATTCTGGCGGAACGGCCCGAGCGTTATCAGCTGATCGAAAAGGGCTATCTGGCCAGTGCTGTGCTCGTGTCGCTGTTCGGCATCGCCGGCTATTTTCACCTGTTTCCGGGTGCGGATTTCTTCACGCTCTATGACCGGGCGCGTGGCACCTTTCAGGACCCGAACGTCTTCGGCCCCTTCCTGGCCCTGCCCACGGTCATCCTGATCCAGCGACTGCTAACGCAGCCCTTGCGCGTGTCCCTCGCCTATCTGCCCGCGCTCGCGATCCTGGTGCTGGCGATCTTTCTCAGCTTTTCGCGCGGGGCCTGGGTGGTGCTCGCGGCAGCCTCGATGATCGTCTACCTTCTGGCGCTGATCACCGAGCAAAAGGCCGTCCGCCGGCTGCGCCTTCTGGCGCTCGGAGCTCTCGGCATCGTCGCGCTCATTGCGCTCCTAGGCGTCGCCCTGTCCATTGACAGCGTTGCGGAAATGTTCGAGCAGCGCGCGCGTCTCGTGCAGGATTATGACGGCGCCCGTCTTGGCCGCTTTGCCCGCTATTCCCTCGGCTTCCAGCTGGTGATGGAACACCCGCTCGGCCTGGGGGCGCTGGAGTTCAACAAGTATTTTCCCGAGGATGAGCACAATGTCTATCTGAAGGGATTCACCACCTATGGCTGGCTCGGCGGCACGGTCTATCTGCTGCTGGTCGGCTGGACGCTCGCCCGCCTGACGCCGCTGCTGTTCAAGGCCCGCGACTGGACGCCCTTCGTCCATTGCCTCTTTGCCATTCTGGTGGCCCATGTGATCCTGTCGATCATCATCGATACGGACCATTGGCGGCACATGTACATGCTGTACGGCCTCGCCTGGGGCCTGATTGCAGCCGACAGGCTCGAGCGGCCACGCGGCCTGCACTTCTCTCGCACAAGAACTGTGGACCAAGCCGCATGAAGCGCCTTGCGCTGAGGCAGCGAACCGGTTAGGTAGGTCCCGTTCGGGCAGTAGCGCAGCCTGGTAGCGCACTTCACTGGGGGTGAAGGGGTCGTCGGTTCAAATCCGGCCTGCCCGACCAACAAAATCAATAACTTAGAGTTATTTCTCTAATTTTTCTTTTTATTTTCGTCCAGATACTGCTCAGAACCCCCTGTTGGGGCCCGCCGTAAATATCCGGATTTAGACACCACGTTCTCCATCCTGCCTCGAAATTGTTTCGCCCTCTAGCAGCGCTCCGCATCTCTGATCATAGAGAGGCTCTGCCACGGCGAAGCTTGCGCAGCTTTCATTCAGGACGATTTTATCGTCTTTATCGCCTATCACGACGCGGTGGCTTACAGGTGTTTTGTCTATTCCGCCCTCTCATTCGAGCAGGCTATTTATGAGGGCAAAACGGGAACAATCAAGCGCGGAAAGCCAGATACTCAAAACGGGTTTTAATCGCGCAACCAGCATTCATGAGCTGGGCAAGCCCGAACCGCTCTCTTTTTGAAACACAACAGAGCGAGTTGAATACCCACCACCTAGGATATAGACACGGCGCATAGGCACTTTAGACTAGTCCAACTGTCATTCGGGAAAAGTCGGAATGAACATCAAACTTATTTTTGACGGCATCTATCGCAATCTCAAGATACCGGTGGCTCGAAGAAGCAAATCAACAGGGCCAGTCCCTGCGTACATTATTGGCTTTTCGCCCTGGAAAACGTTCATTTCTGACTGGCTGCCGGACCGAGAAGCAAAATTGATCCACATTAAGACAAGGCCATTTGCCTGGTGGCGAAAGTGGAAGCCGTGGATTTTGTGGGACCAGCGCTCGGAGCTGTACGTATGGGGCTACAACATGCCGTCCTTCGCGGCGCGCACAGCTGCCCGCTGGAAAGTTCCTGTCATCCGCGTCGAAGACGGTTTTCTAAGATCAATCAAGTTGGGGACCACGAAAGCGCCGCCTGTGTCTCTGTGCTTCGATCGGTCTGGCGCTCTCTACTATGATGCGACGATGCCAAGCGATCTGGAAACTATCATTCAGAACTTTGACTCACCTTCCAATCAAGCCCTACTGGCCAGAGCCCGCGCAGGGATTGCTCGACTGCTAGAAACGCGACTTTCAAAATACAATGCTTCGAACGATTTCGATCCGGTCGGCCTATATGGTGAGAAAACGCGGAAAAGGGTTCTGGTCGTCGGTCAAGTCGAGGGCGACATGTCGCTTCGGCTCGGCATGGAAAGAGAAATGAACAACAATGACTTGGTGACGCTTGCCGCCAAGGAGAACCCAGGCGCTGAAGTTATATATAAGCCTCACCCAGAAGTTCTGCACGGCACTCGAAAGGAGCCGCCTCAGTCAGACCCCTCAGAGGTATCATCCATTGCTCGTGTTTTAGTTGAAGATGTAACCCTTGCAGATGCCTTCGAGACGATTGACCACGTCTACACGATGACCTCGCTCGCAGGGTTCGAGGCGCTTCTTAGAGGCATCAAGGTCACATGCTTGGGCATGCCATTTTACGCTGGATGGGGCCTTACTAACGACCGACAAGTATGCAGACGCAGAACAGCAAAGCGAACTGTCGAGGAAGTTTTTGCAGCTGCCTATATCCTTTACCCGCGATACCTCGACCCAACGCTGAAACAGTCAATCTGCTTCGAGCAAGCGCTTGATCTATTGGCGCTCATGCGGGATAGACCGTCTGAGGATCCGGACGAGAGTACAGAAGCAGTCGCCCCGACGCTTGCGGCGCTCGGGTAGGCGCACCACTCAAAATCACTGGAATTTCTGGTTTTTGGCAGGTGGCGCGAAACTTATGACTTTTGCAATGCCTCTAAAAAGTCATATGGAGAGCAAATTCAAGAGAAAATATCACCCGGCACCAGCTTCCACATTCCCCAACCTGCACTCTCCAAAAGCCCCTTCTCTTTCATGCGATGTAAATGGGTCCTGAACGTATTTTCTTTCAACTCGAAATTTGCTTTCAAAGCTTCTCGATAGAGAGCTTTAGAAGATAGTGATTTATTCGTGACCTTCAGCGCGTCTAAAACTCTAGCTTCCACCATCACCCTGGTGGCACTGTTTGTTCGGTTTACATCTTTGAGATCGCTATTTTCCCAACGAGCTTTTACCAGCTGCCTCTGTAAGGCCGATTTCTCTTCGACGAGTTCCTTTATGCGACCATCGAGTTCCTCGATGGTCCTCATCAGGCGCTTCTCATAGTAATTTTGAGCTTCATCAGACATTGTTTCACTTTCTTTTTTGAAACAAACAATGTTGAATCTAACGCAAAAAATCCTTTCTACAAAGGCGTAAAAAGCTTGACATTTCACTCAGCATCCTTTAGCAACGGCTTCTTAGAAGCCGTTGCTAAAGGATGCTGATCTGATATTCCTATTTGTTGCAATTTTCATTGAATCATTACGTCCCAACACCTAATGTCTTTTTGTGCATAAAGAGCATTTTGAGTTGGCATCACCTGCAAATTGGCCAGCTCATGTGGATGACGGACCTTGCAGGAGGTGCGTTTGCAGGACACTCCGGGTGGTTTCCGACCCCAATGAGCTAAGGAAATGCTGCTACTGCAACACACTTAAAGGACGGTCCCTATACGGGGGCCGTCTTTTCTATTTCCAGAGTACGCTGTTACCACAGACCACACTATTTCTTCTAGGACGAAATGCTGCTCTAGAATAGCCATTCCGGCCGTTGCTCGAACAGCAATCAAGCGTGTTCTTCTGATATCTCCCCCCGGGAAATGGAGAGGTGTTCCCATTTGTATGATGCTCGCTACGTAAGCGGGCACTTCATCCTGTGTGACAAAGCCTCGCTGAGCCATTTCTTTCTCATGCTCAGCCCAAATATGAGCAGCGCCAAAACCTCTATTCGGCCCCCGGTGCTTACCAACTCTCAAATGAATTTCGCCTGCATCGATGACATAAGAACGGTTGTTAACCTGAGGACCCCTCCCGAAGGAAATCAAACCAGTCACAGGATGCATGAGAGGGGTATTTGGCATTAAATAAACCGCATCAGAAAAAGCGAACTATAAGGGAATCAATTTCAAGTTGAAGGCCGTATTCACAAAATTGGCCAACTTAGTTGGCTAAATCCGATATTTCTGCGGTATTCTTTGGACATAGAGTGCAAGCACCTTTTTTGACAAGTATGTTTTTTGTGTTCGGCTACAGCAGTGTCCTAGCCTAAACTCTTTCCACTATTTCAGGCGTTTAGAGCGTGGCAAAATGCCAGAACCACGTAAAATTATTAGGCGTTGGACATGATTTACCGTGTTTCACACTGTAGATATCCAGGGGACGTATTTGCGCAGTTAAGAGAACCACTCCCGAGGGCTCTCATCAAATCCGCCCAACCGGCTACACCGCATCATTCACCTGATACGGCTGCACATCAATCTCATCCTGCCGCTTCCGCGCCTGGGCGATGTCGTGAGAGGACTGCATGCGCATGAGCGTGTCCATGCTGACACCGAACGCCTTTTCGATCCGAAGCGCCATGTCTGCCGATAGATCCGCATGCCCGTTCAGGAAATTGGACAAGGCTGGCCGGGACACGCCAAGAACCTTGGCTGCTTCGGTTACCTTCAGCCCCAACGGCTGAATGATTTCCGTTTTGACAAAGCCCCCCACATGAGGCGGATTTGCCAAACGCATTTCTTTTGGAAGGGTCATTGTCTGGCCTCCTTAGTGGTCGTCTTCGAAATCCAGATAATGTAAAGCGTCGCGCTACACATTACATTTTTCCGGCACTAAATCATCTGCCCCAAATACCGGCTGAACGAAAAAAGGCCACCGCCCGGTCGGAGCGATGGCCCTTCGTTTCTGCGTCCACCAAGTTACCTGCCGGTGATCCAGGGCGCGGCGATCAGAATGGCCAGGGCCAGCATCTGCATACCGATGAATGGCAGGAGCGACCGGAAGATGGTTCCCAGCGATATGTCCGGAGGCGCGACGCTCTTCAGATAGAAGGCGGCTGGCCCAAATGGCGGCGACAGGAACGACACCTGCATGTTCATGCAGAAGAGCACACCGAACCAGACAGGGTCGTAGCCAAGCTGCGTGATGATCGGCACGAAGATCGGCATGGTCAGAAGTGCAATGCCAACCCAGTCGAGGAACATGCCGAGGACGAACAGGATCAGCATCATGAACAGCAATATGATGGTCGGATCGTCCGAGATGCCGGTGATCAGCGCCGAAACGAACTTGATCCCGCCCATCAGGTTGAACACACCAACCAGGGCACTGGCTCCGATCCCGATCCACACGATCATGCCGACGGTCTGAAGGGTCTGCAGCGCCGCCCCTTTCAGCAGGCCGAGCGAGAATTCACCGCGCAGCATTGTGGACACAAGCACGCCGGCGACGCCAACCGCAGAGGCTTCCGTGATGCTTGCCACGCCGCCATAGATCGAGCCAAGCACACCGGCCACGACCAGCAGAGGCAGGAACAAACCCTTCAAGAGCCGAAGCTTTTCACCCGTCGAAACAGGTTCTTCGTCGGGAATGGGGGCAATGGCCGGGTTCAGGTAGGCCCGGATCAGCACATAGGTCACATAAAAGCAGGCCAGCATGAGGCCGGGGATAAAGGCAGCGGTGAAGAGATCACCGACCGAGACGTTGGCAGTCAGGCCATAGATGATGAGCACGATCGACGGCGGCACCATCGTGCCGAGCGCACCACCTGCGCAGACCACGCCGATCGCCAGCTTCTTGTCATAGCCAAGCCGGAGCATCTGCGGCAGCGCGACCAGGCCGAGCAGAACAACCTCCCCGCCGATGATGCCGCTCATCGCCGCCAGAATGACAGCCACCACGATGGTCTGAATGGCGACACCACCACGCAGGCGCCCGCCGAGCAACTTCATCGCGTCGAAGAGATCGCGTGCAATGCCCGATCGGTCCAAAATGGCCGCCATCAAGACGAACATGGGGACCGATACAAAGACGAAGGACGAGACGAAGGTGTAGACCCGGCTCGTGATCAGCGGGACGACCATCGGCCCGAACCAGCCAAGGGCAAACACCAGGGCAACGAGCAGCGTCACGAACGCCAGCGGAATGCCAGAGACAAGCAGCCCCAGGAGCATCACGAACATCAACAGGGTGCCGCTCTCGATCCCGAGCGATTGAAAAGATCCGAAAATGTCAGTCACCGGCGCCCCCGCGCGTAGTTAAAGGCCAGGAGCAGAAACTGGACGGCCATGACCGCCAGAACGGCCAGGAGAAAAATCTTGATTGCGCCAGGATAGACCGGGTCCCAGGCACTGCCGGACCGCTCCAGGCGGAAGCTGCCATCAGGCCGAAACGCGGCTCTGAGAACCATGGTCCACGCCGCCCATGAAAAAATCGCACTCGCACCGGCGCAAACCAGCGAAATCACAATGTCGAGCAGCCTGCGCAGGCGCTTGGGCAAAACGTCATAGATCAGAACGACCCGGATGTGTTTGTCACGCGCCGTGCAATAGAGCCCGCCGTAGATGAAGGCCGTTCCGCACAAAAAGATCGTGGTTTCATGCGCCCAGATGGTCGGCGAATTGAACAGGTAGCGAAGCAGCACTTCATTGATGAGAATGACCATCGACAGGACGATGCCGATGGCGAACACGATGCCCCCTCGGTCGATCCACCGGCCAAGCCTCCCGGCCTCTGCAATGGCACCCGGGTCTTCTTTTTCGATTGCGTGAGCGTCTTCCAAGTCCGACACCTGATCCCTCCTTCCAATAAAAACGGGCGCCAAGGGCGCCCGTTCTCATTTAACCACTCAGATCACTGCATCAGGCCGTTTTCTTTGAGGTAGCCGGTCAGGACGTCATAGACGCGCTGCGCGTTTTTGGAGCGGCCGGCGACCTTCTCCCATTCGCCCTTGGCGATGGTGCGGAACTTGGCACGTTCCTCGGGCGCCCAGTCAATCACGGTCACTTCGCCGCCTGCCTTGGCTTCCTCGATCGCCTTCATGTCGCGTTCGGCCAGCGCTGCGACCTGGCTGCGGGAAAACTCGGCAACACTTTCGCTCAGCGCTGCCTGAAGGTCAGCCGGCAGGGCGTCCCACTTGGCCTTGCTCATGGAAATTTCGACCAATGGCATGGAATGGAAGCCGGGATACACGGGGAAAGGCGCAACGCCATGCATGCCCTGGGCATGGTTGGTCGAGAACACGGTGTAATCCGCCGCATCGATCACGCCCTTGTCCAGCGCCGTGAAGACTTCAGAGCCCGGCAGGTTGACCGGCGCCGCGCCAGCCGCTGCAAAGACCTGCTGCACGAGCCCTTCAGGCGCGCGCATCTTGAGGCCTTTCAGGTCATCAACACCGTTGAGCTGGACCTTGGAGACGAACGCCTCAAGGCCAGGCGTTGTCGCACCGATGAAGTGCAATCCATAGGGCTCAAGAAGCTCATTCATGAGTTCCTTGCCGCCGCCGTTGTCCATGAAGGCAAACATCTCGTCGGGAGACGACCAGGCGCCGACCGGGTTGGCAACGAGACCAAAAGCCGGGTCCTTGCCGGAGAAGTACGACGTGTCGGTGATATGACCGTCGAGAATGCCGGCGACGATCGCATCCTGTGTTTCGTTGTGCGCAACAATGGATTCCACAGGCAGCAGCTCAATTGCGATACGCCCGTCCGTCTTTTCGCTTACGCTTTCAGCCCAGCCTTGCTGCAGCTGAAAATTCGGGTTTCCGGCCGGATCGGATGACTGAAAACGGAACTCGAAGTCCGCTGCCAGTGCCGAAGAGGCAAAGGCTCCGATGGCGACTGTCGCCAAAGCGATTTTGGAAAGTTTCTTCAACACTTTTTTCCTCCCGGGTTGTGCTGCATCGTCCGCATTTTCAGACAACGCTTTGTGCGGGCGCACCTATGCGCCGCAATTCATCAATTGCCGCGACGACCACATCGTCGATTGGCACGTTAATCTCGAGTGCGATGCCGCTTTCATCGTCTTGAAGCGGCTCCAGAATATCCAGCTGACTGTCCAGCAGCCCGGCTCCAACGAAATGGCTTGTGCGCGCCTCAAGCCGTTCGGCGATCAGTGCCCGGGGACCGGCCAGGTGCAGAAAAACGCTGCTTCCAAGCTCACCACGGATACGATCCCGGTAGACGCGCCGAAGACAGGAGCACGCGACAATAGCGCCACCCGTCGACTGGACTTGCCACTTTGCAGCAGCAGAAACCGCATCAAGCCAGGGCAGCCGATCGGCGTCGGTCAATGGCAGGTCCTGAGACATTTTGCGCCTGTTCTCATCGCTGTGGAAATCGTCAGCTTCCACCATCGCGACACCGAATGCGTCGGCCAACCGACGGGCCAACAGGCTCTTCCCCACGCCGCAGACCCCCATCACAATGACAGGACTTGCGGCAACGGCTCCTGAGCCATGCTCTCCTGTCTCCCCATGATCCATTTTTATCGTTGCCCTTGTTTCTTCGGGGCACATACAAAATGACAGCGCTAACATTTGTCAAATGATTAGTTTTCATTTATGTTCAAAATAGGTGATGAATGAATGATAAATTACTGAATTCACGAGGTAATTTGAAAGTAAATTTATCAGATGTAGCCAAGGAAGCCGGTGTTAGCGCTATAACAGTGTCGCGCGCACTTCGCCATCCGGACAAGGTGTCGAAGAAGACGCTGGACAAGATCATGTCCGTCGTCGACCGTCTCGGCTATATCCCCGACCCCGCCGCACGGGCGCTCGCGGTCGGCAAGACCAATGTCATCGGTGTCGTCGTTCCCTCGGTCACCAACAACGTCTTTTCAGACGTCATGCGCGGCATATTCGAGACGTCAGAGGGCTCGAAATGGCAGATCCAACTTGGAAATTCCCGCTATTCGCCGCTGGAAGAAGAACGGCTCGTACGAACCTTCCTGAGCCAGAAGCCGGCCGGCCTGATCCTATCTGGCCTTGAACAGTCGGAAACGACCTCAAAATTGCTGATGAATGCCGACTGCCGGGTTGTCCAGATCATGGAATGCGGCCCGACCCCCTATGACATGATGATCGGCTTTTCCCATATCGAAGCCTCAAGGGTTGCCACCCGCCATCTCCTTGAAAAGGGGTACAAAAAGCCCGGCTACCTTGCGGCGCGACTCGATCCGCGCAGTCAGCGTCGCCTGCAGGGGTTTCGGGAAGTCACGTCTGCGGTGCAGCTACATGATCCGGCGCGGATCGTGACGACCCCACGCCCCTCAACCGTGACGCTCGGCTGCGAGCTCACTGCGGACCTTTTGTCCAAGGCGCCCGATACCGACGCGATCCTCTGCAACAATGATGACCTGGCGCTTGGCGCGCTGTTCGAATGCCAGCGGCGAGGATTGAACATTCCGCACGAGATTGGCATCTGCGGTTTCAATGACCTTGAGATGATGGCCATGGCAAACCCCGCGATTTCCAGCGTGCGCACCCACCGCCTTCAGATTGGACAGCAAGCGATGACCATGATGGATGCAGCTCTGGCGGGCTCCGAGCCTGACCCGAGCGTCATTGACGTCGGCTTCGAAATGAGTGCGCGCGAAAGTACGAACCGCTCCGCCAAATAGGCCGCACGCTCAGCAGAATCACCCTGATCAGTCATGCGATTGAACCACCGAACCAAGCAGCCTTCGCCGTCCCTATTTCCGCTATAAAAGCTATAGCGCGACGGCACGCCGGAGTTCTTGTTTCATCAATATTTTCAAATCAATAGATTGTCTTCCTGGCAATCAGAATCATGTATGGTGCATCAGGTACTTACGGAACGTACAGCCTGCAGGCACCTCAGGAATTATAGTCCATGGTCAACGTCAGGCTCGCCCCCTTGTCGACCTGGTCAATGACAAGCGAGCCGCCGTGATGTTCAGCGACGGACAAGGCAATGGCCAGTCCGAGGCCGCTGCCGTCGGAGGGTTCTACCTGAGAAAATCGGCCAAACGCCGCATCGCGTTGTTCCGGTGAAAGCCCTTTGCCATCGTCGGCGACCGTGACGCGTGCGGCCGTCGCATCGCAGGAGCAGTGAACGCTGATGGCGCTCAAGCCGTCACCGCCATGTTTAAGTGCATTATCAATCAGGTTCTTGATGGCCTCGGCAACGAAAAACCTGTCTCCACAAACAGGTATCGCCTGGTCGGATGCAACCAGTTCAAAGTCGATGCCTCTGGACAGAACGATAGGACCTATATCTGCACAGATTTCCTGAACCAAGGCTCTCAGATCATATTCGACCGATGCTGTTTGAGTGACGGGTTGCTTCAAGCGCTCCAGCGAAAGGAGCTGGTCGGCAACCCGTGCGGAAGCACGGGCCGCATTGACCAGTTCGGCTGTCCGCAAGTCCCTGTCTTCCGTCGTGGGAGCATCCCTGACGGCCTCCGCCATGGACTGAACCGCCGCCGCCGGATTGCGGAGCTGATGAGCCGCATCGGAGATAAACGCCTGCTGTGCCTTGATGCTTGCTTCGACCTGCCCGAACAGACGGTTCAGCGTTCGCACAATTCCCTTAACCTCGATCGGGACCGGACGCCTGATCTCACTCAGATCGTTGGGCGAGCGGATGGAAATTGCGTCCTGAAGGTCCAGCAAGGGGCGCAACCCGCGCTCGACGCCGAACCAGACGACCAACGCAAGGGTCACCAGAAGCGCAACCATGACCGCCGCGAGCCGAACAGCCAGCTCTATGGCAAAAGCCTGACGATCGGCCAATCTTTGCCAAACCGTGACCGTGGCGTCGGCGGTCAGGTTGTCCATCGTGATGCGCTCTGTCACGCTCAACACCCTGACCCGTTCGCCGCGATAGGTGGCCTTGAAAAAGCGTGGTACATCGCCTTCATCAGCGTTGCCGGCTGGCAGAGCCGGCGGATAGGCATAGCCAGTGATGTAGATGCCACCAGGTCCCGTCGCATGATAAAAGACTTCACCGCCGGAGACATCTTCGATCAGATCGCGGGTTGAGGGCAACAATGCGTCGCCGTCCGAGATGGCCACATCTCTGGAAATGGCCAAAGCAGCGGAAAGAAGCGCTCTGTCGAAAAGCTCTTCCGAGGTTTTCTGGGCAGTGGTGTAACGCCAGTATCCCAGGAATATGGCCATCAGCACAAGGGGCGTCAGGATGAGCGCAAACAGCCGGGTTCGCAGCGAAGTTTCGCGCCAGCTCATCCAGTGACCTCAATCATGTATCCGAGGCCACGGGCGGTCTTGATCGAGATGCCGTGCTCGACCAGGCGGCGCCGCAGCCGCGATACATGCGGTTCGATCGCCGTGTCGTCCATATCCGCGCCGACGCCATAGACGTGATTGATCAATTGGGATTTGGAGACAATACGTCCCCGGCGCTCGAGAAGGCATTCCAGAACAGCCAGCTCGCGGCGCGGAATTTCCAGTCTCTCGCTGCCGGCACGCACCTGCCTCGTTGTGCGATTGAACTCCAGTGCACCGAAGGTCTCGCTCACGCCGATCTCGAGATCCTTGCGCCGCGACAGGGCCCTGATCCGGGCCTCCAGTTCATCCATCTCAAAAGGCTTCACCAGATAATCGTCCGCACCCGTGTCCAGCCCCTGAACACGATCTTTCGTTTCGCTGCGCGCGGTCAGAAGGATCACAGGCGTGCTGTCAGCACGGGCGCGCAATGAACGCAAAATTTCAAGCCCGCTCTGTCCGGGCAGGTTGATGTCGAGCACGACAAGATCTGCTCCGTCCTGCGACAGGAACACATCAGCATCATCGCCATCATGAAGGATATCGACTGCGTGTCCACGATCACGGAGCCGATAGGCAATGGCATTCGCCAGGGCCTTGTTGTCCTCAATAATGGCAATTCGCATTTTTCTTGCTCCTGCAAGCTTATTGCAAGGTTGGCTTTCAATGGTGGCGACATTGAACGGGGAATCAATACCCGAAATCATAGTGGCATGCTCTGAGGCGAAGAGGCGCTAATGTGCATGTCAGGTCAACTGGGAGGATCTAATGACCATTTCTAGCTTTGTGCGCAATGCTGTCTGCGGGCTTGTTGCCACCACTGCCATGACTGCGCCTGCAGTTGCGGAAGTCGATTTCGCCGGCAAGACGATCGAGTGGGTGATCCCGTTCTCGGAGACAGGCGGTTCCGCCAAATGGGCCAACTTCTTTGCACCTCTCCTGAGTGAGGCACTGCCCGGCAAGCCCACCGTTGTGGTCAAATTCATGCCGGGCGCCGGCTCCACCAAGGGCGCAAACTGGTTCCAGAAACAGAAGTATGACGACGGCACGCTGCTTTTCGGATCTTCCGGTTCGACACAGTTTCCCTACCTGCTTGGTGACCCACGTGTTCGTTACGAATACAAGGACTGGAACGCCGTCATGGCTTCTGGCACCGGCGGCGTCGCCTATCTGAACGCCGACGATGGCGCGAAATTCGACGGCACCGCGAATGCGCTCAAGGACACGAACTTCATCTATGGCTCCCAGGGCGCAACCCGTCTTGATCTGGTGCCGCTTCTCGCCTGGCAAATGCTTGGCATGAAGGTCGAGCCTGTTTTCGGCATCAAGGGCCGCGGTGACGGTCGTCTGATGTTCGAGCGTGGTGAAGCAACCATCGACTACCAGACATCTTCCGGCTACCTGAAGGGTGGAGTGGACCTGGTTGAACAGGGCAAGGCCGTGCCAATGATGACCTGGGGCGCACTAGACGCCGACGGCAACATCGTTCGTGATCCGACATTCCCTGACATTGCGACCTTCAAGGAAGTCTGCGAAGCGACGGATGGTTGCGAGACTTCCGGTGAAGCCTGGGATGCCTGGAAAGCCTTCTTTGTGGCAGGGTTCCCGGTTCAAAAGCTGGCCTTCCTGCCCGCAGGTACGCCACAGGATGTGATCGATACCTATACGGCTGCCTTTGAAGCTGTTGTTGCCGATCCCGATTTCGCGAAGATCTCGTCGCAGCGCGTCGGCAAATATCCGGTCTTTACCGGTGAAGGTGCGCAAAAAGCACTTGGCACGGCGACAAACGTTCCGGCGGAAGCCAAAACCTACGTCCTGAACTGGCTCAAAGAAGCCTACGGCGTAGAGCTCAAGTAAGCTTCAGCCTCGGCAGGGCGCGCGGCTCTCCCATCGACTTCCGCCGCGCTCCCACCCGCCTGATTTCCTGATTTTTAGAAAGGCAGCTTCCATGGAAGCGTTCGACGTAGCTCTGCCTGCGCTCGGAGAAGCGTGGGCTCTGATCCTCCAACCCGTTGTTCTGGGATACCTGTTTCTCGGGGTCGTAATGGGGCTCGCGGTCGGGGTTTTTCCCGGCCTCGGTGGCATCGCAGGTCTCTCGCTTTTGCTGCCTTTCATGTTCGGCATGGATCCGATCCTCGGTCTTGCGCTCATGATCGGTATGGTCGCAGTGGTGCCAACCTCCGATACATTCGCATCGGTCTTGATGGGCATTCCAGGCTCGTCCGCGTCTCAGGCCACCGTTCTGGACGGCTTTCCGATGGCAAAGAAGGGTGAAGCCGCGCGGGCGCTTTCTGCCGCGTTCGCCTCATCGCTGTTCGGCGGCCTGATCGGCGCCAGCTTCCTCACTGTCTTCATTCTCGTTGCCCGGCCCATCGTGCTTGCCTTCGGCTTGCCGGAAATGCTCATGATCACGATCCTGGGACTTTCCATGGTTGCGGTTCTGGCGGGCCGCATTCCCCTCAAGGGACTGGCAGCGGCTGGCCTCGGACTGATGGTCGGCACCATCGGTGAGGCGGATGCGGGCGGTAGCCTGCGCATGGCGACCTATGACATTCCCTATCTGACGGACGGCCTCAAGCTGGTCATCGTCGGTCTCGGTGTCTTTGCGATACCGGAAATCGTCTCCCTTCTCCGGCAAGACCGTTCGATCGCAAAGGGCTCGAGTCTCGGCGCTGGCTGGGTCGAGGGGATCAGGGACTGGTTTGCCAATATCTGGCTTTCCGTACGGTGTTCGATCATCGGCGTCGTCGTCGGCATTATCCCGGGCCTGGGCGGATCGGTCGTCGACTGGATTGCCTATGGCCACACGGTCCAGACCACGAAGGACAAGAGCAACTTCGGCAAGGGCGAAGTCCGCGGAGTGATCGGGCCAGAGAGCTCGAACAACGCCAAGGAGGGCGGCGGACTTGTGCCGACGCTTCTGTTCGGCATTCCCGGCTCGGGGTCCATGGCAATTTTCATCGGCGCGGTCGCCCTGCTTGGCTCTGGTGACATTGAAGTCGGCCCCGGAATGCTGAAGAGCAATCTGGACATCACCTATTCCATCGTCTGGCTGCTTGCCCTTGCAAATGTCCTGGGCACCGTGCTGTGCATCGCGGCCTCTGGCGGCATCGCCAAGTTGACCACGATCCGCTTTACCTATCTTGCGCCGTTCCTGTTCATGTTGATCAGTTTCGCCGCGTTCCAAAGCGGTCAGAACTTCGAAGATCTCCTTGCCTTGTTTGCCATCGGCCTCATTGGCATCTTCCTGCGCCGTTTTGACTGGTCGCGTCCGGCGTTCCTCATTGGCTTTGTCCTTTCAAACCCTGTCGAGAAATTCACCAATCAGGCTTTTCAGATCGCAAGCTTCCGCTTTCGCGAGAGCTTTGAAAGGGGCATCGACTACGTCTTCAGCCCGATCGTGATCGTGCTGATCATCATCACGGTCGTGTCCGTCATTTTGGGAATTCGCCAAGCCAAAACCATCATGGCCGAGGGCGACGTCCAATCGGGTTCGAAGCGCGCCCCACTCGTCTTTTTGCTAGTGATCGCGGGTTACCTGCTGTTCGCGCTGGTCAACGCCAACATGATCCCGGACTACAACATGACCGACAAGATCATTCCATTGGTCGTTGGCGGCTTGTCCCTGGCTTGTTGCTCGATCCTGCTCATTCAGATGATGCGGCGGCCCGAAGGTGATGTGATCTTTGCTGACAAAGAAATTGCCGGCGAAGATGCAGATGCACCGTATGGGCTCTGGCCGACACTGGCGTGGTTTGCCGCGCTGATCACAGCGACGTGGTTTGTAGGGTTCATTCTGGCGCTGGTTGGTTTCCTGATCACGTTCCTGCGGGTTCGCGCCGGCTGTGACTGGATCAAGACCTTGACCCTGACCGTTGCGGGAATCGGCTTCATGTGCCTCATGGCCGGTGCACTGAACCGCGACTTCCCTCCTGGCATCCTTCAGGGAGCGGTTGATCTGCCGTGGCCGCTGAAATGAGCCAGGCCCCGATCCCCTTCATCTTCATGCGTGGTGGGACGTCCAAAGGTCCCTACTTCCGGCGCGAGGAAGTGCCCGCCGATCTGGAAGCTTTGTCACAGGTCCTGATCGACGCGGTAGGGGCCGGTCACCCGCTTAACATCGACGGTATCGGTGGCGGGGCGGCGGTGACGACAAAGGTGGCGATGTTGTCCGCGTCAGACGACGAGTGGGCCGACGTCGACTATTTCTTCGCCCAGGTGTCCGTTGAAGAAAAACTGGTCGACTTCAAGCCGACCTGCGGCAACATCCTGTCCGGTGTCGGACCGGCGGCGATTGAATTGGGCCTGGTGAAACCCACCGGGGATGAGACAGAAATCCGCATCCGGGCCGTCAACACCGGCGCCCAGGTGATTTCCAGGGTCCAGACACCCGGCGGTGTTCTCACCTATCAAGGCGACACAGAAATCGCGGGTGTGCCAGGTGCCGCCGCACCGATCCTGCTGTCCTTCATGGGCGTTGTCGGGTCATCCACCGGAGCCTTCCTGCCAACAGGAAACCTGAGAGATACTGTTCAGGGAATTGAAGTCACCTGCATGGATGTCGCCATGCCGCTGGTGATCGCCCGCGCGAGTGACTTTGGTCTGACGGGGCACGAAAGCGCCGAGCAGCTTGACGCCGACACAGCCTTCTTTGAGCGCATGGAAGCAATCCGCATCGAGGCGGGCAAAAGAATGGGTATGGGAGACGTCTCCAAATCGGTGACGCCAAAATTCGGTCTTCTGGCCCCCGCCAATCAGGGGGGCACGATTGCCGCGCGCTACTTTATGCCTTGGAAAACGCACCCGACCATGGCCGTGACTGGTGCGCAGTGTCTTGCGTCCTGCGCCCTCACCCCCGGCTCCGTTGCAGATGGCCTTTTGACACGCCCGTCGGCCAGTCCTGTCGAAGTCGTGCTCGAACATGCCTCCGGCACGATCGATGTCCTGGTCGACTATTCCTCGGACGACGGCTTCGAGTTGAAGTCCGCCGGTCTGGTGCGCACCGCCAGAAAACTTGCAGATGGGCATATCTATGTCCCTGACATTGTCGAAATCGGATAGGCGGTCAGCATGAGCATCTACAATATCCTCGTGGCCTTCAACGGATCGGAAAGCGCCGTTTCAGCACTGAAATATGCCGCATCTCTTGCCCGCAATGGCGCGCATGTCACGGCACTTCTGGCTCACTCCAAGCATGAGGTGATCGAAAGTCGGGCGGCATGGGTTCCTGCCAAGGCGAGGGAAATCATAGAACAGGCCAATGCCGACATTCTCGACGAAATCGCAACGCGGTTCGAAGCGATGCGCGACGGTTTGGCACTTGGTGACAGACTGCACTTCCAACACGAGGCGGGCCGTGTCGATGCGGTGATCTCCGAATGCGCGCGTGGCTATGACATTCTGATCATGGGGCAGGATCGCTCTGAAGGCACGGATGAACATGTCATCCAGCACCCAGATCGCATTGCCTTGATGAGCGGGCGTCCGGTCCTGATCGTGCCGGAAGGGTATGATGCTGTCGCCAGGCATGAGCGCGCGGCGATTGTCTGGGACGGTAGCCGCGCCTCCGCCAGGGCTCTCTCGGACAGTCTAGGTGTTCTTGAGGGCCAAGGCGAGGTCACGGTTCTGACCGTGGAGGACCAGCCTACGCCACGCCCTGTATTGGAGCTCATGCAGCACCTTGAACGCCATAAGATCAACGCAAGCCACAAGGTCATTGCACCGGTGCCTGGTATCGCTCGGGCACTGATCGCCTATTGCGCGGAAAATGATCCCTGCGTGCTGGTCATGGGCGCCTATGAGCACTCAAAGTTTCGCGAGGACTTCCTCGGCGGGGTCACCGCAAGGGTTCTTAAAAACACCTCGATTCCGGTCCTTCTGTCGCACTGATACGGCGGAGAACCGCGAACCATCCAACTCAACACAGCCGGATTGAAGACCGATGAAAGTCCATATTCTCGATGATTGGTTTGATACGCTTCGCGGCCTGCCCTGCTTTGGCAAGCTCGATGGCCAGGACGTCACAGTCTGGAACGACCATGTTGAGGACGAGGCGTTGCTGGCAGATCGCCTGAAGGACGCCGACGTGCTTGTCCTGTTTCGCGAACGCACCAAGGTGACCCGGACGCTGCTGGATAAATTGCCCAACCTTCGCCTGATCAGCCAACGCAGCGTCTATCCTCATGTTGATGTTCCCGCCTGCACGGACAATGGCGTCCTGCTGTGCTCCAACATGCATGCTGGCACACCGTCCTATGCAGCCGCTGAACTGACCTGGGCTCTGATCATGTGCGGGATGCGTCAGCTTCCCAAACAGATGACCTCCGTCAAGGCTGGTCAGTGGCAAATGGGCGTGGGCAAAACCCTGCGGGGACGGCGTCTCGGTCTCTACGGCTACGGCCGTATCGCCAAGACGGTTGCCGGCTATGCCGAGGCATTCGGGATGAACGTGGTCTGGTGGTCATCCGAGGACGGGCGCGCACGCGCGAAAGCCGGCGGCGCGGTCGTTGCCGACAGTCGGGAGGCCTTCTTTGGCGAGAGTGACGTGGTTTCGATCCATGTCCGGCTAAAGCCGGATACAAAAGGCATCATCACTTCGGCAGATCTCGCTCAGATGCAGCCAGGTTCGGTCTTCGTCAACACATCCCGTGCAGGACTGATCGCCCCTGGAGCTTTGCTCGACGCTCTGAACAATGGCCGGCCCGGGACCGCGGCCATCGACGTTTTCGATGTCGAGCCGCAAACTGACCCCGCCGACCCGCTCCTCGCTCATCCCAATCTCATCGCGACGCCGCATATTGGCTTCGTCACCGAGGATGAGTTCGATCTGCAGTTTTCCGATATTTTCGATCAGGTGAAAGCCTATGGCGAAGGCGCTCCAATCCACATGATCAATCCCGAGGTCTGGCGCGCCGGATGATCGCAGCTATGAGCGGCGCCCCGGTGATCACCAGGACGATCCGGGTCAGATGATGGGCGATGACAAAACCAAGGTCCGAGCCGGTCACGATCGCCAGAACCGTCATTTCCGCCTGCCCTCCCGGGGCAAAGGCAAGAAAAGCCTCGATCGGATGGCCAAGGCCGAAATGCATCACGATCCAGCTGAACACAGCTGAGAGCACCGCAAGCACGGCAACATAGGAAAGTCCGGCTGAAACGATCCGGCGAAATTCGGACAAGGTCATGCCGACGAAGTGAACCCCGATACCGGCTCCGATCAGGAACTGCGCCGCCAGGATCGCCTCGCGTGGTGGGCGCATGTGGATTACATCGGTCAGGGACAGAATCGCGGTCACGATCATCGGTCCGAGGATGGACGCCCCGAAAAGACCAATCCGCTCCCCTCCTTTCCAGCCAACGATGGCCGCCAGGGACATGATCAGCAGCTCTGACAGGGGGAAGCCCACAACCGGCTCGCCCAGCGGATGGCTTAAGCCAGCTCCGTAAACGTTCACGAGCAGCACTGGCGCGATGGTCACGATGAACAGGATCCGTGTCGCATGGACCAGCGACAGAGAGCGGGCGTTCCCGCCGGCCTCGGTTCCGAAGATCACCATGTCCTGAAGCCCGCCGGGCATCGCCGCATAATAGGCGGTCGGGCGGTCAAAGCCCCACACACGCTGGAAGAACGGCACGCCGATCAGACCGCACAGCCCGATGAAGATCGGCACGAGGGCGATCGACCCGGCCATGGCGGGGGCATTGGCAAAGAGCGCAGGCGAAATCGACGCACCGATCGCCACCCCGAGGATTGAGCGTGCGCCCACGGATATGGCTCCGAAGCCTTTCAATTCCATCCCGGATAAAGCTGCCAGCAAACAGGCAATCATCGGCCCGAAGAGAAACGGCAGCGGCAGGTCGAACAGATAGAACACCGCGGTTCCAGCACAGGACACAGCGAGTGTCGCGGCACGCATTTTCACGGTTCGACTGGAGAAGGACATCCGCATTTCACCTGATTGACATTTATGTATCCAACTGTATACATTTGGATGCGAAGAGCAAGGATCATGTTTGAGATGACATCCGAGGACAATCTGCAAGACGGCTCACAGGAAGGTCCGCAAGGAAATTCCGCTTACCGGCAACTTCTCGAAGAAATCCGGTCGGGCCAGCTGAATTCAGGCGACAGGTTGCGGGAAACCGAACTGGCGGAGCGATTGGGCGTGAGCCGCACGCCGGTGCGCGAGGCCATTCGCCAGCTTGAGGCCGATGGCATCGTTTTCCATGTCCCGCGGCAGGGCGCGACCATTCGCCAGCTCGATTATTCAGAGGTCATGGAACTTTACGAAATGCGTGCGGTGCTCGAGGGAACCGCAGCACGCCTCGCGGCGCAAGCTGCCTCCGAGATCGAGATCGAAGAGCTGGAAGCACTCAATCTCGAGCTGAAGGACGCGGGAAGCTCGCCGGATGCGATTTTGCTCAATCGCCAGTTCCACGCAGCCATCATGGATGCGGCCAAGAACCGTTTTCTCCTCGGCGCCGTCACCACCTTGCAGAAGACGCTCATGATCCTTGGCCCCACGACATTGAGCCAGGCCGACCGCGCAGAACGGGCGATTGAAGAGCATTTTGGGGTTCTGGAAGCCATCAAGGCGCGCGACGGTCGGCTGGCAGAGGCAGCAATGCGCTCGCACATTGAATCTGCACAGCGTGTTCGCGTTCGTGCCTTGCGGTCCCGCCCGTTCTTCGACGAGGGGTTGCTGTAAGTTGGAACATGATGTGGTTGTCATTGGCGGCGGGAATGCGGCTCTTTGCGCGGCGATGACTGCGGCAGAAGCCGGTACCAGCGTGTTGATCCTCGAGACGGCTCCCAGGGCCTATCGCGGTGGCAACTCACGTCACACGCGCAACTTCCGTTGCATGCACAAGGGGCCATTGGGCCCGCTTGTCGATGACTACAGAGAAGACGAATATCTGGCCGACCTGATGAAGGTGACGGCCGGAAAGACCGACGGCGAACTCGCCAGGCTTGCGATCCGCAGCTCCGAAGAGTGCCTCCCATGGATGCAGGATCATGGGGTGCATTTCCAGCCGCCCCTGTCCGGCACCCTATCGCTCGCTCGCACAAATGCCTTCTTCATGGGCGGCGGAAAATCGCTGGTCAACGCCTACTACCGGACAGCAGCAAAACTCGGCATCGACGTTCTGTATGAGGCACAGGTCACCCATCTGGAACTCGCTGGCGATCAGATCGCGTGGATCGACTTCAGCCACGGTGGCGAAAGCCACCGCATCACGCCCAAGGCGGTCGTTGTCGCGTCCGGCGGATTTCAGGCCGACACGGAGTGGCTGACCCGCGCCTGGGGCCCCGCGGCGAAAAACTTCCTTATTCGTGGGACGCCCTACAATCGCGGTATGGTTTTAGCCGATCTGCTAGATCAGGGCGTACAATCGGTCGGGGATGCCGATCAATGCCACGCGGTGGCCATCGACGGGCGGGCACCCAAGTTCGACGGCGGCATCGTCACCCGGCTTGACTGCGTTCCCTTCTCCATTGTCGTCAACAAGAACGCCGAGCGCTTCTACGATGAAGGCGAGGACGTTTGGCCCAAGCGCTATGCGATCTGGGGCCGGCTGGTGGCCGCTCAGCCCGATCAGGTCGGCTATGTCATCATCGACGCCAAATCCCTGAACCTCTTCATGCCGTCGGTGTTTCCGCCTTTGAAGGCTGACACGATAGAGGATCTCGCGACCCAGATGGGATTGCCTGCCGATAGGCTGCGTTCAACCGTCGATGAATTCAACGCTGCCTGCGGAGATCAAACCGGCTTTCATCCGACAGAACTCGACGGCGTGGCGACCTCCGGACTGACGCCTGCCAAGACCAACTGGGCCCGGCCGATCACCGAACCGCCGTTCTACGGATATTCGCTGCGCACCGGCGTGACCTTCACCTACCTGGGCCTGAAGGTCGATGAGAACGCCCAATGCAGCACGCAAGAAGGTCCCATCAAGAACCTCTGGGCTGCGGGTGAAACCATGGCCGGGTCCATTCTCGGCCAAGGTTATCTGGCCGGCTTCGGAATGACCATCGGCACAGTCTTCGGACGTATCGCGGGCCGGGAGGCCGCAGCCCATGCAAGCTGATCTGATCCAGGAAGCCCGGCGTCAGGCAGAAATCTGCAACGCCTGCCGCTACTGCGAAGGCTACTGCTCCGTCTTTCCGGCTCTGCACCGGGAGCGTTTCCTGACCGACGGCGACATTACCCAACTGGCCAATCTCTGCCACAACTGCAGAGGCTGCTACTACGCCTGCCAATACACTGCGCCCCATGAATTCGACCTGAACCTGCCCAAGGCCCTGGCGGAAGTTCGGCGTGACAGCTGGGAGAGCTATGCTTGGCCTGCCCCGGTGGCCCGCAAGTTCCACACCCACGGCGGTGCCATTGCAATTGCATCGGTTCTGGGGTTCGCTGCCATGTTTTTGGCAATCCGCCTGATCGGCTCTGCCGGTGGTGACGGGTTCTACGCTGCCTTTTCGCATGGAGCGATGGTGGCGATTTTCCTGCCGGCGTTCTTCCTCCCTCTGGCGAGCCTTGCCATCAGCTTGAAGAAATACTGGTCATCGGTCGGTGGAACACGCATCGACTTGAAATCCGTCGCGCGCGCATTCGGCATGGCCGCCGAGATGAGAGATCTTTCCGGTGGTCACGGCGATGGCTGCAATTTCGAAGAGGAAGACCGCTTCTCCCACGCCCGGCGCCATGCGCATCAGGCCATTCTGTACGGCTTTCTTCTGTGTTTTGCGTCCACGTCCGTGGGAACGCTGATGCACTATTTTCTCGACATGCCGGCCCCCTATCCGCTGTGGTCGCTGCCGAAACTGTTCGGCATTCCTGGTGGTGTGCTACTGACAGGTGGCTGCGTATGGATGATGTCTTTGAAGCTGCGGTCTGACCGCACCCTCGGGGATGGCAATGCCTGGGGCGGTGACTTCGGCTTTATCGCGCTCCTCGGATTTGTCGCGCTCAGCGGTCTGGCGCTCTACGTCCTTGGCAGCACGGCCGCAATGTCCCTTCTTCTGGCGCTGCATCTTGGATCTGTGTTGAGTTTCTTCCTGCTCACTCCCTTCACCAAGATGGCCCACGGTTTTTACCGACTGACTGCATTGATCCGGGATGCGCAACAGAGGCAAGCATAGTCCCCCGAGAACGTCTCGCTGGAGCTTCTTGTTTGCGGAAGTCCGCCGCGGAAACAGATCGCACGATTTCATCTCGATCCTGCACTGCAACCAGCTGCAAATCCGCTTTTCTCAAGACTTTCAATTCGCTAGGCTGACACCTTGGCAGATGGATTCAATCCATCTGCCTGAGTGCTTTCGTCAGTTCCGGACCCATCATGCCCCTCGCCTTCGATCCGCTTTCGCCTGACTTTGCCCGGGATCCCTATCCGTATTATGCGGCTTTGCGGGAGACGCCCCGGCTGACGTATTTCGAAGATTTCGACACCTGGCTGGCGGCGCGGTTCGAGGATGTGGGCGAGATCGCCCTGCATCCGGCGATGGTGCGCTCGCTGGAGGGACTTGTCAGCGCGGAGGAAATCGCGAAGCAAAAGCGGGCGGGCAACTGGCACGACATGCCGAACCATTCCCGCTTCGTGCAATTTTCCCTGCTCGACAGCGACGGCGCGGTGCATGACCGGCTGCGCAAGCAGGTGTTCAAGCTGTTCACGCCCAAGATGGTCAACACGCTGCGCGGCGAGATCCAGACCTATGTAGACGGCCTGATCGACAGTTTGAGCGACCGCAAGGAGATCGACTTCGTCGAAGATCTGGCCGCTCATGTGCCGGGCCATATCATCGGCCGGGTGCTTGGAGTTCCCGATGCAGATTGCCCGCAGCTCAAGATCTGGTCAGAGAACATCGTCCAGTTCTTCGACATCGACCGGTCGGATGCGCGCAAGGAGCTGGCAGAGCGCAACACCACCGAGTTCTTTCATTATCTGCAAGGCCTTAAGGCGGAGCGTTTGAAAGCCCCAAAAGATGATCTGATGTCGGCGATGATCTTTGCCGAACAGGACGGGCTGATGAACGAGGACGAGTTCTTTTCCACCGCCATGCTGATCCTTATGGCGGGCCACGGATCGACCATCGATGTGCTGGGCAGCGGTCTGCATGCGCTGCTGAAGTTTCCGGATGAGATGCAGCGCCTGCGACAAGACCCCGGCCTAATGAAGACAGCGGTGCAGGAGATGTTCCGCTATGAGAGCCCCCTGCCCTTCTTTCATCGCTACACGACGGAAAAGGTTCAGATCGCCGGACAGAGTTTTCCGGCCGGCACGAAATTCGGCGTCCTCTATGGGTCTGCGAACCGGGACCCGGCACAGTTTCCAGATGCCGACCGTTTTGACGTGGCCCGCGCACCCAACTGGCACATTGCCTTTGGTCGCGGCGCGCACTTCTGCCTCGGCAACCACCTGGCGCGGCTCGACATGGACATCATCTTTTCCGCGCTTTTGAAGCGGTTTTCGTCCATCGAGTTGACCGACCTGAACCCCATCTACAAGCCGGGCCTCTCCGTCAGGGGCCCTGCCTCTCTGGGAATTCGCTGGCAAGCTGCGTGAACAGCGATATTGTATTGTCACAATGCAGCGTCATGGTCCCGCAACGCCATGACCTGGCGCTGACTTTCCCGTCCCCATTTCCAGGAGCTTTCATGCACCGCCTTTCCCTCACCTGCCTGATCGCAGCCGGCGCGACGTTCGGCGTGTCCGGGTTTGCCAACGCCGACACCCAGGTTCACCTAGGGCCGCGGCCGCTTTACCTGGTGGACCAGATGGAAGATGGGGCGCTCAAGGACAAGCTTCTGGCCTGTGCCGCCACACCTGCTGCAAAAACCGACTTCTCAATCGGCCACCGGGGCGCTGCCCTGCAGTTTCCCGAGCACACGGCAGAGGGCTATGCCGCCGCGGCGCGGATGGGCGCCGGTATCATCGAATGCGATGTGACCTTCACCAAGGACAAGGAGCTGGTCTGCCGCCATGCACAGGATGACTTGCACACGTCGACCAACATCCTCGCGACAGATCTGGCAGACAAATGCACACAAGGCTTCACCCCGGCAGGCAATGGTTCGGACGCCACAGCGGAATGCCGGACCAGCGACCTGACCTTAGCTGACTTCATGTCGCTCGAGGGCAAGATGGATGGCCGCGACAAGACCGCGAAAACCGTCGAAGACTACATGGCGGCCACCGCGGGCTGGCGCACGGACCTTTATGCGCCCAAGGGCACGCTGATGACCCATGCCCAGTCGATCGAGCTGATCAAGGCCCAGGGCGGAAAGTTCACACCCGAGCTGAAGTCTCCCGCCGTCGAGATGCCCTTCGATGGTTTCTCGCAGGCCGACTACGCTCAGAAGATGATCGACGAGTACAAGGCGGCCGGCGTTGCACCAGAAGACGTCTGGCCCCAGTCCTTCAATCTGGACGACGTGCTTTACTGGATTGAAAACGAGCCGGAGTTCGGCAAACAGGCTGTCTATCTGGATGGCCGATACGGTCGCAACGGGATCGACCCGAGCAATGCGGAAAGCTTCACGCCGTCCATGGAAGAGCTGAAGAGCCTCGGCGTCAATTACCTGGCGCCGCCCATCTGGATGATGCTGGCTCTGGACGAAGACAAGCAGATTGTACCATCCGTCTATGCCCGCGCGGCCAAAGAGGCCGGACTCAAGCTGATTGCCTGGACGCTCGAACGCTCCGGCCCACTCGCGTCAGGGGGCGGCTGGTACTTCCAGACCGTCAAGGATGTAATGGACAGCGACGGGAAGCTCTACGAAGTTCTCAACGTCTTGTCTGAAGATGTTGGTGTGGAAGGCGTTTTCTCTGATTGGCCGGCCACTGTGACCTATTACGCCAACTGTATGGGTAAGTAGAAACGCATCAGGTGGCCGCCCTCCGGGCGGCCCGCATCTTTGCTATCGTGCCTGATCCAGAATGCGTTTGCACTCAAGCAGTTCGAACAGCGTGGATTGAAGCCGGCGGACGTCGTCCTTGGACATGGCCTCCGGCACTTCCGCGGCCTGACCGGCTTCCTTTTCAGACCGGAAGCGGTCCATGAAGCGCATGGATCCGGGCGCTTTGTCAGCGGTTTTGCGTGCGGAGGTTTCCGGCAGAACGTCGCGCGGCGTTGCGTCCTGTGGCACCACTTCGTCAGCCTGCGGCACCGGCGGCGTTTCCACCACCTTGGGCTTTGAGACTGTTTGCTGGGTGGCGGGAACCGGCAGCGCATCTTCGCGCCAGATCTGCATGACGAAACGCGGGCCCTGCTCTTTCAGGATCCGCTGCACCCCCTTGATGGTGTAGCCTTCGCCGTACAGAAGGTGGCGAATGCCACGCAGTAGCTCGACGTCATCGGGACGATAATAGCGCCGGCCGCCGCCGCGCTTGAGCGGCTTGATCTGGGTAAAGCGCGTTTCCCAAAACCTGAGGACATGCTGCGGAAGATCCAGATCATCCGCCACTTCGCTGATGGTCCGGAACGCATCCGGGCTTTTGTCCTGATTGGTCATGTTCGCTGGATCACAAGAGGAAGGTCCGGCTGCAAGGCCCGCTCAACCGATCAGGAATTCTGGCCGGTCAGGGCGTCGTTGATCCGCTGCTTCAGCACGTTGCTGGGCTTAAAGACCATGACGCGGCGCGGAGAAATCGGCACTTCTTCGCCGGTTTTCGGGTTTCGCCCGATCCGTTCTCCCTTGGATCGAACGACGAAGGACCCAAAGGAAGACAATTTGACGGACTCTCCCGTCAAAAGGCACTCCGAGATTTCCGAAAGAACCCGCTCGACCAATTCCGACGACTCCGTGCGTGAAAGGCCGACCTTTTGGTAGACCGCTTCGCACAAATCGGCGCGCGTAATAGTTCTGCTGCCCATGACCACTCCCCGGCGAAGCCAACGATCTGGCTGATTTCACTATAGAACTCACCGTATCCGGTTACGCTATTGCCTCACGGCAAACTGGTCAACAGGGACTCTGCAGTTCAGCCGAAATAACACCTAGTCTTTTCGGCCCACTGATGCGTCTTCACCAGCGCAGCAAAGCCGATCCCCAGGTAAAGCCGCCGCCCATGGCTTCAAGAAGGATGATGTCGCCCTCCTTCACCCGGCCGTCACGCACAGCCGTGTCCAGCGCAAGTGGTATCGAGGCAGCCGAGGTGTTGCCGTGAAGCTGAACCGTGGTGACCACCTTCTCTGGCGCTATGCCGAGTTTCTTGGCACTGGCGTCGATGATCCGCTTGTTGGCCTGGTGAGGAATGAACCAGGTCAAATCGTCAGAGGACAGGCCGGTGGCCTTGTAGGCATCCTCGATCACGTCGGTGATCATACCAACCGCATGTTTGAAGACCTCACGGCCTTCCATGCGCAGGTGACCGGTTGTCTGAGTGGCTGAAGGGCCACCGTCAACGTAGAGCTTTTCCTTGTGCTGCCCGTCCGAGCGCAGGTGCGAGGTCAGGATACCCCGGTCAGCGATGGTTCCCTCGCCTTCCCGCGCTTCGAGTACCACAGCTCCGGCGCCGTCGCCGAAGAGCACGCAGGTTGTGCGATCTTCCCAATCGAGAATGCGGGAGAATGTTTCCGCTCCGATGACGAGTGCCCGTTTTGCCATTCCGGTGCGCAGATAGGCATCGGCGGTGGCCAGCGCATAGACAAAGCCGGAGCAAACCGCATGGACGTCAAAGGCAAAGCCATGATGGATGCCAAGGCGATGCTGCACGGTGACGGCACTGGCGGGAAAGGTGTTGTCAGGCGTGGCGGTCGCCAGGATGATGAGATCGATGTCCTGTGGATCGACGCCGGCGCGCTCCAACGCAGCCGTGGCCGCATTGAACGCCAGATCGGAGGTTACCTCACCTTCGGCGGCAATGTGGCGCTGTTTGATTCCTGTCCGCTGGACGATCCACTCATCCGAGGTATCGACCGTCTTTGCCAGGTCGTCATTGGTCAAACACTTGGCTGGCAGGTAGCTGCCAGTTCCAAGTACGGTCGAACGGATCACGCTCACAAATCACCTTCCGGGGTAGGCGCGGCGTCGGCGAAGCGGCCGCGATGATAATGCACAAGGTCCTGAGCGATCTTGTCGGTCAAGCCATTTCGAACCATGTCATAAGCCAGATCAATGGCTGCTGCATAGCCCTCTGCGTCTGTTCCACCGTGGCTTTTGATCACAATGCCATTGAGGCCGAGAAACACGCCGCCATTGACTTTGCGCGGATCCATCTTCTCGCGCAGCCGGTCAAAGGCGCTCTTGGCGAAGATGTAGCCGATCTTGGACATGAAGGTGCGGCTCATTGCAGAGCGCAGGTATCCGCCGATCTGTTTGGCAGTGCCTTCTGCAGTCTTCAGCGCGATGTTGCCGGCAAAACCCTCAGTCACGACCACATCAACGGTGCCCTGACCAATATCGTTGCCTTCAACAAAACCAGCGTAGGACAGCGAGCGCAGCGGCGTTTCGCGCAAGAGGCGCCCCGCAGTGCGCACCTCTTCCAGCCCCTTCACCTCTTCAACACCGATATTCAACAGACCGATGGAGGGTTTTTCAACACCAAACAGCGCGCGCGCCATGGCGCCGCCCAGAATCGCAAAATCGATCAGCTGCTGGGCATCCGCACCAATGGTCGCGCCGACATCCAGCACAACGGACTCGCCGCGGGCTGTCGGCCAGATCGCCGCAATCGCCGGGCGCTCAATGTTGGCCATCGTGCGTAGGCAGAACTTCGACATGGCCATCAGGGCGCCCGTGTTGCCAGCGGAGACCGCAACAGCCGACTCGCCGGTTTTCACAGCCTCGATCGCCCGCCACATGCTGGAGCGCCAACGCCCCTGGCGCAGCGCCTGGCTCGGCTTTGCGTCCATGGCGACCGACACGTCGCAGTGATGGAATGTTGAGGCGTCGCGCACACGCGGATATTTTTCCAGAAGTGGCAGGACCACCTTCTCGTTGCCATAGAGCAGGAAACGGATATCCGGATGACGGACAAGCGCAATCTCGGCGCCCGGAATCACGACTTCCGCGCCGTTGTCACCGCCCATTACATCGAGGGAAATTGGAATGGTTTTCGCCATAGCCGGTCTTTTGAAGTGCTTTCCTTGGTCGGCCAGACTGCGATTATCTTGGCGCAGGACCTGAGCTCCACCGCATCTTTCGGAGCTCCTAAACGGTGGCGAACATAACGCTTTCCAGCTGTGAAACAACCATTTTCAGGCCGTCATCCTGAGGTTTTAAGCCTCAGGTTCGTCCTTCAGCTTTGCCAGAGCAGCAAATGGAGACGGTGCCGGTTCGTCCTCTTCGGCTTCATCGGTCTCAACGGCTTCAAACTCTGCACCGGGCTTGCGCGGAAACGCGTCGATATTCAATGCCAGCTGCTCGCAGACAACGGCTCCCAGATCGAGAACCCCGTCAACCATCACGTCCGGCGGATCAAGGGTCTCCAGTTCGATTTCGATTTCCCCTTCATCGTTCAGGTCGCGCGGGCGCTTTGGACGGCTGGACACTGGTTCAAAGGTCCGATCGACTTCATCGAAGAGCTCCTCAACGAAGGGCTCGAGCGTCACGACGCAGGTGCGTTGCAACCTCCCCCTCACAGTTCCTGTTACGCGCACACCGGCCTTGCGCCATGGCTTGAGGCGAAGGTCCGCGATCAAGTTTTCGATGCCGTCGAGCTCATAAGCCTTTGCAATCCGCTGGCGCTCACCCTCATTGGGTTCGAGCACCACCTGGCGCTCCTCATTGCCCAAGCGGTCACCAGCGATCCTGTGCGAAAAGGGGAAGGTCTCAGTTGCCATTTTCTTTTTCCTTGTCGGCAAACGATGCAGGGTCCGGGAACGTCAGTCCGCCGGAGATGATGGTCTCCGGGGTCTGGCTCTTCAGGTCCGCGGCTGCGGCGATCAGATAGCGTGCCAGCGCCTTTTCCGAGCCCTTGCTGTCGGTATCGGGATAAATGTTGCGCGTCAGGGCCTCGGCCAGACCATCCACGTCACCTTCTTCAATGGCTGGCATATAGGCGTCGGCACGGCCATAAAAAGCCTCTCCCAGCGCCTTGATCTTTTTTGGCACACGTACATCTGACACGCCCATCTCGCGCAAGCTTGCGTCCATGTCGTTGAAGAAGATGTCGAAGACCCTTTGAGCGAAGTCCGAGATGTCCCTGCTCTCGCCGCGCAACCGGCCGAACAGCAGCACCGCATGGACGACGATCATGTCAAAACGGCCATCGACCGTGTCTGGAACGGCCATGCGCTCATAGAAGGGCAGTTGCCGCGCTTGAGCCACGATCTGTGAATAGACCTTGAGCTCTGCGTCGTGCTTTTTGCGGCGGAAGAGGCCGAAGAGCATGGTAATCTCCATGATAACTGGTGTTGCCATGTGCCCTATCCCACGATAGGGACTTTGCCAAGAAACGATTGTTGACACCGGCCGTGATGACGGCCCTACAGGAAGACCCGCATGAATATCAAGGCGCATGCCGTCCTCATACCGCTTCTTGTCGCCCTGCCGCTCGGCGGATGCTTCACGCAGACCTATACCCATGGCCACGTCATATCCAATGACATGCTGTCCCAGGTCCAGGTTGGCTCCTCCAAGGAACAGGTGGAGATCGTTCTCGGCTCGCCCTCGACGACCTCGAGCCTCAGCGGCGACGCCTACTACTATATTTCGCAGGTCACCGAGACGACGGCCTTCCTTGCACCGGACATCGTTGAGCAGCGCGTGGTCGCGGTCTATTTCGACGAAGACGGTTATGTGCGTGACCTGGCCAACTACGGTCTGCAGGATGGAAAAGTCATCGACTTCATCTCGCGCAAGACGCGCACCGGCGGGTCGGACTATGGCTTCCTGACCCAGATCCTGCGCGGCGCAGCAAGCCCGGGCATCGGCCTTTAAGGCAACCATATCTTCGAGTGCGAAAGCCCCAGCAGACCTGCCGGGGCTTTCTTTTTTGGAGCACTTACGACAATCAGTGGGCCAAGACTGCCAGCAGCAAGAGCGCAACGATGTTGGTGATCTTGATCATCGGATTCACTGCCGGCCCTGCGGTGTCCTTGTAGGGATCGCCAACCGTATCGCCCGTGACAGAAGCCTTATGCGCTTCCGAGCCCTTCTGGTGGGTGACGCCGTCCTTGTCGGTGAAGCCGTCCTCGAACGACTTCTTGGCATTGTCCCAGGCCCCACCGCCAGCGGTCATGGAGATGGCGACAAAGAGACCGGTGACGATCACTCCGAGAAGCATCGCTCCGACCGCAGCAAAGGCCTCGGACGGCGTTGCAACGGCCCGTACCACAAAGAAGACAAACAGAGGCGAGAGCACCGGCAGCAGCGAGGGAATGATCATTTCCTTGATCGCCGCCTTGGTCAGCATGTCCACGGCGCGGCCGTAGTCAGGCTTTTCCGTGCCCTGCATGATGCCCGGCTTTTCCTTGAACTGACGGCGTACTTCCTCGACCACAGCGCCCGCAGCCCGGCCCACCGCTGTCATGGAGATGCCGCCAAAGAGATAGGGCAGCAGACCACCGAACAGCAGGCCGGCAACCACATAGGGGTTCGACAGGGTGAAGAGCGTGTCGACGTCAATGCCCTCGAAGATCGACCCCGGCTCTGCAGTAGAGGCAAAGAAGCGCAGATCTTCCGTATAGGCGGCGAAGAGCACCAACGCACCGAGGCCCGCAGACCCGATGGCATAGCCCTTGGTGACGGCCTTGGTCGTGTTGCCGACCGCATCGAGCGCATCCGTTGTGGCCCGCACTTCTGCCGGCAGATCCGCCATTTCCGCAATCCCGCCGGCGTTGTCCGTGACCGGACCGAAGGCATCGAGCGCGACGACCATTCCCGCCAGTGCCAGCATGGTCGTCACCGCGATGGCGATGCCGAAAAGTCCAGCCAGAGCGTAGGCCACGAGGATGCCCGCGATGATGATCAGTGCCGGCAATGCGGTGGCTTCCAGTGACACAGCCAGCCCCTGGATCACATTGGTGCCGTGACCGGTGACGGACGCCTGGGCAATGGACCGCACGGGGCGGTATTCCGTGCCCGTGTAATATTCGGTCACCCAGATGATCAATCCGGTCACCAGAAGGCCTACGATGCCGCAATAGAAAAGGTCCATCGCTGTAAAGCTGACGCCTCTCGCCGTCGTGTAGAGGGTTCCCGCGCCAAGCCAGCTGAGCGTGATGATCAGGAGCGCGACGGCCGAGAGCACCGCGGTGGCGATGAAGCCCTTGTAGAGCGCGCCCATGATCGAGTTGTTGCTGCCAAGCTTGACGAAGAAGGTGCCGATGATCGAGGTCACGACACAGGCTGCGCCGATCACCATGGGCAGAAGCATCAGCTGTTCAGCGACGGCCCCGGTGAAGAAGATTGACGCCAGAACCATGGTCGCGACCAGGGTCACGGCATAGGTCTCGAACAGATCCGCCGCCATGCCGGCACAATCGCCGACGTTGTCACCGACGTTGTCGGCGATGGTGGCCGGATTGCGCGGATCGTCTTCGGGAATGCCCGCTTCGACCTTGCCGACGAGATCGCCGCCGACATCCGCCCCCTTGGTGAAAATGCCGCCGCCCAGACGGGCAAAGATGGAGATGAGCGATGCGCCGAAGCCAAGCGCAACCAGCGAATCGATCACGACCCGGTCGGTTGGCGCATAGCCCATGGGTCCGGTCAGGATGGCGTAGTAGACCGCAACGCCCAGAAGCGCGAGACCGGCGACAAGGAGCCCGGTGACCGCACCCGACTTGAAAGCGATCTCAAGACCAGCGGCCAGGGACTGACTGGCGGCCTGGGCCGTGCGCACATTGGCACGCACCGAAACCATCATGCCGATGAAACCGGCCAGGCCCGAAAGAACCGCGCCGATCAGAAAGCCGATGGCGGCCGTGCCGGACAGCAACAGCCAGGCCAAAACAAAAACGACCGCCCCGACAATGGCGATCGTTGTGTACTGGCGTGTCAGATAGGCCTGAGCCCCTTCCTGAATTGCGCCGGCTATTTCGCGCATGCGCTCCGATCCGGCATCGGCGGCCATGACCGACTGGATGGCCCAGCCCCCGTAGGCAATGGACAAGAGCCCACAGACAATGATGACGACTAACTCGCTCATAATTCCTCCCAGAAATGTCGCGAGCCCGATGTCAGCTGGTTTGTTCTTGTGTTTCGATCCGGCTCGCCCTTGACCGAACCGGCAAGACCGGTCCGTCAACACGGAAACTACGATAGCAGCAAAAATCCAAGTGCCGTCAAGTTACTCGTTGAATTAACTTAAAACTCACCCTTGGGAATTTTAAGACGCGATGCAGCAATTTACTGGCACGCAATGCAGCATTCACTTTTCTTTTCTTGCGGCGCAACAAGCACTTGACCCTCAGACGGCGTTGTTTCGCCGTTCATGGGTCAAAAGCCAGCCAAGCAAAACCAGGCAGAGCAAAACGAAGGGAAACACCAACCAGTTGACCGTCGACCAGCCGAAGACATCCAGCAGCTGGCCGGAGGAGAAGGAGGCAAAGGCGACAAAGCCGAAGACCAGGAAATCATTTGTGGCCTGCACCATATTGCGCTCTTCGGGCTGATAGGTGTCCGTCAGCATGGCCGTTGCGCCGATGAAGCCGAAGTTCCAGCCCAGACCAAGCAGAATCAGCGCGCTCCAGAAATGCACCAGCTCGATGCCCATCAGCGCCACGATGGCGCAAGCGGCCAGCATGGCAAGGCCGATGGCAACGATGCGCTCCTTGCCGAAGCGGGCGATCAGGCTGCCGGTGAAGAAGCTGGGGCCGAACATGGCCAGAACGTGCCACTGGATGCCCAGCGCCGCATCGGTCTCCGACAGACCGCAGGCAATCATCGCCAGTGGTGTTGCCGTCATCACCAGGCTCATCAGCGCGTAGGATGTGACGCCGCAGGCAGCGGACACGATGAAGCGCGGCTGGGCCATGATCTGGCCAAGCGGCCGGCCACCGCGCGGAGTGCCTTTGACGTGCACGGGCTTCGGGATCTTCAGGAAGGCAACCAGCACGAGCGAGATCAGCGCGAGGCCGGACTGGGCCACATAGGTGCCGGCAAAGAGGATCGGGTCAAAGGCGTCCTTGGTCCAGATCACGGTCTGGGGTCCGACAATGCCGGCCAGCACTCCGCCGGCCATGACCCAGGAGATCGCCTTGGGCTTGAACGCGTCGCTGGCGGTGTCGGCGGCTGCAAAGCGGTATTGCTGGGCAAAGGCATTGGCAAAGCCAGTGAGGCAGGCGCCCAGGGAAAACAGCAGGAAATCCTCGATGAAGATGGCAAAGGCGGCCAGAAGACCGGCCACACAGCCCATCAAGCAGGCAGCCATAAAGCCTGGCCGGCGACCGAAGCGGCGCATGATCATGCCGGCCGGCAAGGTACCCAGCGCCGTGCCCAGCACCATGGCCGAGACCGGCACGGTCGCCAGCGACTTGTTCTCCCCCAGCAGCATGTAGCCAACCAGGGAGCCGGTGATGATCACGATCGACGCAGAAGCCGCCCCGACGGCCTGGGCCATGGCAAGCAACAGCGCATTGCGCCGGGCCAGGCGGTCATCGACGGCGGCGGAAGCAGAAACAGACATGAGAAATCCGGAGTTCACACGGTCCCGGGACCCGGACCGATTCATAAGACGCACAATAGCTCCCCTCTCCTACACCAGCTTTGCCCCTAAGGCAGCAATTGATTGGCGGGAGGGGGAAGTGGAAAGGTTAGCCGGGAGAATGGCACGCGTAGGAACGTATCGTCGAGCCCGCCCCTCGTCGTCTAGAAAAGGTCCGGACGTGAGGCCCGCATGACACCGATCGTTTCACGGAACCACCGATGCATCAGCGAGTTGTGGGCACGCTCGTGCCAGAGTTGGTAAAATTGGATTTTCGGATACTCCAGCGGAGACTCGACAATTGCCAGCGGCAAAATAGAGGAGAAATGATTGGCAAAATGGCGAGTGACAGTGAAGACTAGGTCGGTACCGACCAGAAGATAAGGGGCCATCAAGAAATATGAGATGACAACGTCGCGACTACGCTGCAGGCGCAACGAACTCAGATGCGTCTCAACAACGCCGCGATGGGCAATTGCATAATCTGCAGGAGCAATATGGTGAGCCTGTAGATACTCCTCGACGGTTGCCTTGCGACGGGTGAATTCGTGATTGCGATCGACGAGGCAGACAAACTGATCTTCGAAAAGCACAGAGCGCCGGAGTGTCGGCGGCGGCGTCGGCCAGTTAGAGATGACAATATCGGCGGCACCGTCAGCCAAAGCTCCCTCGAAATCATAGTCAGGACTGAGTGCACGCATAACCAGCCGCGCCTCAGGTGCCCGCCGACGAAACTCTTGAATAAAGCGGTTGAATGTCAACGGCAGGATGTGATCGGGCAGAGCAATCGTAAAGGTCCTCTGGGTTTCCGAAGGGTCGAATGCTTCCGGCCTGACGAGCAAATCATCGAGTTCAGAAAGTGTATTACGGATCGATGACTTAAGCTGGCTGGCCCTGTCGGTCAGTACCATGCCGTTGTGGGCGCGAACCAGAAGAGGATCATCGAAGATTTCACGAAGTTGCTTGAGCACCAGACTTGTGGCCGGCTGGCTCATGCCAAGTTTTTCGGCTGCCCGCGTGACGCTTTGTTCCTCACACAATACCGAAAACACTCGAAGCAGGGACGCACTCAACGGATTTTGGGCAGTCGCCATGCTATATCCCTATATAAGAAAATCCATATATTACTATATGAAAAATTAATATCGTACAACGACTAAAATTCAAGTCGGGAGGCGCTTTGAAACGCAAATCAAAAACAAAATAGGGATATTCAGCATCAAGCCACTGTCATGAAAAGCCAAAAAACATGCAATAAAGCATGATATTGCCTGTTATCTATTCGATTTATGCGGCACCTACACACTTACCTTAAGGCAAGCGAGAGTGGAGACAAGGGATATGGGCAGCGGCCCACAAGCTCTCATGAAAATGACAAATCAAATTCATATATAAGAATAATGCCTTGCGCTATTTGGTCCTATTTATTCGATTTTTCCAATAATATATATATGTTATTTTTACTTATTCTGGCACGGTCGTTGCACTGCCGTTTGCATCTTCTAGATCAAACAGGAGCACACGCATGCGCATTATTCCCCTTACCACCTTTGCCGCATTGCTTGCGGCTATGCCCGCCTTTGCCGCAGACATCAGCTGGTTGACCCAGAGCCAGCAGCAAGCCGCTCAGTATCCCGTCGAAATGGAAGCCATAAACACGCTGGATGGTGAAGGCTTCACCATCAATCGCAATGAGTTTCAGGCGCTCGGTCTAAACTTGGCCGATGCGCTGCGCCTGGCGGGATCAGGCAGCTTTCAGGTGGTCACGGCCCAGGTCGGCTCCGCAGCAAAAGATGATCCGTTTCTTGAAGGCATCGACCTCATTGGCGTTTCCACGGACATGGGTGAGCTCAAGGATGCCGTCGACGCGTATCGCGATGCCTTCAACGAACGCCTAAGCGGCAAGTTCGGCGTTAAGGCCATAGCAATCTGGCCATTCGGTCCGCAGGTATTCCTGTGTGGAGATGAGATCAACGATCTCGATGACCTGAACGGACTCAAGGTCCGCTCGTTCACAGCATCGATGTCGACCCTGCTGGAAAACCTTGGTGCGACGCCTGTCACCCTCAGCTTCCCAGAAGTCTATCCGGCCCTGCAGCGCGGCGTTGCATCCTGCGGCGTCACCTCGCCGACTTCGTCCAACACCGGCAAATGGCCGGAAGTCACGAAGTCTCTCTACCCCCTTTCGGTATCGGGCTCAGTCCAGGCGCATCTCGTTAATCTCGATTGGCTGAACAGCTTGTCGGATGAAGAGGGCAGCGCCTTCGCGGCTGCCATGACAACGCTTGAGGATAAGCTATGGACGCTTGCCGTCGAGACCAATGGCATCGCACAAGCCTGCTCTACAGGCGGCGATTGCCCGGCTGATGGAATCTACACTTCCTATGACATGACGTTGGCTCCAGTTTCAGATGCAGACAAGGCAAAGGTCGCGGAGATTGCCATCTCGAAGATCCTTCCCGAATGGGCAGCCAAGTGCGAAGCATCCTATGAAGGCTGCACCGAAATCTGGAATAAGACGGTCGGCAAGGCACGAGGCCTAATGATCCAATGATGAACGCGCCCGCAAACCAGCCCTGGTTTTTGCGCGGCATGGAGGCGGTCGCCATGGCTCTGGCTCTTGCAGCCGGCCTGGCGGTCGCCATCCTTTCAATCCTCATCGGGGTTGATATCGCCGGTCGCAGTCTATTCGGGCAGTCCCTGCAAGGCACGGACGAACTCGGCGAATACACACTGGCATTATGTGGCTCGTTCGGCCTGTCCTATACGCTGCTGGCAAAAGGCCACCCTCGTATCGATCTCGGGCTCAGGATTCTGCCATCCAGGCTTCAGGATATTCTCCACGTCGTCGCCCTCGCAGCGATTTGTACCATGGGTCTGTTTATGTCCTGGCACGCCTGGGGCGAACTGTCCCAGACATTGAAATTCGGAACCGTCACCAACACACCGCTGCAGACACCACTATGGATCCCGCAGAGCATGTGGTTCCTCGGCATGGCATTTTTCGCCCTCACCGGACTCGCAACGACGCTGCACAGCCTCTTTCTGCTGGTCCGCGCGCCTGACGAGGTCGCCCGTTTTTACGCTCCCGCCACAATAGAGGACGAGGTCGAGGACTATATCGACGAATCCCACAAGGAGGTGTCGGCATGATCGGCCTGGAAGGCGCGCTCATCGGCTTTGCGTTACTCTTATTCCTACTCTTCGTAGGCCTACACATAGCCGTGGCTCTGTTTACAGTTTCCGTTCTGGGAGCATGGTGGTATTTCGGAGACGCAATGCTTAACCCGTTCGGCACCTTTATGTGGGGAACGCTGAACAATTTTCTGCTCGTCGCCATTCCGCTGTTCGTGTTCATGGGAGAAATCCTAGTCCGCGGTGGCATAACCGAGAGAATGTACCGTGCGCTTTCCGACTGGCTGAAGCCGCTGCCGGGCGGACTGCTGCACACCAACATATTCGCCTCGACGATCTTCGCTGCCATCTCCGGCTCTTCCGTCGCCACCGCGGCGACCATCGGCACGGTAGCGTTTCCGACCTTTCGCGCCCAGAACTATTCGGAGCGCTGGATCTCCGGAACCATCGCGTCCGGCGCCACCCTCGGAATCCTGATCCCACCTTCAATCAACCTGATTATTTATGGCGCGATCACCAACACGTCGATCGGTGCGCTGTTTACGGCCGGTATCCTGCCCGGCCTCGTCCTCGCAGCCATGTTCGTCGCTATCGTCGCCGTCTCGGCAACAATAAAGCCGGAAATCGCGGGCCCGCGCGGCAAGCTTGCGCCCTGGCATGAGCGCCGCAAGCGTCTTGTAGACCTGTTGCCGCCGCTGATCATCTTCATCATCATTATGGGCTCTATCTATGGCGGTTGGGCAACACCGACCGAAGCGGCTGGTGTGGGCGTGCTGGCAGCACTGCTTCTTGTCGGATTTCATCACGAGCTGAACCTCAGGATGCTGCGTGATGCAATGCTTGCGACGATCTCGACCACGGCTATGACGCTGCTCATCTTGGTTGCAGCAGCATATCTGAATTTCATTCTTGGTGTTCTCGGCGTGCCGAAGCTCGTCTCCGGTGCTGTTGCAGACATCAGCGCATCACCTCTGGTGGTGCTGCTCATCATCGTTTGCCTCTATCTCCTGCTCGGCTGCTTTCTCGATGCCCTCGCGATGATGATCACCACGATCCCGATCATTTGGCCAATCATCGACCATTTGGGCTATTCATCGGTGTGGTTTGGCATCTTCTTGGTGATGATGTGCGAGCTGGCCCTGATCACCCCGCCTGTCGGCATGAATCTCTATATCGTCCAGAGTGTGCGTGGGCGAGGCCATGTCGGCACAGTCATTGCTGGCGTGATACCTTTCCTCGCCTGCATTCTGGTACTGGTAGCACTAATATCGGTCTTTCCAGGACTCGTTCTGAACTGAAGAGGTCAATTCGACGTAGGCGAACGCTGCAGGACACGACGTCGATACGAAAGTTTGGTCGGCGCGCCCTTACTTCAGGATGACGGCCTGTGGGGTTTGACCCTATGCAGGGGCTGGGACATCTGCCGGGATAGCACATGGTGCAAGCAGCCCAAGTGGCAACGTTTTGCATGGAAAATCAGAGGCATGCCAGCGAACCTCTTCTAGCCGCCATAGCTTACTCCCCGAGGTCAATCAAAGTAGATTGAATCGCTTTCATTACCACAGGCGTCGCGGTCGCCAAGTCGTTCCCACGGCAAATGGCTGTTGAGAGTGTTTCGGTCAGTCGCCGAACAGCCAAAGGGCGGAATGTCAGGTGTCCTGCCGCAACATCACCCGCCACATCAGGCCACGTCAGAAAGCCAATACCGCGACCACGCCTTAGAAAGTGTAAAATGGCTGGAATAGAATTGCTCGTGACATGCACATCCGGACTGACCCGAACACTCAGGATTTCGCCGATCAACCGGGTGTGCATCGACAGTGCAGAACTGGGCAAGCACAATGGAAAATCCAGAGCTTCTTTCAGCGAGATCGGCCCATCACCCGCGGGCCCATATCCCGAAGCAGACACCACCCCGAGATGATATTCTCGGGATTCCGCAACAACCATACTTGTGAGCTTAGGCAAGTTAAATGCGACCGCAATATCAAGTTCATGTGCCTCAGCACGACTAATAATTTCAGCCGTTGATCCGATTGCCAGGTCCAATTCGACATGATCGAAACTCTCTTCCAATCTATCGACGAGGGCTGGAATCCAAGTGTCGACAAGACCGGCCATTGTCCCCAGTCGAAGGCGCAGGTCTGCCTTTTTTTGATCACGATGGAAGCGTTTGGACAATGAGACATCTGCGGCCAGCCATTCGGTTGCCGCCGTACGAAGTTCCGCTCCTTCTGCAGAAAGCACGACCCCCTCGGAGCTTCGGATCAAGAGTTTTTTTCCATAGCTTTCTTCCAGCATCTTGATCTGCCTGCTGAGGGCGGGCGCAGAGATGTTCAGCTTTTCTGCGGCTGCGCGGATGGATCCCGAGTGGGCGACAACCACAAAGGATTTAAGTTCTTTGGAAAACGCTGACATTGATTAGTGTTCCATTTTTTCTTACGCCGCGTGGCTTTTATTCTACTTTTTCGAACACACTAGTCCCTCTTATGGTCGTTGTAACCAATCAAACGCCAAGGGACTGAAATGACCCCCCGTGACTTAGAATTGCTGCAAGAGACCATCCGTTTGGCCAACCAGTCTCGGGAAGGCGGAAATCATCCCTTTGGCGCGCTTCTTGCTGATGCTGATGGGAAAATCATCCTATCGAGTGGAAACACGCACAGTGTAGATGGGGGCACGGGACACGCAGAGCTGAATGTTGCCCGTGCAGCCGCCGCGCAATACACGCCGGAATTCCTCGAAAGCTGTACGCTTTATACATCTGTTGAGCCGTGCAGCATGTGTGCTGGCGGGACCTATTGGGCGGGCATCGGCAGGCTGGTGTACGGCATGACCGAAGAACGTCTGGCCGTTCTGACTGGCGATAATACTGAAAATTTGACGATGTCTTTGCCCTGCCGACAGGTGTTGGCCGCAGGCCAGCGCAACGTTGTTGTCGAAGGTCCCGTCCCCGAGCTGGAAGAAGATATTGCGCGGTCACACAAAGACTTTTGGTGATCCCAGATTACCCCTCAAAACCATGAAGGATAAGACATGAAAAAACAAATCTTTGGCACAGTTTTACCGCTGCTGTTCGCAGCCGGCGCCGCCACGATGGCAACCGCGCAGGACCGGGTGAATTACCAGTTGGACTGGCTGCCCGGCGGTGACAAATCCCCGATTTATGTCTGCATCGAAGAAGGCTTTTGTGCGGATGCAGGGATTGAAATAAACATCGTTCCCGGCCGCGGTTCGACCGAAGCCATCACCAAGATTGCGACGGGTACCTCCGACATTGGCAGCGCGGATATTGGTGCGCTCATGGCGGCGGCGGCAAGCGAAGACGTCCCCGCCACGGCGATCATGTCGATTTTTAACACCGGTCCCCACGCGTTTTACACCTTGGCTGGCAACGGCATCGAATCCTTCACGGACATCGAGGGAAAATCGGTTGCGACCTCACCATTCACCTCTTCCAATGTGTATCTGCCGCTGGTTCTTTCCGACAACGGTTTAAGCGAAGACGCGATCGAGCTGACCAAAGCGGATCCGGGAGCACTTGGCCCTCTTTTGATGACAGGGCGCACGGATGCGATCATCGCATGGCTAACCAATGTCTCCATCTTTGAGGCACAAGCCGCCGAAGCAGGCAAAGAGCTGATCATTCTGCCATGGTCCGATGCGGGGCTTGAGCTTTATTCAGCGGCGTTGATCGCCAATGATACCTTCTTGGCAGAACGCCCTGACGTCGCCCGCCGGTTTGTCGCGGCCTTCACGCAATCTTTGGAATTCGCAAACGAAAATCCGGCGGCGGCTGGAACAGCTGTTGCTGCGATTGTGCCCGAACTGGATGCCGCAATGGTTGAAGCCGCTTGGATGGACTCTTCAGTCTTGGCGTTCAACGAGATCACAGAAAGCTTCCCCCTCGGCTCGTTTGATGCGGACCGCGTTGCAAAAACATGGGCGCGTGTTGCCGCCGCTCAAGGCCTAGACCCAGCAGCGTTCGACCCTGAAACGGTGATCGACCGCTCATTCGCAACGACCGAGTGACACCGATGGTCCGTGCTCCAGACGCAATCGCCTTTGCCGACGTTGGGCAAACATTTGCAACCCAGACAGGGCCACTTACGGCGCTGTCTGGTGTGAACCTTGCCATCAAACGCCATGAATTCGTCGCGGTGCTTGGGCCCTCGGGTTGTGGGAAATCAACACTCCTTCGGCTCACCGCCGGCCTCGTAAAGCCAACCGCCGGCACCGCAAGCGTCTTTGCTATGCCAGTCACAGAACCCCGCGATGACGTCGGAATCGTGTTCCAGCAAGCGACACTCTTGCCCTGGGCCAATGTCGAAGACAACGTCGCCTTTCCCGCCAAACACATGCGTGGGCGCATTAGCAAACAAGACCGCGATGTAGCGCACGATGTGATTGCAAAGGTTGGGTTGGCGGGCTTTGAAAAACGGCTACCGCGCGAGCTTTCTGGCGGGATGCAACAACGGGTTGGTATTGCGCGGGCCTTGTTTCGAAACCCCGATATCTTGTTGATGGACGAGCCATTCTCAGCTCTGGACGCGTTGACCCGTGACCAAATGGGGTACGAGTTGCTCGATCTTTGGCAATCCAGCCCAAAGACAGTTCTATTCATTACCCATTCGATCCCCGAGGCTCTGTTGCTCGCTGACCGTATTCTGGTGATGAGTGCGCGTCCCGGAAAGATCATCGCCGACTACAAGGTCCCGCTGGGACGTCCCCGTGATGAACACACACTCCGCGCCAGTGAAATCCAAGACCTTGCTAGTGAATTGCGCGGCCTGTTGATCGCAAAGGAGACAATCTGATGTCCCTCCTCACCCAAACGAAGCCCCCCCTGTTGGACCGCGTGATACACACGCCCGGTTTGTTGCCTGCTTTGACGTTCGCCATCTTGTTGATCGTTTGGGAGACATCCACATGGCTATTTGCCATCCCGACATTTATTCTGCCCGGTCCCTCGCGCATCATCGGCGGCTTTGACGCGGTCCCTTTTGCCCGTTGGATGGAACATATCTGGGCGACCTTGCGCGTGGCCTTGTTTGGGTATGTCGTCGCGATCCTTGTGTCCCTGCCCATCGCGGTGGGTCTTGCGAGGTCGGAGTTTATGTCGCGGGCGTTTTATCCGCTTTTGGTCGTCATCCAATCCGTTCCAGTCGTGGCCGTTGCCCCGATCATCATCGTTGTCCTGGGAACTGATGAAGCGCCCCGCGTGTTGATCACCTTCCTGATTGCATTCTTCCCGTTGGTTGTCTCAATGACCACAGGGCTGCGCGCAACGCCGCCGGAACTGATCGAATTGTCCAAATCCTTAAGGGCCCCCGCGTACCGCGAAATCACACAGATCCGACTACCTTTTGCGACGCCTTATATTTTTTCTGGATTACAAATTTCCATAACACTCTCTGTGATAGGGGCTGTGGTGGCCGAATTCGTCGCCGCTGATGCTGGCATCGGTTACTTCATCCAGTTTTCAACATCGATGTTCCGCCTGCCAGAGGCCTGGGCTGGCCTCACGTTACTTGTAGCAATGTCACTGGTCCTATTTCAAAGTGTTGGCCTCGTGCAGAAAATTTTCATGCCTTGGTCCTTGCCGCAAAAGTGAGACAGTCGGCGAGTTTGAGTACCAGCCACCAAAATGTAATGGCAAGAAATTGGGCCACGATGCGCGTGCGTTCTCAAAATGTTACGGTTCTCTTTTCCGGTCTCAAGTGCTGCATGTTTAGTCGAAAATAGACTTCCCAGCGCATACAGCGATCCGAAAGCGGCCATTGGTGAAGATGCGGCGGAGGCGCACTTTGTCCGCGTAGCGGACATTCGCACAGATCAGATTCGCGACCGGATTCGGCCCAAAGCTGCCCTCGGCTCATTGCGCAGAGCGGGAGAATGGCTGCGTTCCAAATCTAGTTCAGTTGTGCCGCACGTAATGACCGAGCCTTGAATGTAGAACGAACAAATTCAATAAAGGCTTGCATCCTTTGGGATTGATATCGGTCGCGCTGAAAGAGCAGCGACATTGGCTGTTCGGGCAGTGACCAATCGGCCAAGACTGGGACAAGCTTGCCTGCAGCAATATCATCGCGGGCCAGGACTTCGGGTAGAACCACAATCCCCATACTTGCCTTTGCGGCGTTCAAAACCGCTTGGCCAGAGTTGACGGAGACGGTCGCTTTGGGCGTCCAGCTTATCGTCTCGGCTCCTTTGGTAAAGCGCCAGGGTTTACGGCCAGTTTTTGTAAATAGGACTGCCTGTAGGTGATGCAGATCCGTGGGGTTTTGTGGCACAGGATGTGCTCCCAGGTAATCTGGTGATGCACAGGCAACCATTCTGTAGGGAGCGAGTTTTACTTGCATCAGGCTGCTGTCTTCAAGAGGGCCAACCCTGAAGGCCACATCAAATCCGTCTGCCAGAAGATCCTCGTTTCGATCTGACAAGCATAGCTCGACCTCGACCTTTGGCGCAGTCTTGGTAAAGGTCTTGAGGGCAGGCATCAAGGCAGCTGTACCAAAGCTGACCGGTGCGGTGATGCGCAGTCGCCCGTGTAAATGCTCGGCCTGATCACTTGCCTTGCCTTCTGAGATGGACACCAACTCAAGAATATCCTGACAGTGTTCCAGATAGATCTGCCCAAAGTCCGTCAGGCTTTGTTGACGCGTTGTCCGGTTCAGTAGTCGGGTTTGCAAGTGGTCTTCTAATCCCGCGATCCGCTGACCAACCAGTGCGCTACTGACATTCAATTTAAGCGCGGCCGCATTCATCGAACCCGCCCGCGACACTTCAACAAAAGTGCGCATCGCAACGAAGAGATCCATTCAAAAGAAATCCTTTTCTATGCAGAAAGAATTTTGGAAATTTCTCTAAATTCCTTCTCAATCTAAACTGCTTTCACGCTGATGCAATGAGAGAAACACTATGAGAAAACGTTTTGAAGGTCGTGTGGTATTGGTCACCGGTGCGGGAACCGGCATGGGGCGGGAAACTGCAGTTGGGCTTGCACAAGAAGGCGCAACAGCCGTGCTTTGGGGGCGGCGGGAAACCCTGCTTGAGGCCGTAGCAGATGAAATACATCAGGCGGGCGGCTCTGCCCGGGTTCAGGTCTGCGACATTGCTAAGCCACAGGAAATTTCCAAGAATATTGACAGCATTGTCGATGAGTATGGGGCATTGAATGCGGTGTTTGCTAATGCCGGACATTTGGGAGAGTTTCAATCCGTTCAGGACACAGACGCCGAAGATTTCGAAGCTCTGGTTCGGATCAACCTGATTGGCACGCAACAGACCGTTGCGAAGTCTCTGTGCCACATGAACGGAGGCTCGGTCCTCATCAATGCGTCATGGACTGCCAGTTCTGTCATGCCCGGAACAGGAGCATATGCCGCAACCAAAGCCGGTTTGCTAGCGATGATGCGTGTCTGTGCCGTCGAAGAGGGACCGCGTGGGAATCGTGTGAATGCGATCAGCCCTGGAATTATTCTGACACCAATGGCTGATGAAGTGTTGGATCCTGATGTTTCTAATCGCCTGTCCGACCATACGCCCTTGCGGCGGAACGGGAAACCCAAAGACATCGTCGGCACAGCACTGTGGCTCCTGTCGGAGGACTCCGAATTCGTGACGGGTCAAGACATCGTTGTCGATGGTGGTTTCACTCTGGGAGGGGTGTTGAGATGACCTACAAAACCGGCGCAGACTTGGCGAATGAACTCAATCCCGGTTTGAAGGCGGCATTGACTAAACGATACGGGCACCTTCTGCCGGGCATGTCGGATACGGTCGTAGATATGGCCTTTGGACAGTTTTATGCGCGCCCCGGCTTGGATCTTAAATGCCGCTACATCGCTACAATAGCAGCATAGGCTGCAATGGGCGGCCAAACTGGGCCGCAATTGCGCATCAACATTGAGGCAGGTCTCAAAGTCGGACTGAGCGAGACAGAAATCGCCGAAATAATCTGGCAAATGGCACTCTACGGAGGTTTGCCCGCAGCGATCAATGCACTGAATACGCTCACATCAATCTGCGAAGACGGTTGAACTCACTTTCGGACCTTTGACAGAGCAAATCAGAGGCCCGTTTCGCCCGCACAGCGGTCATCTGAGGGCGTTGCAACAAAAGTCCGCTTCCCGCCCATCCGGTGAATTCGCTGCATTTCGGATGCGCGTCTGCTTTCGGGCAACGAATCCAACGTCTTGAACGTCCGACATGGGGCCGCACAACAGCCTTCGATTGGGCTGACGGTCATCGACAACGGCAGAAGCAGAAACAGACATGAGAAATCCGGAGTTCACCCGGCCCGGGGCCCCGGACCGATTCATAGGACGCATAACAGCCCCCTTCTCCTGCACCAGCTTTGACCCTAAGGCAGCAATTGATTGGCGGGAGGGGGAAGCGGGAGTGAGAATCGAGCCAACTGGGCGCGCTTCGTCAAACAATTGGTTCGAACGCCCGACGACATCATGCTGCGTCTTGCCCCAATGTCCGCAGCTTGGCACTTCTCAGCTGACTTGGACTCGCGCCGATGACTGCGCGGAACGCGCGCGAAAATGCACTACCAGAGCCATATCCAAAGTCTTGGGCGATCTGGTCAATGGTTAGACCCGGCTTTTCGAGCGCTTGGCTTGCCTTGAACATACGCCAGTTCAACGCATAGTCGCCCGGTGTTTGCCTTACATGTTCTTTGAATTTTGACGCAAAAGAAGACCTCGACATCCCTGCAATGGATGCAAGATCGGCAAGGCTGTGTTTCCATCCGTCGGGCTCATGGATGGCCGACAGTGCCGGGATAATCCGTGGGTCCTTAATCCCGGAATAGAACCCAGGCGGGTTTTCCTCCTGTTCGAAATACGCCCGCAAAACGGATGCAAAAAGTGCCTGGGAAAGATGCTGTGTGACGGTTCGGCTGCCCATCTCTTTTTTGAGCGTTTCATTCACAATCAAAGATATGAGGGGCGACACAAGCGCCCCCATTTCCAACTCACCGGTCTTGAGAAGTATCCGTGACGGCAACTCCCGTACAAGCGGATGCTGGTGGGTGAGATCATACTCGAAATGACCGCACACCATCCGGGTCGTGGCTTCACCTGCTAGGAAAGGCTCATCCCCACCTTGCATTTGTGCGATGACGTCCTGTCCAGAGGTGGCCGGGCTGTCGGGTTTGTCGCTTATCGCGTGCGTGGCACCCTTAGGGAATACGACCAGGTCACCCGATGATAGTTGCTCAAGTTGACCTTCATGCTCAATAACGGCTGCACCGCGCACAATGAAATGAAACTGCGCAAAACCGGTATTGGCGATGGACATTTTCCAATTGCCGCAAAAGTCCTTCTGGAAATAAATTGAGCTTTTGAAGTCTAGCAGGTCCAGAACGTCGCTCAGCGGATCCATCGTGCCCCCCACATACCCCTTCAAGTGACCCGCGGTAGCTTTCACCGCGGGTCTGGTCCAGCTTAGGACACTGATACAGGTGTATACAAGAAGTGGTCCCCGTTGAGCGAAATACGCCCTACTCCCGGGAAGGGGAAGTGGTAACCTGCCACGAGCAGGTTTTCCTCCGCCGCCAAGGTGAAAAGCTTCCGTCGTGTTTCAACAGCCTTCGCAGGATCATGCTCGATACCCAAGGCCCATTCCGGCTCGTTCGTACCAACAAGATAGTGCACAGAAGTGTCGATGAGATGCAAAAGCGACGTGCCGCCGCTGGTCAATTGAACCGCCATATGGCCCAACGTGTGGCCCGGCGCGTCTATTACCTTGATACCAGGAACAATTTCATCGCCATCGCTGATAGTTGTGATCTTGTCCTTGATTGGGCCCAGCTTGTCATTGCCAATGCTGATCATGAGCGTCTCGAAATTGGCCTCGCTGGGCGGCGTGGCGGTCCAATAATCCAGTTCGGCGCCATTCATGTAATGTGTAGCATTGGGAAAACATGCGACGCCGTTTCTTGACACACCACCTATATGGTCAAAGTGACCATGGGTGAGAATGACATGAGTGATGTCCTCTGGCGATGTGCCAACAGCCTTAAGACCCGCGAACAGGCGGCCATTGTCGACATCCGCATCGGGTAGAGACACATCCCCCTGGCCGGTATCGATCAAGACTTTTGCGTCGCCGGTCTCTACCAGCAGAACTTGACCTTGCATGTTCGCGAACTCTGGGGCGAGCCCATATTTGCCCAAAAGCGTATCGACGCTGCCTTCGGGTTGGTTGGCACCGAAGATCGCGGTCGGGACAGTGAAGAGCATATCGTCTATCACCGTGATCTTCATGTCACCGAGCGAAAACTGTGCAACGGCGCGCATCGGCAGGTCAGACCCGCTTGCCGCGGCTGCGAATGTGGCAGATGACAGCACTGCGGGTGCGGCGACAGCCAAAGCGCCCCCCATAAGTGCGGCGCGTCGGTTGATTGTCAGGTAGGACATGAAGTGCTCCTCTTGATAGGTTCGGAGCATACATATCCACGCATTTCTCCGAACTATGAATAACGCAAAGTCCAAAATATTATACTTAAAGTCTGTTTTAGGCGCCCTTTGACGTATCTATTGTTTGCATCAGAAAACACCCACATCGTTCTGCCAAGGGCATCACGACACGCAGCGCTATCGGAAATTAGCCAAACCAAAAGGACGGTCTGCATTCTTAGCCAAGGTGGGCTTTAGTGCAGCCGCTGTGAAAGACAGCTTCGCCCGCGTTGCAATTGCCCGTTAAAATCGCGATAGATGACCGCTACTCGCCCATCTCATAAATTTGCTAAGTTTGGAACGAAAGTCAGCTTGCGGGGCCCGTTATCAACCCGATGAACGTCCGAAATGAAGGCGCATTTCAGCCTTCGATTGGGTTGGCGGTCAAGGTAACTCAGTGGCAAGTCGAGCAGAGGCAGCAATTGATTGGCGAGGGATCCAATCGGAACTGAGAAACAAGAGAAAGGAGCCGGGTGGGAGCGCATCGCCGGATGGGCGGTTGAATTCAAGCGATCAGCAAGGCGTACATTCACGCGCGCAATTCGCCCGATAGGCTCGGCCGTTTTCAAACCTTCGAGAATAACAAAGCGCATAACCGGTTCGAACCCAGAATGCTCAATGCCGCGCTAAGGGCCAATGACAGCTCTTGAGCGATCCGTTCCAGTTTTATCCTTCCGATATCTCCCTGGTGAGATGCCAAACTGCCGCTTGAATGCTAATCCAAAGGCACTTTCAGATCCGTAGCTAGCTGCTTGAGCAATGCGTGACATCGGTTCCACGCCTTTTCGCAAGGCGGCACATGCGCGCTCCAGTCTCCAATGGGTCAAATAGCCCAAAGGTGGCTGCCCAACCTTTGCCGAAAAGGCCCGGGCAAAAGACGAACGGGACATGCCGACCGCGCTTGCCAACTCTCCAACTGTCCACGCATGCTCGGGATTGCCATGCATCAATTCCAATGCCTGCCTGATTTGGGGACTTGCAAGGCCATTCAACCATGCAGCTGAACGACAACCGTCCCCCAACGCATATATCCGCAGCGCATGGACAAGCATAACATCCGCAAGGCTTTTGCTCGCAGCATCATTTCCCACCTTGGGGCTCTCCAATTCGCTGTTCAGGAGAGATAGAGATAAACGCAGCGCCGTCGCCGATTGATCTTGCGCCGAAATCTGGATTGCATTCGGCATGGCTTTGAGCAGAAAGTCGATGGGGCCGCCATGCACATCGAAACCACCACCAAGCATAATCGTATCGTCGCCGCCAAAACATGCCGTTTCCCCAGCCTCCCAATCGAAAGCCTTTAGCCCATCTCTTGGCGTCAAGGCTGGATCGCTTGCGATGACATAACCTGCTGCATTCGCAAGGAAGAATGCATCCCCCTCACAAAGATGGACGGCTTCTTGACCATCAGGAATAAGCCAGGCTTGCCCTTTCATCACGGCGACAAATTTTAAAGTCGTGCGAAGAGAAAATCGCAATGACCATGATCCAGCGGCTTCTAACCGCGTGCAACGCAAGCTGCGTAAATCGAGGTGGTTCAACACATCGGAGAGCACATCAGTCATACGGACGATCTCTATAGAAATCTGGATTTTAAAGTATAGAAAATCTACCGCACGCAATCAATTTTGAGGAGATTCAACTAAGAAACACAGGACATGCCATGCCAGATACGACCCCCAAAGTTGTTGTTATCACAGGAGCCAGCAGCGGAATTGGACTTGCGACGGCAAGGCTATTGGCGAAAGGTGGCTCAAAGCTCGTGATTGGTGCACGACGCGCTGATAAAATTGAGGCCGTCGCAGAAGACATCCGTTCGCACGGCGGCGATGCGCTCGCCTGCAAGTTGGATATAACTGACCGTGCCAGTGTATCGGCTTTTGTGGCTAAAGCGCTGGATCGGTACGGCCAGCTAGATGCTTTCGTCAACAATGCCGGGATTGGCCCAATATCGGCTCTTGATGACCTTCAAGTCGATGATTGGGACGCAATGATTGATGTCAATCTACGCGGGCCGCTTTATGGGATTGCGGCAGCCTTGCCAATCTTTAGACAGCAAGGCCGCGGACACTTCGTCAATGTTGTCTCAACAGCCGGATTGGTCATCGCTCCAAGGATGGCCGTCTACGCCGCGACGAAAAATGCATTGCGAACGATTGGTGAGGCGTTGCGACTAGAGTCTGGCCCTAACTTGCGCCTCACAAATGTCTCGCCCGGCTTCGTTCAAACGGAATTTGCCAGTTCCATAACAGATCAGGCCATGAAAGGCGCCATCGAAAAACGAATGGATGAAATCGGGCTGTCACCCAATGCAATTGCGCAAGCGATAGCCTTTGCCATTGACCAACCATCGGACGTTGAAGTCGGCGACATTGTCGTCCGCTCGTCGGCACAAAGCTGAAATACGGTAAAGGCGCCTCAGTCGCAAGTCGAGCAGCGGCCCGGACCAGCTGGAAGAGCTGCTTGCCCCGGCAGCCGCTGCCCGCCGGCGTCGTCCCCGATCAGGTCGGGGATGACGACCTGTGGGGGTTAACCCTCCGGTACCTTGTCTCCCTGTCCGCTGTCATTTTCGCCTTCGTCATTGCACAACAGGACTGCAATGCAGATACCGGCAAACGGGCTTCAAGTCGCTTTTCCAAAAAATCGCCATTACTGATGACAAGTTCACTTGACATTTTCCAATCCAAAATAGACAAGTAAGCTTGTCATATGGATAAGGAGACTTTTCATGCCGGCTTCGAGACGTTTACAGATTGTGACCTATGTCATTTGCGCCCTCGGCATCGCCTATATCTGGGTGTTTGCACCCCCGTTTTTCATTACCGTCCTATTCGTGGTGGTTTGCTTCACCTGGTCTGCGAGACTATTCATTGCCAGTTTTCGCAATACGGATGAGCTTCAGTCGGCAAGTCTAAGATATGCGCTCGCAGCCGCCAGCGGATACGGCGTCCCGCTCGCAGTCGGGTTTGTACTGCTTATGATTGCCGTGCCTGATATTCAGCGCGCGATTTCCAGCCTGGCTGTTCTCAGCAATCTATCGCCTGCTGCGGCAGGCTTTGGACTAGGGGTCTCCTTAACAACGGTTGCCCTATGCCTCACGTTTGCAATTTCCCAGTCGATCTGGTGGGTTTCAAAACGATAGATAATGCAGTGATTTGAGGGGATTGGGGCTGTCGTTCAATCGGACTTTCCCTGAAACGCCCATGCCCCGGCACCCGACCACATCAGACTTGTTAAAGCAGGAAAGTCGGCATGTTCTACATGAAACGCTCTCAATTCGTCACCTTGGTGGTTATTTACGTCTGCATGGCAGTTCTGTTGGCGATTGACCCGCCCTTTTTCGTGCAGTTCGCATTTGTACTTGCGTGCATTTCATATGCAGCCTGGTGTTTCTTCACGGTCTTTCGGGGACCAGATGAAGTGCAATCGGCCCATGCGAGATACGCGCTCGCCTTCGCCAGTGGCACGAGCGTTCCGCTCTGCCTGACGTTTGTAACGGTCATGGTCGCAACGCCAAGCCTGCAAAACCTGATCGCCTCATTGGCAACGAACACGAGAAGCGATCTGCTCCCGACAGCCGCAGGGTTCGGGATGGGTGTGATGTTCACTTTGAGTTTGATGGTTATAACCTTCATCATCGGACTTACGATCTGGTGGGCGTCCAAGCGATGACTCCAAATGCTGGAAGTGCTGCGAAATACCAATCAATGCGCCTGAAATCCTACGCTAAGTTGTTGTTGCCATGAAAAATAAGATTCGTGTGTTGCGCGCCGAGCGGCGTTGGACGCAAGCTGATTTGGGGAAAGAGCTCGGCATCTCAAGAAACTCGGTCAACGCGATTGAGAATGGAAAATTTGACCCGTCCTTACCGCTGGCTTTCCGGATCGCCCGTCTCTTCGGCAAAACCATTGAAGATGTTTTCGAAGAAGACGTCTGAACGCCGACCTTGCCTCTGCAGTGTCTAACCCGGCACGACTGTTCGCTGAATAGTCCAACTTATGAAAGAAACTATCCGTGTCGTTCCGCATCCTCCCTGCCGACCCCGACTGGCCGAGGCAATTCAAGACGGTCAAGTCTGCTCTTGTGGCTGTCGTGCCCCAAGATGCCGTAATCCATCACATTGGCTCGACCTCAGTCGCCAACCTTGTTGCCAAGAACGTCATTGACATCCAGATCACGGTTGGATCGCTTGATGATCTGAACAAGAAGGAGATGGAAGGCGTAGGGTTCGTACACAGAGCCGTAGAACGGGATCATTGTCCGCCGGGCATGACTTTGCCCATGGCGGAATTGGCCAAACAGTACTTCAAGACAAGCGACCCAATCTCTGCAAACATCCATGTGAGAGAGCGAGGCCGGTTCAATCAGCGATATCCGTTGCTGTGCCGCGATTATTTGCGTGCACATCCCTTGGCTGCTGCAGCATATGGCGAGATTAAACTCGGCCTGGCCGCCCACTTTTCACAAGATGCTGACGCGTATTATCAGATCAAGGACCCAGTCTTTGACCTGATAATGGTCGCGGCCGAGGATTGGGCGCGCGCAACGCGATGGCAGATACCTGCCGGCGACTAGGCATTGTGGTTGCTGGCCAATTCGCAAGAGAGCTCAGTGGCGCAGACGGGACGCAAGCCAATGCGAAAGCCAGTTTGCCTCCGAGGCGGATTTTCCGCAGGACTGCGTTAATGTCCTGAGGTTACCAGACCAGGGTAAGTGATGAGCAAAAACTATGAAATCAGACAGGCACAGGCTGCCGATGAAGCTGCGGTTCGCGCCTGTGCCGAGGATGCATATGAACAGTATGTGGAGGCGATCGGGAAAAAACCGGCTCCCATGGTTGCAGACTTCGCTTCCCTGATCGCGGAAGAACGTGTGTATGTCGCTGTCGAAGACCAAACCAATGTCATTGGATTTATTGTTTTCTTTCGAGAAGACGATCACGTCTTGCTTGAAAATGTGGCGGTTCGCTCGGACGCGACCGGAGGCGGCATTGGAAAGAGCTTGATTGCACTGTGCGAGCGGACAGCCAAGTCGTCAGGGGCAAGATCCATCAAACTTTACACCAACGAGAAAATGTCTGCGAATTTGACGATCTATCCCCGTCTCGGGTATCGGGAGATAGAGCGAAAAACCGAAGACGGTTTTCATCGTGTCTACTTCGAAAAGCTCATCTGACGAACGGTTGCGAAGCCGGCACCCCCGCGGTTGGTTGCCCGCGCACCGAGTTCACGCTTTCCACCCTTAGGAGAAGTCGGTGCCGTACGCCGCAAATGTCATGTCTGGATCCACGCTCACCAAGACCGGAAGAAACAGTCGACTTTCTAGACCTTAAACGCGGTACGGATAGCCTCTTGCATCGCGTCCTGCGGTCCAGCCTTTTTTGTCTCACTTGCCCGCATCACCAGTTTAGAGGCTGGTGTCTTTCCGAAGCCAAGCTTCTTTCCCACAACCGATAGGCCAGAATGCAACGACGAGCGGCCTAGCAGACCGATCGCGATACCTGCTTCAACAGCTGCGAGGACGCCCGAGACGCTTTGGCTGGAGTAGATCACGCGATATGGTTTCCCTCGCGCCTCCAGCGACTCGATAGCCGCATCTCGCCACCAGCAGGCATGATCAAACAAGGCCACTGGCAGGCAGCCGTCGGCCGAGAAATCTCGATGCGCCGATGACAGCCAACAGGTTGGGTCTTCGAACAGCACGACTTCATGTTGCGAGGGACGTTCCACCTCATAGACAGCGAGATCGAGTAATCCCTTGTCCAACGCATCCGGGAAGCCCGTGCTCAAGGCGCAGGTCACATCCAATTCCACCTTCGGGTGATGACGGGTGAAAGCCGCGATGATTCCTGCAAGCTTCGCACGTCCGTGATCATCAGGGACCCCCAAGCGCAACTTGCCCGTTACAGCACCTTGAGAAATATCGCGCAGTACAGCGTCAAGACGTTCGGTTACTTCTTTGGCGGCCGGCAGCAGCCGACGTCCCGTGTCGTTCAAGATCACACCGCGACCGTGCCGTTCAAAAACGGATTGTCCAAGGATCGCTTCAAGGCGCTTGATCTGAAGACTGGTAGCGGATTGGGACCGGTAGATGCGCGCCGCCCCGTCTGTGACGCTACCCGTGTCAGCCACGGCGACAAACGTGCGCAACAAATCACTGTCAAGACTTTCCATTCGTTTTTCCAATATCAGAGATTGAAGCTATTCGTTTTTCATATGCTTCTCGACCGACTATTTTCAAGGTCAGAGGAGTATCCGATGTTCGATCAGACAATTGTCCGCCGAAAGCCAAGCAAGAAAACTGCTTTGTGGGGCCTATGCCTTATCCTTTTGGTAGGCGCCGTTCTGGCTTGGCCAGAACACGCCGGAAATGCCGCCCTGTTTGTTGTGGGGGGGCTGCTTGCCGTCGCGCCGATTGTCATTCCGGGCATTTTTCTCGCTGCATGGATCATTGCCAGTGGAGCGGATGCGCACATCGCTGGCGCGTTCGAGGGCAGAATGCTGCGAACGGTCGTGATTGCATCATTGATTGGTGCGATCACACCGGTCTGTGGTGTGACCGTATTGCCATTGATGGCTGGACTATTGGCAGCGGGCGTGCCGCTGGCCCCGATCATGGCTTTCTGGTTGTCCTCGCCGATTACAGACCCGGCAATGCTCGCGACCACCGCGGCGACTCTTGGTTTGAGCTTTGCAGCCGGCAAGACGCTTGCTGCCTTCGGACTGGGTGTGTTTGGTGGTGCGGTCACGGGACTGTTTGCGACGAAGACTTGGGCTTTGAACGCGCTAAGAGACAATGGACTAGCGCAACAACTGAGCACCGCTCGTTGTGGAGGAGCGCAGACCTTCGATCCATGGGTTTGGAGGACTGAGGCGCGTCGGCGGTCATTTGGCGCACAATTTCGGGCGACCTCCCGGCTAATCCTGATCTGCCTGATCCCAGCATTTGCCGCAGAATATGGCTTGAACGCCGCTCTGACTCCGGGGTCGCTTGCGGCATACGTTGGCGAGGATCAATGGTGGGCCATACCCGCTGCCGTTTTTGTTGGTGCTCCGGCCTACATCGACGGCTATGCCGCGCTCCCGCTGACGCGCGGACTGATCGACAACGGCATGTCCCCCGGTGCTGCCATGGCCTTTCTCATCTCGGGCGGGGTGGTCAGCATTTGGGGCGCAATGGCCATTGCGCCGGTTCTTAAGCTGAAGCCTTTTTTGTTGTATCTCGCCCTGGCTGTTCTGGGCTCGTTGGCAGCGGGCTACACATTTGAGTGGGCTGTTTAAAGGGAGGCGGCTAGAGCCGCTTTCTGGCCGCTTTCAGCTGCGAAAACGAAGTTTGGTCATATCAAGGAATTGAGATGAAACGCGCGCTAAGGGTCGCAACGGTTTTGCTGCTGGTCGCGGCGGTCGGACTGTCAGTCTACGGCGCTTTGGGATACTGGGATGCAGTTCGTCGGTCGGATGAGTTCGTGACACGTGCAAATGCGTTGATAGCTGATGGCAAGGGACCACAAAACCTGGGAACCGAGTATCTCCGACAGCTCATTTTGGTTCAAGATCCCGGTTATCTGGAACATGGCGGCGTTGACCTTTCCACCCCGGGCGCCGGGCTGACAACGTTCTCTCAATCGGTTTCCAAACGACTGGGCTTCGAGGAATTTCGCCCAGGCGTTGGCAAGATACGGCAGACTGGCTTTGCCTTGGGTTTGGAGAGCCGTCTCAGCAAAGAGCAAATTCTCGCGCTCTGGCTTGATACCGTTGAGATGGGACGCAGTGCTGACGGGTGGATGACAGGCTTCTTTCACGCAAGTGAAAGTGTCTACGGTCGGGCACCCGCCGGCCTTTCAGACCTGGAATATCATCGTCTTCTGGCCGTGCTCATCGCACCGGGTCAATTCCGGCTGCTCGAAGAAGATAAGGCCCTTGATGATCGCGCTGCTCGGATTGCAAGACTCGCATCGGGTGACTGTCATCCCGACGATCTAAGGGATGTCTGGCTTGACGGCTGCACGTAGACGGGTCTGCAATCCTCACCCGGATCCCCTTCCCTTCCGGCCTGTCGCAAATGGACGATCATGTGGCGCTGCAGCATGAGCGGTGCTTTGGTGCCCGTGCGATTGGTCGGAAAGCCTTGCAACGCTGCGAGGCTCAAGAGGGCTGATCATGGTTCAAGTGTTGCACGGGATCTGGGCGCTTCTGATCGGCGTGGTCTTCATCATGCTGGGCAACGGCATGCAATTCACCCTGATCGGCCTGCGCGGCGGGATCGAGGGGTTTTCGGCCGCCGAACTTGCCATCATCACCTCGGGCTATTTCGTCGGTTTCCTGTCCGGCGCGCGCCTCGCCCCCAAGCTCATTCGGCGCGTCGGTCATGTGCGGGTGTTCGCGGCTCTCGGCAGCTTCATGTCGGCGGGCGTGATCGCCTTTCCGCTTCTGACCGAGCCATGGGCCTGGACGCTGTTGCGGCTGCTCGTCGGCTTCTGCATGTCAGGCATCTATGTCACAGCGGAAAGCTGGCTCAATGATGCGGCGACCAACGACACCCGCGGCAAGGTGCTTTCGACCTACATGATCGCGCAGACGCTTGGCATCATCGGCGCGCAGGGACTCCTGACCCTTGGCGATGCAGGCACATCGGTCCTCTTCATCTGCGCCTCAATCCTCGTCTCGATCTCCTTTGCCCCGATCCTGCTGTCTGTCACGAAAGTTCCGGCAGCGGAGGTTGCCCGCCCTATGCCCATGCGCGACCTCTTTACCCAGTCGCCGCTCGGAACCGTGGGGATCTTTCTGCTGGGCTGTATCTATGCGGCGCAATCGGGCATGGGCGCTGTCTTCGGCACACAGATCGGGCTAACGCCTGATGAAATTGCGCTTTTCGTCGCGATGCTGTTTGCCGGCGCCCTGCTGTTGCAATACCCCATCGGCTGGCTGTCGGACCGGATGGACCGGCGCAAGCTGATCTTCGGAGCCGCCTTTCTAGGCGCCCTGGCATGCATCAACGGCTGGCTCAATGACGGTGGTCTATGGCACATGATGGCCGCAGCGTTCTTCGCCGGCGGAGTAACGACGCCGCTGTATGCGCTGTTCCTAGCCTATACCAACGACACGCTGCCGCTGGAAGACATGGCGGCGGCCTCGGGCGGACTGGTCCTGAGCTTCGGCATCGGCGCCATTTTGGGGCCGCTTATCACCGGCTGGGCGATGGAAGAATATGGCCCGCCGGCCTTCTGGCTCGTGCTGACTCTGACCTTCGGTGCCATCGCACTCTATGCGCTCTACCGGATGACCCAACGGTCGATGGTGCCGGTGGAGGACACCGAGAGCTATCTGAGCGTCCTGCCCACCGCCTCGCCGGTAGCCGTCGAAGCGGCTGGCGTCTGGGCGTCAGAACAGGCTGAGGCTGAGGCTGAGGCTGAGGCTGAGGCTGAGGCTGAGGCTGAGGCTGAGGCTGAGGCTGAGGCTGAGGAAAGCACCAGGACCGACTCGTAAGCAACCCCTTTAGAAGTGCTGAAATCCGAGAAACTGGTCGATCGGAAGCGGACCATCCGCCCCTTGAAGCTGCAGGTGTCCGCTGCCGGGCGTGACCTTGCCGATACGGGTGACCGGGCAGCCGACCTTCTTGGAATCAGCCTCGAAGGTGCTTGCCCTGTCCTCCGGCACACAAGCTAAAATTTCATAGTCATCACCGCCATTGAGGCAGGTCTGAAAGGTCGGTTGATCGACCTTCGAAATGGCCGTCAGCGCCGAGGACAGCGGCACGTCGGCAAGCTCCAGCAGGAGATCGACGTCAGACGCCCGAGCAAGGTGAGCCGCGTCTGCCAGAAGACCGTCGGAGATGTCCATGGCGGCGCTGGCGCTGGCGCGGACCGCGCCGCCGAGCTTCACCTTGGGCTGGGGCAGCAGGTAACGGTCGAGGATATGGCGATGATCGCTCTCAGAGAGGCCCATACGGTGGGCGAAGCCCGGATCAAGCCGCGCTTTCAGACCGGCAGCGGCATCGCCGATGGTGCCGGTCACATAGAGAAGATCGCCAGGCGCCGCTCCGCTCCGCCGCACCGCAGTGCCGACGGGTGTTTCACCAATGGCCGTCACAGAAATCTGCAGACCCTCTCCGGTGCGGATGGTGTCTCCGCCCAAAAGGACTACATTGAAAGCAGATTGATCGCCGGACAGACCGCAGCAGAAGCGCTCTAGCCAATCTTCGCGCCAGTCGTCAGGCAGTCCAAGCCCGAGCAGGTAGGCGGTCGGAACAGCGCCCTTGGCGGAGAGATCCGACAGATTGACCCGCAGCGCCTTGGCGGCGATCGCCTCGGGCGGGTCGTCTGCAAAGAAGTGGACGTCGGCGGCCAGCATGTCCTTGGTCAGGACCAGCTCGTGGCCATCATGAGGCGCATAGACCGCTGCGTCGTCGGTGAGACCGAGGCTGCCCGGATCGCTGGCAAGGGGCGCCAGATAGCGTTTGATCAGCTCAAACTCGCCGAGCCTCTGTTCAGGGCTGGCTTGCTCTGGTCCTGCCTCTTGCGGCCGGTCACCGGCCATGGTCACGCCTCGCCGGTGCCAGCCTCGTCCGGCTGCACGTCGGGCGCCACGAATTCGCTGTTGCGCAGGTCATGGGCCAACCGGTCCAACACGCCGTTGACGAGACCCGGCTCGTCTTCCTGGAAGAACGCCTTGGCGACATCGATGTATTCGGAAATGATCACCCGAGCCGGCACATCCTTGCGCCGCAGCAGCTCAAACCCGCCTGAGCGCAGGATGGCGCGCAACAGGCTGTCGATGCGCTTCAGCGGCCAGCCTTCGCTCAAGGCTGTGTGAATGAAGGGATCGAGGAATTTCTGATCCGCAACAACACCCTTGACGATGTCCTTGAACCATTGTTCGTCAGCATCGCGGTATTGCTCGCCGTCCAGCTCCTTGCCGAGGCGGAACGCGGTGAATTCGCTCACCACATCAGAGAGCGGCGCACCGCCCACATCCATCTGATAGAGCGCCTGCACAGCCGCAAGACGGGCAACGCCGCGCTTGTTCGCCGGGCGCGGGCCATCGTCTTTCGGTTTTGAGTCCGTATGGGGCTTCGATTGCTCGACCTTGTCGGTCATATTGTTAAACTCCGAGCCTTTCGCGCAGGGCGATCATGGCCAAGGCTGCTTCAGCCGCCGCGCCGCCCTTGTTCTTTTCACTGACCTTTGCCCGTGCCCAGGCCTGGGCGTCGTTTTCGACGGTCAGGATGCCGTTGCCAATCGCCAGGTCCGCATCGACCATCAGATCCATGATGACCCGAGCAGATTCATTGGCGACGATATCATAGTGGGAGGTTTCCCCGCGGATCACTGCGCCCAGAAGCACAAATCCATCATAGAGCTCACCATCGTTTTCCATGGCAGTCATGGCCATCGAAAGGGCAGCCGGAATTTCCAGAACGCCAGGCACAGCGATGCGCTCATAGGTTCCGCCTGCCGCCTCGATCGCCTGGATCGCGCCTTCGGCGAGAGCGTCGGCAAGATCGTCATAGAAACGGGCTTCGATGATCAGGATCTTCGGTGCTGAGGCCATGGGTCCATTCGTCTTTCTTGAGGGTCGCGACAGGAACCATGCCCGTGCGAATTTGTCCACCCCGTTCCCTGCCCCGGCGGGCTATCGCTGGGGAGAAAAACAAGGTCTGGTAAACGCGAGCCGCTCTGGTCGGCTGCGCCAGTCGCTGCCTTCAGTTACGCCTCGTGCGTGAATTCCGCAAGACGTGCTGCATAACGGGCCATCATGTCGACTTCAAGATTCACGAGATCGCCCTCCTGGCGGTCGCCCCAAGTGGTGACGGCGAGCGTGTGCGGGATCAGGAAAACAGAGAACAGCAGCCCCTCGGCCTCATTGACCGTCAGAGACGTCCCGTCGAGACAGACCGAGCCTTTCTTGGCGATGAAAGGCGCGACGTCGCGGGAGACTTCAAACTGGAAGTAGACGCTGTCTTCGTGGTCGGTCCGCTTTGTGATCTTCGCGGTGCCATCGACGTGGCCGAGCACGAGATGACCGCCCAGTTCCGTACCCATGGCGAGGGAACGCTCCAGGTTCAGTTTCTGACCGGCAGCCCATTGGCTGGCCGTTGTCAGCGCAAGGGTTTCTGCCGCCGATTCGACCTCAAACCAGTTGCTCCCGTCCGCGCCATGGCCCTTGGCCGTCACCGTGTGGCAGGGACCGCCACATGCAATGGACGCACCAAGATCGATGCCATCGGGATCATATACGGTCTTGATGCGGGTCCTGATCCCCGCCGGAATTTTCTCGACCGACAGGATCTCGCCAAGGTCGGTGACAATACCGGTGAACATGTCAGGCCCCACTTCCAGTTTCAGTTTCAGATGCAGTTTCAGGCGCGTTTGCGCAAATAAAGATAGGCGTCACCATTCAGACGACCGCTGTCGATACGCTGATATCTGGGATCGGCCAGCACTGCTTCAAGTTCAAGACCGTGCAGAGCCGGTATGCCACCCGCGCCGACCTCCACCGCTCCCGTCACCACACACAGATCATCGACACATTCCGTGCTCAGGAAGGCGCTGGAAATACGTGAGCCGCCTTCGATCATCAACCGCGTGATACCACGGGTTCCAAGCGCGCGCAGGGCCACAGACGGCGCGATACGGCCCTCTTCCAGAGGCACGCGCACGATCAGCACGCCCTCATTCGCCAAGGCCTTGATCCGCTCGGGATCGGCGTCATTGCCTGCAATCAACCAGACCGGTACATCTGCCGCTGTCTGAACCAGCTTCGAGTTTAGCGGCAGCTTCGCCGCGGCGTCCAGAACCACCCGAACCGGCGACTGATCCGCCATACCCGGAAGGCGGCAGGTCAGCTGCGGGTCATCAGCCAGGGCGGTGCCGATGCCCACGAGAATCGCGTCGTGCGAGGCTCTGAAGCCATGAACGTGGCGCATGGACAAGGGGCATGAAATTCTGACCTGACCTGCGCCTGGACGTCCGATGAAACCATCCTGCGAGACCGCCAGCTTCAAGAACACGTGGGGGCGCTGGTCTGTGATCCGCAGGGAAAAGCCATGGTGGAGGTCTTCACAGGCCTCTGCCTCGACGCCAACAAGAACGTCGAGGCCAGCCTCTTGCAACATCGCGACGCCCCTACCCGCAACGCGCGGATTGGGATCGCGCATGCCGATCACCACACGGGTGACGCCGGCCTTGATCAGCGCGATAGAACAGGGCGGCGTACGACCGAAATGGGAACAGGGCTCGAGAGTCACATAGCAGGTCGCGCCACGCGCCCGCTCGCCTGCCTGACGCAGGGCGTTTACTTCCGCATGGGCGCTGCCTGGACGGGACGTAACACCACGGCCGACAAGGACATCGTTGCCGTCTTCATCCTGTGCGACAATGATCGCGCCCACGGATGGGTTGGGCCAGACACGTCCCAGGCCGCGGCGCGCAAGACGCACGGCCGCCAGCATGAAACGGCGATCCTGTTCGGAACTGGTCGTCATGAGTTTCGTGTTACCCTCTGGCTGGACGATTGAGGCATGAGCGCACGAGCGGGCGCTCCGTCCTACAGATCGACCAGAGGCTGGCCATCCGGTCCACTCAATTCATCGAGAAGTGCCTCGAAATCCTTAGCTTCCCGGAAATTCTTGTAGACCGATGCAAAGCGGACATAGGCCACGTCATCGATGCCCTTCAGGCCTTCCATGACATGGTTGCCGATGGTCTCGGCAGTGACATCGCTTTCACCAGAGCTTTCCAGCTGGCGGACAATGCCGCTGACCATCCGCTCAATCCGCTCGGGCTCGACCGGTCTCTTACGCACGGCGATGGAGACCGAGCGCATAAGCTTTTCACGATCAAACGGCACGCGGCGTCCCGACCGCTTCAGCACCATGAGCTCGCGCAACTGCACGCGCTCGAAGGTGGTGAAGCGTCCGGCACAGGTGTTGCAGACCCTGCGCCGGCGAATGGCCGTGTTGTCCTCGGTCGGACGCGAATCCTTGACCTGGGTTTCATCACCGCCGCAATAGGGACACCGCATGCTGTTCTCCGTTAGGCAGCCAAATCAGGCCGGGTAAATCGGGAAGCGAGCCGTCAGGGCCTCGACCTTCGCCTTCACCGCAGCTTCAACGGCGGCGTTGCCATCTTCACTGTTTGCAGCCTTCAGGCCATCGAGAACTTCCGTAATCAACAGACCAACTTCACGGAACTCGGCGATGCCGAAGCCGCGGGTCGTGCCAGCCGGTGTGCCGAGGCGAACACCAGAGGTCACGAAAGGCTTTTCCGGGTCGAATGGAATGCCGTTCTTGTTACAGGTGATGTTGGCGCGGCCCAAGGCAGCTTCCGCCTTCTTGCCGGTTGCATTCTTCGGACGCAGATCGACCAGCATCAGGTGGTTGTCGGTTCCGCCTGAAACGATATCCAGCCCCTGCTCTTTCAGGCTTTCAGCCAGAGCTTTTGCATTGGCAACGACGTTTGCCGCATAGGTCTTGAACTCAGGTTGCAGCGCTTCTTTGAAGGCAACCGCCTTGGCGGCGATGACATGCATTAGCGGACCGCCCTGGAGCCCCGGAAAGACGGCCGAATTGACCTTCTTGGCGATGACTTCGTCGTTGGTCAAGATCATGCCACCGCGTGGGCCACGGAGCGACTTGTGCGTCGTCGTTGTGCAAACATGGGCATGAGGCACCGGTGAAGGGTGCGCACCACCAGCAACAAGACCGGCGATATGCGCCATATCGACCATCAAGTAGGCACCAACGCTGTCGGCGATTTCACGAAAACGCTTCCAGTCCCAGATACGCGAGTAGGCCGTACCACCCGCGATGATAAGCTTGGGCTTGTGCTCTTCAGCAGACTTGGCGATCGCATCCATGTCCAACCGGTGGTCGTCTTCGCTTACGCCATAAGAAACGACATTGAACCATTTGCCAGACATATTGACAGGCGAACCATGGGTCAGGTGACCGCCTGAGTTGAGGTCCAAGCCCATGAAGGTGTCGCCCGGCTGCAGCAGCGCCAGGAACACGGCCTGGTTCATCTGGCTGCCCGAGTTTGGCTGAACATTGGCAAAGTCACAACCAAACAGCTTCTTGGCCCGCTCAATGGCGAGGTTTTCTGCAATGTCGACAAACTCGCAGCCGCCATAGTAGCGCTTGCCGGGATAGCCTTCGGCGTATTTGTTCGTAAGAACCGACCCCTGCGCATCCAAGACAGCGCGAGACACGATGTTCTCTGAAGCAATCAGTTCAATTTCATGCTGCTGACGACCGAGTTCCTTGCCGATCGCGCCGAATATTTCCGGATCGGCATCGGCGAGCGGGCGGTTGAAGAAATCTGTGATGGAAGACTGGCTGGTCGCGGAATCTGTCAAAGACATCGCACCTTCCTTTTCAGCTGGAGCTCGACAAGTGGGGCACTATGCCCTGCAGCGCGACAGTGGCATCAGCAGCCTGCCGCATTCTGTTGGCGTCGGGACTACCATAGAGACGACAGCGATCCAAGAGCCACGCCGACGCAGGGCCTCACAAAACCGACACCCTTGGAGCGAAACATATTTGCGGATCTTGCTCGCTTCAGACGACGCGCCCGCGCGCTGGCGATGGCGCGGCTGGCGGCGCTTCACGTTCGATCCGGCGCAACAGTTTGCGGACAGCGAGGTTCTTGAGATCCGCCGAGGCGGCCTTCGACGGTCCGATGACCACAACTTCGATGCCCGTCGATGCGTCAATCGCCGTCACCTTGACCTGTTGGCCAACGGGATGAAACTCGATGTAAATTTCGCCTGGAACGGGACCTTGGCGGCTCATGGATGCAGACTCATTCCGCGATCAGATAGCTCAGAGCCAAGAGAAAGACACGCCCGGCCCGACTTGGCAAGCCCTGCTCCAAGTCCGGGACCGCTCGAGATCACGGGTCGATCAGAGGCGAGCCGTGAACCCGGCAATGTCATCAGGCGCGGAATACAGGCCATCGCGGTTGTAGATATCATCGCGGAACTGAATGACACCATCAGCTGTCGACCAGGCGGTGATGTAGGTCAGATAGAGCGGAATACTCGACTTGAGCCGGACATCCTCGCGCTCGCCTACGCGGATCATGTCGTCAACGCGCGAACGGTTCCAGTCCGGAGTGGTGGATTGCAGAAGCCAAGTCACGAGTTCCTTGACGTTCTGCACACGCACGCAGCCGGAAGAGTGGAAACGATAATCACTGCCGAAGAGAGACTTCGAAGGCGTGTCGTGCAGATAGACCTGATGCTGGTTGTGGAAGTTGATGCGCACGCTGCCGAGAGAGTTGATCTCGCCCGGTTCCTGGCGGAACTGATATTTCGTCGCTTCTTCCGTGTTCCAGTCGATCTGCTGCCAGCTGAGCTCATTGCCCTTCCAGTCGAAGATCCGGATCTTGTTCTTGGCCAGATACTGCGGATCCTCCTTCATCTTCGGGATCAAATCCTTGCGGATGATCGAGACAGGGACGGTCCAGTAGGGGTTAAAGTTCAGCTCGTAGATCTTGCTGTTGAGAATCGGCGTCTGACGGTCGATCTTGCCGACAACTGCATTGTGACGCGAGCGGACGTGGCCGTTTTCAACGGCTTCGATCTCGGCCGCAGGTATGTTGACCATCACGTAGCGGTCGCCCAGGAAACCCGACATGGCACGCAGGCGTATCAGATTGGTCTCAAGCTGACGTAGGCGTACTTCAGCGGGGACATTGAGCGCCGTCACTGTGGAACTGCCCAGAACACCGTCCGGGATCAGACCGTGACGCATCTGAAACCGGCGCAGCCCTGCATCGACGTAGGAATCGAATGTGTTGGAAAGTCCGGCGGTCTGTTCGAGATCGCCGGAAGCCATCAGACGCTTGCGCAGTTCAAGAACGCGCGCATCCTTTGCGCCAATCCGCAGCGGGCGTTTGCCGGCATCGCTGACCCGGCCCCAGCCGCCCAGCTGTACTATCCGTGAATAATGGTCGATGGCGACGGAGATGTAACTTGCTGTTTCGGGTGAAAGTGTCGGGTTCGACGACTTCATCGCCTGAAGCGATTCCATCGTGGCATCGAAACGATCTTCCCACTCAACACGCTGCTGATGCTGGCGCAGAGCTTGAAGAGGTGATTCTGCCTGCGCAACCGAGGCGGCGCCGAGACCGATCATCATCGAAGACAGCATAGTGCCGCAAACGGCGAACCTGCCAAGGCTACCCTTCCCGCCAAAGCGCACGGCTTTTGAAACAGCAGAACGCAGCAGTTCGGGACGGAAATCAAAAGATCGGCCAAGATTCGTCATCGTGCACATCACCAGTAAAATTCGCAGCTAGGGACTTATAAGCTGCCTAGCATTATCTTGCTTAACAAAATGGCGTCAAAAAAGGCCAGTTGGGCACATCATCTTCGCACAATCCGCCCATCCAAGCCATTTCAATGTGTCCAGATGATGTCGCAGTGCCACAATTGTGTCCTGACCAAACTCATCCGCAATCAAATTTTAGTCAGGCGGACGATTTCCTCTCCGGCCAGACACAGGGCCACCGGCAGAACGAGAAACGCCGTCCCAGTTTACCCGGAACGGCGTTTCTCGTCATCTGGATCTGTCGCTAAATTTTAGAGACGATACAAGATCTGGTCAGTCCAGAAGCGTTCCAGACGGCGGAGGGACTTGTTCAAGGAAACGAAGTCTTCCGGTCCGATCTCGCCCACTTGCTCCACCGACAGCATATGACGCTCGTAAAGATCGTTGACGATCCTTGCTACTTCCTGACCCTTGTCGGTCAGGGAGACACGGACCGAACGGCGATCCATGCGCGAACGCTGATGGTGAATGTAACCGGTCTCGACCAGCTTCTTTAGATTGTAGGATACGTTTGACCCCAGGTAGTAACCGCGTGTCCGCAGCTCACCCGCCGTCAGTTCGGCGTCGCCGATGTTGAATAGGAGCAGAGCCTGCACGCTGTTCACATCGGACCGGCCCATACGGTCAAACTCATCCTTGATAACATCGAGGAGTCGACGATGCAGCCGCTCAACGAGCGTCAGCGCTTCCAGGTAGAGCGGTTTGATTTCCGTCTCCCCTTCGCCCTGTACCACTGCATCGACTGCCCTTGTTGCGGTGATCATATGTTTGCGCCTCTATATACCTGTCACTCGGTGGATATTTTTCCCACCTTGATCATCACAGTACACAGACGCTTCTAAAATCCGCTTAAGAGACACGCTGAATCAGAAGTTAAATGTTTTCAGGCGTTTGTCCAAAGGCTTGAAACATTTGATTCATGATGTTCCGCGTAGGTATTTCACGATACCCGAGAAGTCGACGCCTTCACCGCCCGAATTGCAGAACAGGGAGTAAAGCGCGGCGGCCTGCGCCCCAAGTGGCGTCCCAGCCCCGGAAGAATGTGCTGCGTCCTGGGCCAGCTTCAGATCCTTGAGCATCATTTCTGCCGCAAAGCCCGGCTGGTAATCCCGGTTCGCGGGAGAAGACGGCAAGGGTCCCGGGACGGGACAATAGGACGTCAACGCCCAGCACTGCCCAGAAGCGGTTGAGGAAATGTCGAAAAGTTTCTGCGGATCGAGACCAAGTCGTTCAGCAAGGACGAAGGCCTCGCTGACCCCAATCATCGAGATGCCGAGGATCATGTTGTTACAGATCTTGGCAGCCTGTCCGGTGCCCGCGTCACCGGCGTGAACGATCGTCTTGCCCATGATGTCCAGAAACGGCTTGGCGGCAGCAAATGCATTTTCGGGTCCGCCGACCATGAAGGTCAGCGTTCCGGCGGTTGCGCCGCCGACACCGCCGGACACGGGTGCGTCGACCATCGGCATGTCCTTGTCGGCAGCAGCCGCGGCGACAACCCGCGCGCTGTCGACGTCGATGGTGGAGCTGTCAATCAAGAGCGTTCCGGGACGTGCGTTGTCGAGGATGCCGCCTTCGCCCTGATAGATCTTGCGCACATGGGCACCGGCCGGAAGCATGGTGACGATCACATCAGCGCCTTCGGCAAGATCGGCAACGCTCTCGGCGCGGCTTCCACCTGCCGCCTCGAGCGCGGCGAGTGCTGCCTCGGACAGATCAAAGCCGGAGACCTTATGGCCTGCCTTGACGAGGTTGGCAGCCATGGGGCCGCCCATATTGCCAAGTCCGATGAAACCGATGTTCGTTGCCATGTTTTCCTCCCGATGGCGAATGACTGAGAACCCGGCGTAAAGGCCAGGACGAAGATGATCCCGACGAGGTCCCGCTAATTTGTGCGGTTCTCACGCTCCATCAGATACATGAGCAGGAGATAGATGGCGATCGTCAGAATGTAGAAGGAGATCTCGTAAGGGCGGCGCCCATAGATATCGGAAAAAAGCGAATGCATCACGATCTGGCTCATGGCACGAAAGAGCCACATCACCGTGCCCCATGACACCGCCAGCCAAAGGCCCGTGGCCGCAACAAGATCAAGCACGGCGAAAAAGACGGTCGCCGCCTGCCACTCGATTGGCATGTCCCAGAACCACAGGCCACGCCAGGGCACGAAGCCGACGATGCGCGCCCAGTGAATGATGCCACCGCCAACCAGAAGCAGCGCAATGCCTCTGAGATACCAGATCAGGACTGTGCTCCACGGCGGGCGCGTTTTGATAAGGTCCTGGAAGCTGGTGATCATGGCCGGATCCGATCAGGTCAGTGGAAGGTCGCCTGTTGAGGGTTCTTCGAAATACGCCTGCAGATCAGCGCTGTCTACCTGATCTAGCTGATCGGGCTGCCATTTTGGCGCATGATCCTTGTCCACAAGCACTGCGCGCACGCCTTCAAAGAAGTCATGGCCCTGAAGAACCTGGCTGACAATGCGGTATTCGAGTTTCATACAAGCATTGAAATCCAGCGAAGCGCCCAGGCGCATCTGCTCAAAGGCGAGATGGACGCTGGTCGGAGACTTCGAACGGATGGCTGCAGCGGTCTTTGCTGCGAATTCATCGTCTGAAGCGTCAAGCCGCTCCAAAATTGCTGACACCGAGCTGGCAGAAAAGGCGGCCTCGATCAGATCAGCTTGTTTCATCAGTTCCGAGGCGCCCGCGTCGACTGCACGGGCTTCGATTGTGCCATCGACGTCGTCACTCGTTTCGAGCGCCTTCAATAGCGGCTCGACGCTGTCCCGGTGAATGGTGTGGGTCAGGACACCGGTCTCATAGGCGTCCTCCTGTTTCAGGCGCCCGGCGCTCATGGCGCAATAGGTGCCGGTGAAGCGTGGCATGCGCGGCAGGAAATAAGTTCCTCCAACGTCCGGAAAGAAGCCGATGCCGGTTTCCGGCATGGAGAACATCGTGAATTCCGTGCCGACGCGATGACTTCCATGGGCAGAGAGACCGACACCGCCACCCATAACGATGCCGTCAATCAGTGAGATATAGGGCTTGGGAAACGCCTTGATCTGCGCGTTCAGCAGATACTCATCGCGAAAGAACTCGGGAAGGCCAGCCTCTCCCGCGAGCTTCATGTCATAGATCTTGCGGATGTCACCGCCAGCGCAGAAGGCTTTTTCCCCTGCTCCGGTCAAGACCACATGTCGAATGCTGTCATCGTCGGCCCATTCCGTTAGCTTTGCCGCCAGTGCGGTGACCATCGGGTGATTGAGTGCATTGAGTGCCTTGGGGCGATTGAGCGCCACAACGCCGGCAAAGCCACGCTGTTCGAATAGAATGTCGTCAGTCAAGGGCGAGGCCTCCTGGGGATCCGAAATTTCCATCAATTTAGAGAGCGCTATCAGTCGGCCAGAAGCTGGCGGGCAATAATGACGCGCATGATCTCGTTGGTGCCTTCCAGAATCTGGTGCACGCGCACATCGCGCAAGTAGCGTTCGATCGGATAGTCGCGCAGATAGCCATAACCGCCATGAAGCTGCAGCGCTTCGTTGACCACCTTGAAGCCGGTATCAGTCGCCAAACGCTTCGCCATGGCTGCCATTTTGGTGGCATCCGCAGTCTTCTCGTCGACAAGACCGGCGGCCTTGTGGAGCAGCAACCTTGCGGCCTCGAGTTCGGTTGCCATATCCGCGAGACGAAACTGCAAGGCCTGAAACTCTGCCAAGGCTTTGCCGAACTGCTTGCGCTCCTTTAAATAAGCTGTTGAACGATCAAGACAGGTCTGGGCGGCGCCAAGCGAACAGGCGCCAATGTTGATGCGCCCTCCATCGAGGCCGGCCATGGCGATCTTGAAGCCTTCGCCTTCAGCGCCAAGCCTGTTTGCCTTGGGGACGCGGCAGTCCTGAAAGTTGACTTGGGCGGTTGGCTGGCTCTTCCAACCGAGCTTCACCTCCTGCGCGCCGAAGGACAGCCCTGGTGTGTCCTTGTCAACCACAACACAGCTGATGCCCTTAGGCCCCTCTCCGCCGGTCCGCACCATGGTGACGTAAACATCGCTGACGCCGCCACCGGAAATGAATGCCTTGGAACCGTTCAAGACATAGTGATCGCCATCATCTCTGGCCGACGTCCTCAGACTCGCCGCATCCGACCCGGATCCCGGCTCGGTCAGGCAGTAGCTGGCGAACCTGGTCATACTGCAGAGATCCGGCAGATAGGCTTGGCGCAGCTCCGGCGAACCATAGGTGTCGATCATCCAGGCACCCATGTTGTGAATGGAGACATAGGCGGCTGTCGACGTACAGCCCTTGGCCAATTCCTCGAATATGATCGCTGCATCCGTGCGTGTCAGGGACGACCCGCCGACATCCTCGCGCACATAGATACCACCAAATCCGAGAGATGCCGCCTGACGCAGGGTCTCCGCGGGGAAATACGCCTTTTCATCCCATTCCCGGGCATGGGGCTCCATCTCGTCGCGTGCAAAGGCCGAAGCCATGTCGCGAAACGCTCGCTGATCCTCACTGAGGGAAAAATCCACTGCTTGTCCTCCCAAGAATGGCCCCGCGTTGGCCGCGAGATCCGCAGTCCTCCTGTCAAATGCGATTACGCCGTTTTGACGTAAACGTCAAACAGGTTTAAAAGTCTTTTTTATTCAATAATTTAATCTCTCTATAATATTCAAGATGGCTGATTTTAGAGTAACAGTGTTTAAGCCACAGCCCTTTGGTCGCCCTACCTGCGGGTCTTCATCTCGTTCACAGGCGATTTGAAGAGGAAAACATCACAACACGCTAAGACAGCAGATTTCACATCAATATTTTTACGATATTAGCGCGATATTTACGATCAGACGCCCTAGATGCCACCATGCGGATTTACATCTGCTTATTTGATCAGATCTGCGGGATGTTAGATGCAAGTTACCCAAGATCGTAGGCTTGATGGTCTTAAAACTTGGATCCTTGATCTGGCTGAACGGCTGGCCCAAACGCGCTACCTGATCTCAGTTCAGCGCGGATTGGCTCTTTCGCTGCCTTTGATCATGGTTGGTGCAGTCGCGCTGCTCTTGCGCTCACCCCCCTTCCCCACGCCGTCATTCTTTCACGCAGAGTTGTTCATCGTTTTTTGTGACACGCTTATTGCGAGCACCTTTGGCATAGCATCGCTGATCACGTTGATCGGCTTTTCAACGACTTTCACGGTCCTTTACGCCTCCCAAAATTACCAGCGACTTGTCAATCCGGCTGTCACCACGATGGTCGTTCTGTCGTGTTTTTTTGTTGCGATGTCATCGGAAGGCACCAATGGCTTCGATGCGCCTCTGTCTTTGGAAAACAGCCTGCTGACCGCACTGTTCACAGCGACAATCAGTGCGCCACTGTTCCTTTACCTGTCCCAAATCCCGCGCATACGCCTGCCTCTCGGAGCATTCGGCGATGACCCGCTGGTGGGTGATGTATTCCTTTTGATGCCAGCTGCCATCGGAACGGTTTTCCTATTCGCGCTCGGCAAGTTCTTGCTCGTCGCTACCGTCATTCCCGACCTGGACGCCGCACTTGACAATTTCCTGGCATCCCTGCCTTCAAAGATCGAAGACGGGTTACTCCTCGCGCTAACATACGAATTCTTTGCACAGGCTCTTTGGTTCTTCGGTCTCCATGGCCCAAATGTGCTCTATCCGGTCCAAGAAGCCATTTTCACGCCAGCCTCAGACGCCAATATCAACGCGGCTGCATCCGGCCTCGAGCCTCCTTATGCAATCACGACGATGTTCTTTGCCTTCTTCGCGCGTTTTGGCGGCTCAGGCAGCACCCTCTGTCTCATATTCGCGTTGTTGATCGCAGGCCGCTCATCCAATAGCCGCCGGTTCGCTCTAGTGGCCCTAGTACCCGGCATCTTCAACGTCAACGAGCCGCTGATCTACGGCATCCCGCTGGTTCTTAATCCCGTCTACGTCATTCCCATGCTCGTGACGCCATTGGTTCAGACCTTTATTGCTTATGCCACCATCATCCTTGAATGGATGCCACCGGCGATCAGCAGGCCGACGTGGACGACACCTGTTCTTTTCAGCGGCTACCTCGCAACCGGCTCCATTTCGGGAACCCTTGTTCAAGCATTTAGCCTCACAGTCGGGACACTGCTGTATATTCCTTTTGTACGTATTTCAGAACAAGTTACTCAGCAAAGAAGCTCGAAACTGTTGAAATCGTTGATGCTTCGTGTCGCGAATAGCAGTGACGCAACTCCGCAGAGCAATGTCATCGAATACCACGGTCCAGAAAGGCGGTTGGCAAACGTACTTTCACGCGATCTCGAGATGGCTCTGCGTGAATCAAAAGAGCTGTTCCTAGAATATCAGCCCCAGATCAATGTTTCCGAAAGGCGACTGTCGGGGGCTGAGGCATTGTTGCGCTGGAATCATCCGCTTTTTGGCCCGATTTCACCACCGCTCATCATAGCACTTGCCGAAGAAAACGGCCAAATGGACGAACTTGGCTATTTTGTCCTTCGCGAAGCCTGCGCAATGCGTGCTGAGTGGCGCTATTGGCTTGCCGATGAATGCTGCCTTGCGGTCAACGTTTCTCCCCGCCAACTCAAAGATCCGAACTTCTGCGCCAATGCTCTGGCCATCATTCGAAAAAGCGGTTTGACGCCTGAGCAGATCGAATTGGAAATCACTGAGACCGGTGCATTGCTCCCTGACAAGCAAGCCGTGCAAGCGTTGCATGATCTAAGGCTCGCAGGCATCAGGATCGCGCTCGATGATTTTGGTATGGGGCACACGTCGATCCACTACCTGAAGGAATTGCCGCTCGATACGATCAAGATCGACCGATCCTTGACCAATGTCGCCCTGAACAAAGCCAATGAGTTGATCGTCAAGAGCATTCTCGAACTCGGCGTGTCGATGGATATCTCTGTGATGGTCGAGGGAATAGAGGAAGAGGAACAGCTCGAACGGTTCCTGTCACTCGGCTGCACGACCTTCCAGGGCTATCTTTTCAGCAAGCCAATTCCTGGTTACGCCTTCCCATCCTTTGCCCAGTCTCTGTATCTCGACGACGCGAAGCAACAATGGCAACCTCCGACACAATCAGTGAAAGCCTCCTGACGCATTATCCCAACGTGTGTCGCCATCAGTATCCGCGCCTGTCGCGCGCCGCTGACTTGACTTAGGTGGCTCTCCCGCGTCATTGAGATCGCATCGGCTGCCTTGGTCAGCAGCCAAGCTAAATCCCGTTCAGCCAGGAACACACATATGTCTTCGTCTTTCCGCCGTCCGTCGATCACATCCGAAACGATGGATGAGATCCTTGGCGGCCGCCGCATGCGCCGCAACCGGAGCACCGACTGGAGCCGGAGGCTGGTGCGCGAAACGATGCTAACGATCCATGATCTGATCTGGCCGATCTTTCTGGTTGAAGGTACCGGTATCCGCCAAGCGGTGGCATCCATGCCAGGTGTCGAGCGTCTGTCGGTAGACGAGGCCGTCAAGGACGCGGTGAAAGCAGAAAGTCTTGGTATTCCAGTGCTCGCGCTCTTCCCCAACACGGAGGATGCCCTTCGCGACACAAGTGGCAGCGAAGCCCTCAATCCGCAGAACCTTGTCTGCCGCGCTTGCCGGGAGATCAAGAAACTCGGATTGAACATCGGCCTGATGACGGATGTCGCACTGGATCCCTATACCAGCCATGGGCACGACGGACTTATGGACGGTGAAACCATCCTCAACGACGAGACGGTCGATCAGCTTTGCCGCCAGGCTCTGACTCAGGTCGAGGCCGGCTCCGACATCATCGGGCCGTCGGATATGATGGACGGCCGGGTAGCGGCCATTCGCGGTTCGCTAGATAACGCCGGCCTTCGCCACACCCAGATCATGGCCTATACCGCCAAATACGCATCAGCCTTCTACGGCCCCTTCCGGGATGCCATCGGAACCAATGCTACCTTGATCGGTGACAAGCGCACCTACCAGATGGATTGCGGCAACACGGATGAAGCAATCCGCGAAGCCGAACTGGACATCTCCGAGGGCGCGGACATGATCATGGTCAAGCCGGGATTGCCCTATTTGGACATCGTCTGGCGCCTCAAGGAAAGCTTCCGAATGCCGACCTATGCCTATCAGGTATCAGGTGAATTCGCGATGATCGAAGCAGCTGACGCCAACGGCTGGATCGACGGAGAGCGCGCAATGCTTGAAAGCTTGATGGCTTTCAAACGTGCAGGTGCCGACGGCATTCTCACCTATTTCGCACCTCGGGTGGCAAAGTTGCTGACTGAGCGCACATGAGTGACGCTTTTTCTCACTCCGATCCGGCTCAGGTCACGATCGAGGAAATCCGCAAAGCGGCTGATCTTATCAGCGGCGCGGTTCTCAAAACTCCCTGCCTGCCCGCGCCGCGCCTGTCGCGGCTGACCGGCGCCGATGTCTATGTGAAATACGAGAACATGCAGGTCACCGGTGCCTTCAAGGAACGCGGTGCACTGGTCAAGCTTTCCAGCCTGAGCGAGGCAGAGCGCAAGCGCGGCGTGATCGCCGTTTCCGCCGGCAACCACGCCCAAGGGGTTGCCTATCATGCAGGGAGACTGGGCATACCGGCTACGATCGTCATGCCGGCCCTGACCCCGTTCGTGAAGATTTCCGCAACGCGCGACTATGGCGCTGAAGTGGTTCTGATCGGCAACACGCTCGCGGAGGCCAAGGCCGAGGCAGACAGGCTCGCCGCTGAGAAGAACCTCGTCTGGGTGCATCCCTATGATGATGCCCACGTCATTCACGGTCAGGGCACCATCGCCCTTGAAATGCTTGAGGCCCAGCCGGATCTCGACACGCTTGTCATTCCGGTCGGTGGCGGCGGGCTGATTTCCGGCATGGCCGTCGCCGCAAAGGCAATCAAGCCGAGCATTGAAGTCATCGGGGTGGAAACGGTCCTGTATCCAGGCATGTGGGGCGCGATGCACGGCAAGGAGGTTCGTTGCGAGGGCGCGACCATTGCCGAAGGTATCGCCGTGCGCGACATCGGCCTGCTGACCACCGAGGTCGTCAAACGGACCGTCGACGAGATCATCCTGGCCAAGGAAAGCACGATCGAGCAGGCGATCAATGCCTATTTGACGCTCCTGCGAACCATTGCCGAAGGCGCCGGCGCAGCCGGGCTCGCCGGAATGCTGACCGACCCTGATCGCTTTGCCGGCAAGCGTGTCGGCATCGTGCTGTGCGGTGGCAACATTGACCCACGCCTCTTGTCCAAGATTGTGGTCAGGGAGCTGGCACGGGATGGACGGCTGGTCTCTATTCGCATCGACACCCCTGACCGTCCTGGCGTCCTTGGCGAGATCGCAACCACCATCGGAGACATGCAGGGCAATGTGGTCGACGTTGCTCATCACCGGCTGTTCCTGAACGTTCCGGCCAAGGGCGCAACGCTTGACGTTACATTTGAGGCCTTCGACCGAACTCATGGCGAGGAGATCGTCACGGCTCTCCGGCAACGTGGATTTACGGTCCGTCATCTTGAAATCGGCGAGCGGATGGACTGATGGAGAGCAACCTCCGATTTGCAATTTGCCAGGAACGCCCCCAAATCAGGGGCTGAATACAAACGGAGACCTGCACATGTCCGCCGACTTCTCCAACGCTGACCAACGCCGCGATGCCTATGATCCGCTTGTGCAGCCCGAATTGTTCGAGGGTTTGCGAACTCGTCGGATCTTTGCATTTCTGATCGATGCGATCGCTGTCGCGATCTTGTTCCTGCCAGCAGCTGTGCTGGTTTTCTTCCTTGGCATTTTCACGCTTGGTCTTGGTTGGCTGCTGTTTGCAGTGCTCAGCCCGATTCTGCCTATCGCCTACACGGCCTTTACACTTGGCGGGCCAAACGCGGCCACGCCAGGAATGCGGGCGATGGGTCTAGAGATGCGTCTTTGGTATGGCGCCCGCCCCTATCCGCTGCTAGCTGCAGTGCATGTCGTGCTTTTCTGGTTTTCCATATCGCTTCTGACGCCCCTGATTTTGCTGATCTCGTTGTTTTCGGATCGCAAACGATTGCTGCACGATATCGTGCTGGGCACAATCGTGATGAATTCCGCAGCCCTGCGCCGCTAAACCGCTCCAACAGGTATGAGATTTCACATTCGCTGGTGAACAAGCGAGTTGGTTCTTTCACTTGCCGCCACCGATGCTCTAAACTGTTGACCTTGGGCTTCGGCCAGGATCGCAACGGGCTGGTGAATGCTGGTAATTGATTTCCCCATGGCACTGACCTTTCTGGTCCTGGTGTCCACGGTTGTTCTTTATGCAACCGAGCGCTATTCCATCGAGGTCATCGCGCTCGGATCGGTTGTCGCCTTCATGGCGATTTTTACGATTTTTCCAGTCGAGGTGGACGGCGCACAGATCGTTCCTGCTGATTTCCTCGTCGGCTTTTCAAATTCGGCGCTCATAACGGTGATCTGTCTTTTGATCATCGGCCAAGGGTTGTTTCAGACAGACGCGCTTGAATATCCCGCCAAGATGATCGTGCGCTGGAGCCGCGGCCGGTCACACATGGCGACCGTGCCCGTTCTTCTGGCAGTGGCCGTCCTGAGCGCTTTTTTGAACAATACGCCCGTCGTCGTGATGTTCCTGCCGATCCTGAGCGCAGTTGCCGCGACTATGGGACAGTCGTCTTCCCGTGTTCTGATGCCGCTTTCTTTCATCGCGATCCTGGGTGGCATGACCACATTGATCGGTTCGTCCACGAACCTTCTGGTCGCCAATTTCGCAGCCCAGACATCCGATATCCGGCTGAGCTTCTTCAGCTTTACTGCCATCGGTCTGCTTATGGCAGGCACGGGAGCCATCTATGTTCTGTTTCTCATGCCTCGGCTGCTCAAGCCGCGAAAAACGATGGCAGACGAAATCCAGGGGGCTTCCGGCAAGCAGTTCATCGCCCAGATCAACATCACCTACGGACACCCGCTTGTAGGCGTCGAGTCCGTTTCAGGCATGTTTCCAGCGCTAAAGGACATGACTGTCCGTCTGGTCCAGCGGGGCGAGAAGCCCCTACTTCCGCCTTTCGAGAATGTGGTTCTCTCACCTGGGGACACCGTGATTGTTGCCGCGACCCGGACAGCTCTTGCCAATGCCCTTTCCAGACGTCAGCCCCTGCTTGACACGGAAACCACAGGCCAAACAGACAATAGCGAAGTCACGGGTACACCACCAGGATCCATGACCTTGTCCGAAGTGGTCATCGCTCCTGCTTCGCGGTTGATGGGGCGTACTTTGCTCCAGTCGGGTTTCCACGCCGAAACCGGCTGTGTGGTCATGGGCATCCAGCGCCGAAGCCGCATGCCGCGGATGGCCATGAACGACATGCGACTGGAAGCCGGCGATGTTCTTCTGGTCGCCGCGAGCGCGGAGCAGATAGCACGGCTCCGTGGCAACCGCGACGTCCTCCTGCTCGACTGGTCGACGGCAGAGGTCCCACGCCGTGTCTATGCACCGCGCGCGCTGGCGATTTTCGGCGTTGTCGTCGGTCTGGCCGCTTTCGGCCTTGTGCCGATAGTCGCAGCAGCGACCGCAGGCACGTTTGCAATGGTGGCATCGGGGTGCTTGAACATCCGGCAAGCGATGCGGGCAATCGACAGCCGGATCTTCATGCTGGTCGGAGCCTCGCTCGCCGGTGCCGTTGCGCTTCAGGCAACGGGTGGCGCCAGCTTCATTGCAACCGGCCTGGTAGAACTTCTCGATGGGAGCTCTCCATCCGTAATGCTCTCCGCGCTGTTTCTGATTGTCATGATTTTGACCAATTTCCTGTCAAACAATGCGGCAGCAGTACTGTTTACGCCGATTGCGGTTGATATCGCCAATCAAACAGGACAGCCGCCGGAAGCATTTATTGTCTGCCTGATCTTTGCGGCAAACTGTTCCTTTGCCACGCCGATCGGATACCAGACAAACCTGATCGTGATGGGTCCGGGCCACTATCGTTTCTCGGACTTTCTGAGAGCCGGCACGCCTCTGGCGATCCTCTTGTGGCTGACCTTCTCACTGGTCGCGCCATGGTACTATGGGCTTTAGGATGTCATTGGGAGAATAACGAGGACAAGTGACGCACCACCCGACGGACCATCCTCAGTTCTATCTGACCGCTCCGGCGCCCTGCCCCTATCTGGACGGGAAACAGGAACGGAAGGTGTTCACGCATCTGATTGGCCAGCACGCGCCCTCGCTCAATGACGTCCTCACCCACGGAGGCTTCCGGCGCAGTCAGAACATTGCATATCGGCCCGCCTGCGAAAATTGCCGCGCCTGTATTTCTGTGCGTGTTCGCGTTGATGACTTCGAATGGACCAAATCCCTCAAGCGCCAATGGAAGCTCGGCAAGGACGTTGTCGGAACGCGACTGCCCCCTGCGCCCTCGGCCGAACAATATGACCTGTTCCGAGCCTATCTTACCGTGCGTCACGAGGACGGCGGCATGACGGAGATGAGCGTCCTCGACTACGCAATGATGGTCGAGGACACGCACGTGGAAACGATGGTCCTCGAGTACCGCAAAATTGGTCCTGACAGCTTCATCACCGGCGTTGGTGAGGGACCGCTTCTGGGTGTCGCGCTGACCGACCAGCTCGCAGATGGCCTTTCCATGGTCTATTCCTTCTACGATCCGGACGTGACCGGTGTTGGCCTTGGCACCTATATGATACTTGATCACATCCAGCGAGCGCGCCGCCTGGGTCTGCCTTATGTCTATCTGGGCTACTGGGTCGAGGGATCGCCAAAGATGGCCTATAAGGCACGCTTTCAGCCTCAGGAACATCTGGGTTCTGACGGCTGGACGCTTTCACATGGCCAATAGCGCGTGAATTCGCCTTCTCGCCATCACTCAAAGCGCCAGGTCAGGCCGACGGCCTCCTAGGTTTCAGGCAAAAACTCTCGAATATCTGAAAAAACGGACCGAAACATCTCGGTCGTCAGACGGCCCGTGTTCGTGTTGTATCGCGAGCAGTGATAGCTGTCGAACATCACCAGATTGCGAACCCCCAGCTCATGACGCGCACCATGGCCGAAGGCAAAGCTTGCGCGGCGCAGCTCCATCGCGGACAGGAAGGTCTCATGCGCAATGCGGCCCAGGGCAAGAACCACACGAATGCCGGGGTTGTCATCAAGCGTCGACAGGAGAAACGGACGGCAAGCCTTGATCTCTGCGCCCGTCGGCTTGTTCTGAGGAGGCAGGCAGCGCACCGCGTTGGTGATCATCGCGTCGCGCAATTGAAGACCGTCATCCGGCCGGGCGTCGTACTGGCCCGTTGCGAAACGGAAATCCAACATCGTCTCATAGAGAAGGTCGCCGGCGTAGTCGCCGGTGAAGGGGCGACCGGTGCAATTCGCACCGCGCATGCCCGGAGCCAGGCCCACGATCAGGAGTCGCGGGTCTGTTGATGTAAAAGAGGGGACGGGTGCGTTGAACCAGTCAGGATGCTGCGCGTCCATTTCCTCACGAAACGCTACGAGACGCGGGCAAAGGTCGCAATCAAGCGGTGGATCGGTCGGTACCGTCCCCATCATCACATCAGATCTCAGTAGTCGTCGTCTTCATCATCGATGTCGTCTGCAACGGGCGCAGGACGCATAGGACGCTCAGAAGGATCACGGCCGATCTTGTTAGCAAGTGTCGACAGGTCGATGAAGTGATCGGCCTGGCGGCGCAGATCGTCTGCGATCATTGGCGGCTGTGTCTTCAGGGTCGACACAACACTGACCTTGCGGCCACGACGTTGCAGCGCCTCAACAAGATAGCGGAAATCGCCGTCTCCGGAGAACAGGACCACGTGATCAACCGTCTCAACGATCTGCATCGCATCGACAGCCAATTCGATGTCCATGTTGCCTTTGACTTTCCGGCGGCCGGAAGAATCGACAAATTCTTTCACAGGCTTGGTGATTACCTTGTAACCATTATAGTCAAGCCAATCGATCAGCGGACGGATCGAAGAATATTCCTGGTCTTCGATGAGGGCGGTGTAATAATAGGCACGAAGCAAATATGCCTGTCCCTGAAACTCTCTTAGAAGCCGCTTATAATCAATATCAAACCCAATCGCCTTTGCAGTCGAATACAGGTTTGCACCATCAATAAATAAAGCAACTTTCTCTCGTGCATCAAACATTCTCGAGGGAACCTTTCTTATTGTTGTACAGCCTCCCGGAGCAGCGATCAAAAGACGCAGGAAACTGCGCCCCGCGACGCACTATCACGCTGCATATAGTCCCGGCTGGGCCTGTTTACGACCCTCTAGCCTTGCTTTTTGTTTACCCGTTCGGTCACAAATTTATTTTTGTTGCTGACCGATATCTTTGCCCTACACTATCTATATCTGCTCAAGCAATCATAAAGCGCCCGCAAGAGAGTGTTCTGCAGGGTTTTCGCGCGCGAAACGGCCTTCCTAACGCCGCAAGCTTTCTCAGGGGTTGCTTTCGCGAAGCCTGAACAGTATACGCTGATCAATCAGGATCCCCAAACTATGGAGACGTCGTATGGCGCGCGTGACCGTCGAGGACTGTATCGACAAGGTCGAGAATCGTTTTGAGCTTGTGCTTTTGGCCGCTCATCGCGCTCGCATGATCTCGAGCGGTTCGCCGCTGACATTGGACCGGGACAACGACAAGAACCCCGTCGTCGCCCTCCGTGAGATTGCCGAGCAGACCGTAAGCCCGGAAGACATGAAGGAAGATCTGATTCACTCCCTTCAGAAGTACGTCGAAGTCGATGAACCGGAAGCCGAAGCCGTGCCGCTCGTCCCGTCGAGTGCATCTCAGCCAACGACACAGGTCAATGCCGTGGACGACAGCGCAGTCGAATTCGACCGCATGTCCGAGGAAGATCTGTTGCGCGGCCTAGAGGGTCTTGTTCCGCCGGAACGTTCAGACGATATTTGATCGCATTGACTGCGACATCCCAGGTGGCCGGTTTCGGCCACCTGTTAAAACGGAGCGGCCCCGCTCCATGTTTTTTCCCGGCTATCATGTGGGTCGGTTCCGGCCATGATGCGCCAATATGAACTCGTAGAACGGGTCACCCGATACAATCCCGACGCGGACGAAGGCCTTTTGAACAAGGCCTATGTTTACGCGATGCAGAAGCATGGCCCGCAAACGCGCGCATCTGGCGATCCCTATTTTTCCCATCCCCTCGAAGTTGCCGCGATCCTCACTGACCTGCATCTGGATGACGCGACCATTGCCGTCGCTCTCCTGCATGACACCATCGAGGACACCGACGCGACTCGGACAGAAATCGATACGCTGTTCGGCGAGGAAATCGGCAAGCTCGTGGATGGGCTGACCAAGATCAAGCGCCTTGATCTTGTCTCAAGAAAGGCCAAGCAGGCCGAAAACTTCCGCAAGCTCCTCCTTGCGATCGCAGACGATGTTCGGGTTCTTCTGGTCAAGCTGGCCGACCGGCTGCACAACATGCGTACACTCCACCACATGCCCGAGCACAAGCGTGGACGCATCGCCGAAGAGACGATGGAAATCTATGCACCGCTCGCCGGGCGCATGGGCATGCACGACATGCGCGAAGAGCTTGAGGACATCGCCTTCAAGACACTCAATCCGGATGCCTATGAGACGATTTCCGAGCGGCTTGCAGAACAACGGGAAGACAATGCCGAGCTGATCCTCGAAATCGAGCAAACGCTGACCGAGCGGCTCGCTGAAAGAGGCATGGCGGCGGTGGTCAAGGGCCGTGAAAAGCGGCCCTATTCGATTTTCCGCAAGATGCAGCAGAAGTCACTCGGCTTTGAGCAGCTTTCCGATATCTACGGCTTTCGCGTTACGGTCGGAACGGTGGAAGCCTGCTATCGGGTCCTGGGTGTCATTCACACCACCTGGCCAACGGTCCCAGGCCGCTTCAAGGACTATATCTCGACGCCGAAACAGAACGACTATCGCTCGATCCATACCACGATTGTCGGGCCATCGCGCCAACGTGTCGAACTGCAAATCCGGACGATCACGATGGACCGCGTAGCGGAACTGGGCATTGCCGCCCATGCGCTCTACAAGGACGGAGAGACCGGAGGCCGCAATATCGCGCGTCACACCGACGATTGCCGCGCCTACGAGTGGTTGCGGCGGACGATCGATTTGCTCGCCGAAGGTGACACGCCGGAAGAGTTCCTAGAAAACACCAAGCTTGAACTGTTCCACGACCAAGTTTTCTGCTTCACGCCGAAGGGGCGCCTTATTGCCCTGCCCCGTGGGGCCACGCCGATCGATTTCGCTTATGCAGTCCATACTGGCATCGGCAACACCTGTGTCGGCTGCAAGCTGAACGGCAAGATCATGCCGCTGGTGACGGAGCTGCGCAATGGCGACGAAGTGGAGATCATCCGCTCGAACGCTCAGACCCCGCCCCCTGCTTGGGAGGCCATTGCGATCACCGGCAAGGCACGTGCGGCGATCCGCCGGGCCACGCGGGAATCTGTCCGCACCCAATATGGCGCATTGGGTGAGCACATCCTAAAACGCGCATTCGCACGCGCCGACAAAAGCTATTCCGAAGAGCTTCTCGAGACGGCACTTACCGAGCTCAACCAAGCCAGCATCGCTGACCTTCTGGCGTCGGTCGGCCGCGGCGATGTCAGTGCTCAGTCCGTCTTGAAGTCCGCCCATCCCGATTATCAGGACGACCGGGCCGCTCAGACCAGCCCGATGCCCGAAGAAGGCTGGTTTGGTCTGGAAAAGGCAGCCGGTCTCAAATTCCGCATACCCGCCAATGAGCTGGACGAAGCGGTCAGGGATCACGTAGCCAAGAACGATGACCCTTATGGACCGGCCCTGCCGATCCGTGGCCTCTCAGGCGACATTCCTGTCAGCTTCGCACCAGATGGCGGCGCGGTGCCCGGCGATCGCATTGTCGGCATCTTGACACCTTCCGAGGGACTCACGATCTATCCGATACAGTCGCCGGCGCTGAAAGAATTTGATGATCAGAGCGAACGTTGGGTCGACGTTCGTTGGGATATCGATGTAGACAACCCGGAACGTTTTCCGGCGAGGCTTTCGATTTCGGCTGTCAACGAACCGGGTTCTCTTGCGGCGATCGCGCAAACGATTGGCGAAAACAGCGGCAATATCGATAATGTGAAAATGGTGCGCAAAGCGCAAGATTTTCACCAGATGATCATTGATCTCGAGGTATGGGATCTGAAACACCTGAACCGGATCATCAATCAGCTCCGGTCAAGGGCCACAGTCTCCAGCGTGACGCGGGTGAACGGCTGAGGCAGGCAACTGGAGAGGAGCAGCCATATCATGACGCGCGACGAAGTCTTGCAACAGTTTCGAGAAGCTGGTGCCATCATGGAAGGCCATTTTATCCTTTCATCCGGCCTTCGCAGCCCGACCTTTCTGCAAAAAGCCCGCGTGTTCATGTATCCGGATCGGACGGAGATTCTCTGCAAGGCATTGGCCGAGAAGATCAAAGCTTCCGACTTGGGGCACATCGACTATATTATTTCTCCGGCGATGGGCGGGATCATTCCTGGCTATGAAACGGCTCGCCACATGGGTATTCCGGCGATGTGGGTGGAACGTGAAGGAGGTGAATTCCGGCTTCGCCGCTTCGAGTTGCCCAAGGGTGCTCGCGTGATTGTGATTGAGGATATCGTTTCAACCGGCCTTTCCAGCCGGGAAACCGTAACATCACTTAAAGGCCTTGGGGCGAATGTCCTTGCGGTTGCCTGTTTGATTGACCGATCTGCGGGTGAAGCCGACGCAGGCGTGCCAATCATTGCCTTGGCGGACTACAAGGTTCCAGCGTACGAGGCAGACAAGCTGCCGCCGGAACTTGCCGCCATTCCGCCTGTAAAACCGGGAAGCCGCGGCCTCGCCTGACGGGCGGAGCGAGCAACTTTACACTGACGAGAAAGTAGCCGCAGACCAGATGCTGTTCCGACGTCGAAAAATTCCCACGAGAATCGAACGCCTGCGGGTCGCCGTCTGGCCTCGGCACAGCTGGGTTCGCTCGACGCGCTATTACGGCAAACGGGTTCTCAGGTTGACAGCTACGCCCCATGCCATCGCCATCGGATTTGCGGCGGGAGCCTTCGCCTCTTTCACCCCGCTGATCGGCTTTCACTTTCTTTTGTCTTTCGCGCTTGCATACGTTGTTCGCGGCAACCTGATCGCGGCGGCTCTTGGCACTTCCGTTGGCAATCCGTTGACATTCCCGATCATCTGGGCATCAACGTTCAAGCTCGGTGGCTGGATCTTGAGAGGCAAAGCGCCGGCTCCCGGACATGTGGAAATTCACGAGCAGTTTCAGGCGCGCCTTTTGACCAAATCGGTGGATATGCTTTTGCCGATGCTCAAGCCCATGCTGGTCGGTGCGATACCTCTTGGACTGATTGTCGGCGCCGTCAGCTATTTCATCGTCTTCAAGAGTGTCGAGGTTTATCAGAGGCGCCGCCGACATTCCCTAGCACGTAAACGCGGCTTGCTCTCTGACGACATGAACAGCGACATTGGCGAATAGGCACGCTGTTGCCTTCGAGACAAACGGAACTGCACCATGATCCTTGGCATTGGCAGCGACCTGATAGACATCCGGCGGATTGAAAAGACGCTGAACCGCTTCGGCGAGCGCTTCACAAACCGGGTTTTTACGGAGGTTGAGCGGGCAAAATCCGACAGACGCGCCGAGCGTGCAGCCTCCTACGCCAAACGGTTTGCCGCCAAGGAGGCCTGCTCAAAGGCGCTCGGTACAGGACTGAGAATGGGTATTGCGTGGCGCGAGATGGGGGTGGTCAATCTCCCCTCGGGCAAACCAACGGTCACATTGACCGGCGGCGCGGCCGAGCGCCTGATCGCGATGACGCCGGAAGGTTTCATTGCGCGTGTGGACCTGACGATCACAGACGATTTCCCGCTGGCGCAGGCCTTTGTCGTGATCACTGCATGGCCGACCGATTGGCCTGAGGCGCCGAACCCGGACTGACCACGATGCCGCAGCGCATTGCCTCTGCCGTTGCGAGCAGATAAGAGTTTCGCGGGGCAACGTTAAAGCCACTTCAGTTTGCGGCGGTTCTGCCTGCAAGCATTCAGCCAAGGGACGACAAAAGCGTGACGGACACCAAGACGGACAAGGACGGCGGTCTCTACGAAACGGTCAAGATCATCGTACAGGCGCTGTTGCTGGCCTTGATCGTGCGAACCTTTTTGTTCCAGCCATTCAACATTCCTTCCGGATCGATGAAGGATACCCTGCTGATCGGCGACTATCTCTTTGTCTCCAAGTTCAGCTACGGCTATTCGCGCTACTCGTTCCCCCTGGGTCTTGGTCCGTTTTCGGGCCGCATCATGGGGTCAGAGCCCGAACGCGGCGATGTAGTCGTCTTCAAGTTGCCGAAAGACAACTCGACCGACTATATCAAGCGCGTCATCGGCCTGCCCGGAGACCGGATTCAGGTCATCGACGGTGTGGTCCACATCAACGACAAGCCTGTGGAACGCAAGCAGATCGACGACTACATCGAAGACACCGGCTTCGGCGTCCAGCGCGTGGCGCGGTACCGAGAGACCCTGCCCAACGGTGTGACCTACGATACGCTCGACCTGACCAGCCGTGGCACGTTGGACAACACGCGAGTCTATGAAGTTCCCGAAGGCCACTATTTCATGATGGGCGACAACCGGGATAATTCCACCGACAGCCGTGTGCTCTCTGCTGTTGGCTATGTGCCATTCGAAAACCTCGTCGGACGCGCCGAAATCCTGTTCTTCTCCGTGAAGGATGGCGAACCGGCCTGGATGGTGTGGAAGTGGCCCTGGACAGTGCGTTGGGACCGAATTTTCAAGACGCTCTGACGCGAAAAAACAAACGCCAAGGACACCGCCATGCCGCGCGATGATACCGGCAAAGCCATGACCGAGCTGAAAAAGCGCCTGGGGCATGACTTTGCGGACGACAAGCTTTTGACGGTTGCCCTGACCCATGCAAGCGCGCTTGATCCATCCGAAAGTGTGACTGGCAGCTATCAGCGGCTGGAGTTTCTCGGCGACCGGGTCCTCGGCCTAGCTGTCGCGACGATGCTCAACGAGCACTTTCCGGATGCCGACGAAGGTGAGCTGGCGCGGCGTTTCAACCACATGGTCAAGCGGGAGACCTGCGCCGAAATCGCGGCAGAACTGCGCATCGGCGAGGCCATGCGGATCGGCCACAGCGAGGCGCAAACCGGTGGACGCAAAAAGGCCGCTCTTCTGGCCGATATCTGCGAAGCGGTGATCGCGGCCATCTATCTCGACGGCGGTTTCGAAGCGGCTGAGCGGTTCATTCAGCGCCTTTGGGAGCCTCGTATGTTAACCTGGAGCGGCCCCTTGCGCGATGCAAAGACCACGCTACAGGAATGGGCCCAATCGAGAGGGCTGCCGACACCGCGCTATGATGTCATCAGCCGCGACGGTCCGGACCATGCACCGCGCTTTGTTGTCGGTGTAACGGTCCAGGGACTTGCCCAGGGCAGTGGCAAAGGCGGATCGAAGAGAATTGCAGAACAAAGCGCGGCGGAAGCCGTTTTGCGCCGGGAAGGCGTGTGGAACGAATAGGACCGGTCTTGAACCAGAACAACGACAACAATGATGGCGACTTCGACGAAGGTCATGACGATGACCTGCCGCAAAAGGCGCCCAGATTCGACATTCCCCTGCCCGATCCGGACGTCGCGCCTATGCCTGACGACACGCGAGCGGGTTTCATTGCCCTGATCGGCGCGCCCAATGCCGGCAAGTCGACGCTGATCAACCAGCTTGTCGGGACAAAGGTCTCGATCGTCACGCACAAGGTGCAAACGACGCGAGCCATCGTGCGCGGTGTCGCGATGCACGGCAAGTCACAGCTTGTGCTGGTCGACACGCCAGGCATCTTTCAACCCAAACGACGTCTTGATCGCGCTATGGTCGACACGGCATGGGGCGGCGCGCGTGATGCAGATGTCATCGCGCTTCTCATCGATGCCCGCAAAGGTATCGACGAAGAAGTTGAAGCCATTATGAAGCGCCTTGAAGGCATCAAGACGCCGAAGGTACTGATTCTCAACAAGATTGATGTCGCAAAGCGAGAGAAGCTGCTCAAGGTGGCCCAAGCGGCCAATGACATCATCCGCTTTGACGAAACTTTCATGGTGTCGGCCCTGAATGGCGATGGCGCGGAAACCGTTCTGGATTATTTCGCCGGGCAGGTTCACGAAGGCCCTTGGCTTTATCCGGAAGACCAGCCTTCCGACCTGCCGCTTCGCATTCTCGCAGCCGAGATCACGCGTGAGAAGCTTTTCGAGCGTCTGCACCAGGAACTTCCTTACATTTCCACCGTCGAAACCGAGAAGTGGGAAACCCGAAAGGATGGCTCAGCCCGGATCGAACAGACGATTTACGTCGAGCGGGACAGCCAGAAAAGCATTGTCCTTGGTCATCGTGGCCAGACGATCAAACAAATCTCGCAGTCGTCGCGTCACGAGATCTCCGAGATCATTGAGGCGCCGGTGCATCTGTTCCTTTTCGTCAAGGTGCGCGAGAATTGGGCCGACGATCCGGAACGCTACCGGGAGATGGGGCTTGAGTTCCCCAAATAGCATCGAGCCTTGCACGAAAGCAGCCTGTTTTTGAGGCGCCGATGCTAGCCCTCGGCTAAGGTTACATCATGGAATGGACCGAAACTGGCATTGTGCTGGGCGCACGCAAACATGGCGAAGTTGACGTCATCCTTGAGGTAATGACCCAGGAACGCGGTCGGTACCTCGGGCTGGTGCGTGGTGGCCGTTCGAGAAAGCACCAACCGGTCCTGCAGCCGGGCAATTCTGTTCAATTGACCTGGCGTGCCCGCCTGCCGGCCCATCTTGGAACTTTTTCTGCGGAACTCGAGCAGCCACGCGCAGCGACGCTTATGGGCTCGTCGCTCGGGCTCAACGCCGTTCAACACCTGGCGACATTGGTTCGACTTTTTCCAGAGCGCGATGCCCACCCCAATATATATGCTGCGCTCGAGCTTGTTCTGGATCATCTGGATAGCCCCGAGATCGCCGGACCACTTCTTGTCCGGTTTGAACTGGAACTTCTCAACGAACTCGGGTTTGGACTCGACCTAACCTCTTGTGCGGCGACAGGACAACAGGACGATCTGGCCTATGTCTCGCCCAAATCTTCTCGCGCTGTCAGTCGCGATGCAGGCAGGCCCTATCATGACAAGCTTTTGCCGCTGCCCGCCTTTCTGGTGGAGGGCCAACGTCAGGAAGGCAGTGAAATCAGTTTCATGGACATTGCAGAGGGTTTTCGGCTGACATCGTTCTTTCTTGAGCGCGTCCGGCAAGTGTCTCAAAGCAGTCTTTCGAACAGACCACCGGTCGACTTGCGAGCGCCCATGCTTACAGCGTTGGAAAAGCAATACCGCCGGAACCAGCCTTGGAACTTCATTGACTAGTCATGCAAAAAGGGGCTCACGGCCCCTTCTCGCATTGAGATATTTTACGCAGACCTCAGCGGCCGACTGGTCTTTCGATGCTGCCGTTGCCGTAGATCTTGCGATACCCATCGCGACCCTCGGGACCTTTGCTTCCGGCAACAGGGGCATCAATCGGGCTTTGTCCAACCTTGAGCAGGCGACCAGAGCGGTCCGTACCAATGTTGATGAAACCTGGGTTCGACTTTTGCTGACTGGCGCCGGCAACTGGGGCGTCAATTGAAGCACCCGGCTTCAGGAAAATCAGATCGCCATGGCTGCGTGCGAGCGAGGTAAAGCCGGCACCTTGTGCAAAAACGCTTGCTGGAAGAACGACGATGGCTGCTGCGAGTGCTGCGGACTGAAGAATGAACTTGCGGGTCATGGACTTGCTCCTGTTTTTCGATGTTTCGATCACCGACCCTTGCCGGTAAACAGGAGATGGGAGGGATCTCAATCACCTTCAAAACACATGAGTGTTGTCGTCGCGTGATTTCGATCAGGCCCGTAGGGGAACGACCACCGCTTCCTCGCCCTGGGCGAGGAAGCCCTTAACATCCTTGCCGGCTATTGGCCGGGAATAGTAATAGCCTTGGACCATGGATGCGCCGAGGCTTTTGACCACCTTGAGCTCTTCCTCTGTTTCGACACCCTCGACTATGCAGCCAATGCCCATATCGCGGCTGAGGTTCAACAGAGACTTGACGATGCCGTAGCCTGCCGAGCCGGTGCGGATGTCACTCACGAACGAGCGGTCGATCTTGATCTTGTCGAGCGGAAAGCTGTGTAGATGCTTTAGACTGGAATAGCCGGTACCGAAGTCATCCAGAGCGATCCGAACACCGATGGCCTTGAGTGCGGTGATCACGCGCATGACATGCTCAAAATCTTGGATCATTGCCGTTTCGGTGAGTTCAAAATCGATCCTCGTAGGGTCGAAACCACTCTGGCGTATTTGGTCAGCAAGATGCGAGGCATGCTGGAGCGTCGCAACATTCTTTGCCGAGAGATTAAAGCAGAGACGAATGTGCTCAGGCCAGGCCTTCGCTTCCGTCAACGCCTTTAGAAACAGGATCTCGGTGAGCTGGTCGATAAAGCCACACCGTTCAGCAACACCGATGAACACATCAGGTGCTACTTCGCCAAGGGTTGGATGGTTCCATCTGGCCAAGGCTTCAAAGGCCAATACCTCGTTGCTTTCAATCTGAACAATCGGCTGAAACGCGACCGAAATTTCATCGCAAAAGCTGGCCGAGTAAAAGCCGCGCTCAATCTCGCACGTCCTCAAGATTTCCTGCTTATGCTCTTCCCCAAAAATAAGAACCAGTCCGCCCTTCGCCCTCTTGGCCTGGTAGAGCGTGTAGTCAGCCATTTCATACAGCTTGTTGGCTGAAGCTTCGCCTTCGGACCGCCTTGCAAATCCGACCGAGCCGCGAATGCTTAACACGGTGTCCTCAAAAGTGAAGGGATCACTCAAAAGGTCGCAAATGCGCTGGCCAAGATCGAGCAAGCGTTCATCGTCATAATCACTTTGGATCATGATTCCGAATTCGTCGCCGCCCAGTCGCGACAGGAAAATATCGTCGTCAGAGATCGCCACGAGCCGGCTTCCGACTTCCTTCAGCAGGAAATCTCCAACCCGGTGGCCGTAGATGTCATTGACCGATTTGAACCCATCAAGATCAAGCAACCCAACTGCGAGCGGCCTCTCCCGACCCGCCTCGTTCTGCAAGATCTCTTCCAGCCGAGCAAAGAAACTACGGCGGTTCGGCAACCCCGTCAGACTGTCCAGATTGGCCAGACGATGGTTTTCATCGCTGAGTTTCTGCGTTTCCTCCTGGCGTTGAACCAGCTCTTTCTGCTGCTTCAACAGCACCTTGCGGGAAACGATCAGGGCCTCAAAATCCTTGTAGTTGATCCACAAGATGGCGAGCATCGCCATGGAAACCAGGAAGACATTGAGCGACTTGGCAGCGAATACAAAATTTCCCGAGATCAGAACGATGGCGATGAACGCACCATTGGCAATCAATGTGACGCTGAAGGCAGCAGCGCGTACATGCATCAAGCAAAAGATGCAGCCGACGACAGTAATGCCGATGAAAAACGCGACATGACTTTGGGCGAATGGATCACCGAAAGGAAACAGCAGCAGGCCCCAAAGACTGAAGCAAATCGCCAAGACCGTACCGAACGTGAAAGTGCGCTGCAAAGCCTTGGCCGCGACCTTTGGATTCGGCTCATGATTGCGCGATTGCCACCAATAGACTGTTCGGATACCCGCGACGATGGTCAGCGCAACGGGGACATAGACGGTCAGATAGACCGGAGCCGTCTCGAAAAAACTCGTGACCAATGCCCATGCGTTGACAACAACAAGGAAATAAAGAAGCGGAATTTGCCGGGAATTCGCCCGGTGCTGGGCCAGAACAAGATCGTCGTTGAGCCCTGCTCTTTTGAAAAGTCTGATAAAATCAAACGTCTTCACCTGAAATCCAATCTTCCCAAGTCAATCAGCTTAAAATGAAAGCCTGCTGCAGGACCGCGCCCGCCTCCTACAGCTTGTCCACATTCGCTATTCTTACCCAACGGCATTTACAACGGCTTAATCTGAGCTTTCCTCGCCCACAAAGAATACATTGTTTCGCAATGATGCTTAACTCTGCTTTGACGAAAGAAACTCAAGGATGTTTCCGAGGGCACCTTCAACCTTGAGAAGTCGGTCTGCCGTCTATTTAGCGCTTGTGCCAACGATGCAAAACGGTGAAAAACTGCCGATTACGAGCGCATTTATGCTCCGGCTGATTGTACGGAAGGTTCAGACCGGCTACCTGATTATTCATGGGTAATGAGCTGATTCCGCCAGATGGCGTTGAGGGAATTGATCTTCGCGAAGCGCTGGAAGAGCGCTACCTCGCCTATGCGCTATCCACCATCATGCACCGGGCGCTTCCGGACGTTCGCGATGGGCTCAAACCCGTGCATCGCCGTCTCCTTTACGCCATGCGCCTCCTGAAGCTAGATCCAGGCTCCGGCTTCAAGAAATGCGCGCGTGTCGTCGGTGATGTTATCGGTAAGTACCATCCCCATGGCGACCAGGCGGTCTATGACGCTCTTGTGCGCCTGGCTCAGGATTTCGCGCAGCGCTACCCCTTGATCGAAGGTCAGGGCAACTTCGGAAATGTCGACGGCGACGGCGCTGCTGCCATGCGTTACACCGAAGCGCGCATGACCGACACCGCCAAGCGCCTGCTTGCGGGGCTGGACGAGGACGCCGTCGATTTCCGGGAAACCTACGATGGTGAGGACAAGGAGCCCATCGTGCTGCCGGCCGGGTTCCCGAACCTTCTGGCCAACGGCTCCTCCGGCATCGCCGTCGGTATGGCGACCTCGATCCCGCCGCATAACGCTTATGAATTGTGCCAGGCGTCGCGGCACCTGATCAAGAATCCGAACTGCGAGGCTGAGGAGCTTCTGCAATTCATCAAAGGTCCCGACTTTCCGACCGGTGGCCTTTTGGTGACTGATCAGGGCGCGACGCGCGAGGCCTATCTGACCGGCCGCGGCAGTTTCCGCGTAAGGTCGCGTTGGGAGCGCGAAGAGCTGGACCGCGGGCAGTGGCAGATCGTTGTCACCGAGATCCCCTATCAGGTTCAAAAGTCGCGCCTGATCGAAAAGATCGCCGAGCTTTTGATCGCCAAGAAGCTGCCGCTTCTCGATGACATTCGTGATGAAAGTGCTGAAGACGTTCGCGTTGTTCTCGTGCCCAGGTCGCGGAACGTCGATCCAGCGATCCTGATGGAATCACTGTTCAAGCTGACCGACCTTGAAAACCGGTTTTCGCTGAACATGAATGTCCTGTCCCAGGGCAAGGTTCCCATGGTCATGGGCGTCAAACAGGTGCTGCGCGAATGGCTTGACCACCGCAAGGAAGTGCTGGTTCGGCGGTCTGAGCACCGCCTGGCTCAGATCAATCACAGGCTCGAAGTTCTCGAAGGCTATCTTGTTGCCTATCTGAACCTTGATGAAGTTATCCGCATCATCCGCGAAGAAGATGATGCCAAGGGTACCTTGATCAAGACCTTCGAACTGACCGATGTTCAGGCAGAAGCCATCTTGAACATGCGACTGCGGTCGTTGCGTAAGCTCGAAGAACTCGAGATCCGCAAGGAACACGACAAGCTTTCAGCGGAAAAGGACGGACTGCTCAAGCTGCTCGGATCCGATGCGCGCCAATGGACGAACATTGGCAAGGAAATTGGTGAGATCTCCAAAGCCTACGGCCCCGAGACCGAGATCGGCAAACGTCGAACCGGATTTGCGGATGCGCCGGAGCATGACATCGTCGACATACAACAGGCGATGATCGAAAAAGAGCCGATCACCGTGATCGTTTCGGAGAAAGGCTGGATTCGCGCCTTGAAGGGACATCAGGCGGAGCTCGGAAATTTGTCCTTCAAGCAAGGCGACAAGTTGAAGCTGTCGTTCCATGCCGAGACGACAGACAAGATCCTGCTCTTTTCCACCGGCGGCAAGTTCTTCACGCTTGGTGCCGACCGGCTACCGGGCGGGCGTGGGCACGGCGAACCGATCCGCCTCATGGTCGAGATGGACGAGGCCCAGGACATTATCAGTGCCTTCGTGCACAAACCGGGACGCAAGCTCTTGCTGGCAAGCAACGAGGCACGCGGCTTTGTCGTCCTAGAAGACGACCTGATTGCCAACACGCGCAAGGGGAAACAGGCTCTGAACCTCACCGCACCGGCCGAAGCGACGCTTTGTGTCGAAGCCAGCGGGGATCAGGTGGCTATCATCGGTCAGAATCGCAAGTTGCTGATCTTCCCGCTATCTCAGATCACGCAGATGACCCGCGGCCGCGGTGTGCGCCTGCAAAGATATCGCGACGGCGATCTGTCGGATATTCGCACCTTCAAGGGCGATGATGGTTTGACCTGGATGGACGCATCCGGACGCAGCTTCAACCGCTCTCTGGAGGAATTAGCCGAATGGTGCGGCGAACGCGGCCAGGCTGGGCGCCTGCCGCCGTCTGGTTTCCCGAGATCCAACAAATTCGGAACGCCCGGCCTCTAGAGAGCGCCAGTCGTTGCGGTTACGGTGCATTGGCAGGGCCGGATGTCACGGATTTTCCTCGACGTGGCCACCGGGCCAAGTCATCCTGACGAAGAGAGAATCCATTTCGTCGGGGGAGCAGATGATCCGCAGTTTTGCCTTTAATACCAGCGCCAGAATCTTGTTTGAAAATGGCGCCGCCTCGCGGATCAGCACTTCTGGCGCGCCTTTTCTGGGCCCTCGTCCCTTCATCGTCACTGACAAGGGCATCATCGCGACCGGGCTGCTGGAGGAGACGATTGCCGACCTTTGCGAGAGCGGCCATTCCCTTGAGCTTTTTACTGCAGTGACGGCCGATCCAGCGCGAGCGCTTGTCGATCAGGCCGTGGAGGCAGCACGACATCACGAGGCGACTTCGATCATCGGTTTTGGCGGTGGGTCGTCGCTGGACGTTGCCAAGCTCGTTGCGCTGCTTCTTGGCAGTGATGAAGATCTGGACGCGGCTTGGGGTGTTGGCAACGCAAAAGGTCCGCGCCTACCGCTCATTCTCGTCCCGACAACGGCGGGAACGGGGTCTGAAGTTACACCAATTTCGATTATCACGGTCGAAGACGATGAAAAGCGCGGGGTTGTCTCACCCGTTATCCTGCCCGACCTTGCCGTTCTTGACCCCCAACTCACTATTGGGTTGCCCGCGCATGTCACAGCAGCAACAGGCATAGACGCCATGGTCCACGCAATCGAGGCCTATAGCTCCACCAGTGACAACAATAACCCAGTGTCCAAAGCACTTTCTGTCGAGGCGCTGAAACTTCTCGGTGCGAACATTGAAACTGCGGTATTCGAGCCACGCAACGAGGCTGCCCGTGGTGCGATGTTGCTGGGTTCCATGCTCGCGGGAATGGCCTTTGCCAATTCCCCGGTCGCGGCCGTTCACGCCCTCGCCTACCCAATTGGCGGCACGTTTCATGTGGCCCATGGACTGTCCAACGCTTTGGTTTTGCCACATGTTCTCCGCTTCAATGCGGTCAAGGCCGCTGACGCCTACTCCGACCTCGCGCCTCGCGTCTTTCCCGAGCTTGCCATGCTGAACGACAAACAGGACCGCGCAGCGGCTTTCGCTGATGAACTGGGGCGTATGACCGAACGGCTGGGCCTGCAAACGACGCTTAGGGAGGTCGGAATCCGTTCTGAGGATTTGCCGAAGATGGCAAGAGACGCGATGAAGCAAACGCGGCTCTTGATCAACAATCCGCGGCCCCTTTCAGAAGCCGATGCCCTTGCGATTTACGAGGCGGCGCTTTGAGCGTCCGACCCACACCTGCCGCCAGAAACAGCTTCTCGGAATTTCGGCAAATCGCTACGCGCTGGATGGATGTGGATATCTACGGGCACGTCAATAACGTGCAGTATCTGAGCTTCTTCGATACGGCTGTAAACAGTTGGTATGTAGACAAGGGATTGATCGATCCAGCGCGTTCAAACACCATTTTTCTGGTTGTCGAGACCGGGTGCCACTACTTCGCGGAACTGAAGTTCCCTGAAACGATCGAGGCAGGCATCAAGATTTCGAAACTAGGTTCATCGTCAGTGGTTTACGAGATAGCCTTGTTCAAGGGAAACGAAGCAAAAGCAGCTGCTCAAGGACGCTTTGTTCATGTACTGGTCGACCGTAAAACTCGCCGACCTGTCCGCATTCCCGATATCATGCGCGAGGTTTTCATAGGCTTGGGTTCCAAGGAATAACCCGTGAGCAAACGGTGTGCAGCCAATGGAACAACCCACAGGTTATCCACAGACCGCACACAGGTTATCCGTGGTTTTTCATGATCCGGGCTTTTTCACGATCCCAATCGCGCTTCTTCTCGGTTTCGCGCTTGTCGTGGACTTTTTTACCGCGTGCCAGCGCGATCTCGAGCTTCGCCCTGCCCTGCTCGTTGAAATAGAGCTTGAGTGGAACGATGGTCTTGCCTTCCTTTTGCACTGCACCGGCAAGCTTGCCGATTTCACGCTTGTGCAGCAGGAGCTTTCTTGGGCGCCGCGGTTCATGATTGAACCGGTTTCCCTGAAGATATTCAGGAATGTAAACGTTGTAGATCCAGATCTCACCGTTATGCTCGGCCGCGTAGGATTCGCCGATATTCGCCTTGCCAGTGCGCAAGGATTTTACCTCGGTTCCCTTCAGCTCGATACCTGCTTCCACAGTGTCTTCAATTTCAAAGTTGAAACGGGCCTTCCTGTTGTCGGAGATGATCGTCCGACCAGGAGGACCTCCGCGTTTGGGGGCCATCTTTTTCTTGTCCTTGTCACCTGGAACCCGGCGTGACCGCCGGGTTCGATTGCCTCTTAAGGCTGGTTAGTTGATCAGGCCGGCATGTACCATAGCGGAACGGATCTCGACCTGTGTCTGCTCAGACACGGGCACCATCGGCAAACGAACATTGTTGTCCAGCTTGCCCAGCAGCGACAGCGCATATTTTGCACCGGTCGGGTTCGGCTCAATGAACAATGCTTGATGCAGTGGCGCCAACCGATCCTGAATCGAGAGCGCGCTCGCGTAATCACCGGCCTGGCAGGCAGCTTGAAACTCTGAACACAGCTTCGGGGCGACATTCGCCGTTACCGAGATGCACCCGGTTCCACCGTGTGCATTAAAACCGAGCGCCGTGATATCTTCGCCGGAGAGCTGAACAAAGTCAGGGCCACACAGGTGGCGCTGCTGGCTCGCCTTTGCAAGGTTCGCAGTCGCATCTTTCACACCGGCAACGTTGTCGCAGCTTTTGAAAAGCTCAGCCATTGTTTCCGGGCTCATGTCGATCACCGAACGACCCGGGATGTTGTAAATATAGATCGGAATTCCAACCGCCTCATCAATCGCCCGGAAATGCGCCTTCAAACCGGCCTGGTTTGGCTTGTTGTAATAAGGAGTGACGATCAGCAGCGCGTCCGCACCCGCCTTTTCGGCAAAGTTTGCAAGATCAATCGCTTCGGCCGTGTTGTTTGACCCAGCACCAGCCATCACCGGTACGCGTCCTCCGGCGGCCTCGATGCAAAGCTCAACCAGCCGCTTGTGCTCATCATGACTGAGTGTCGGGCTTTCACCGGTCGTACCCACAGGCACAAGGCCGTTGCTACCCTGTTTTATCTGCCAATCGACAAAGTCCTGAAACCGTTTCTCATCAAGCGCCCCGTCCTTGAACGGTGTAATCAGCGCTGGAATCGATCCCTTGAACATTTCGGTTTCCTCTATCGGTTTGGCAGTCAATATCGGGCTGCGCCTGAATGGATCGGCACCATAGTCGTCTGCCGGTTTCGGGGCAATCCCAAACCCTTTAGCGCGCTGAGTATCTTGCGCTTTTGCCGCATCAGTGACCTTGCGGATCTGGCTATCTGGTCGAAGCTCTCCTACCATTTGCTCAAACGGAAAAATACCGGGAGGAAAACAGGCCATGGAGAACAATTACACCAGCGAATCCGCGGCACGTTCCAGCCCGGCAACTTACCCGGGACCGATCACCTTCCACTGGAAGAGCCATGACGGGCTGAACCTTCATGGCGTCGATTGGCCGCCGGACCCTTCAGTCGCCGCGGACCTTCCGCCGCTTCTTTGTCTTCCGGGCCTCTCCCGCAACACAAAGGACTTTCGCGAAATCGCGCGGTTCCTCCAGCGCCAGGGGATGAGGGTCATAGCCCTCGACTACCGGGGGCGCGGGCAAAGCGACTGGGATCCGGAATGGCACAACTACGCGGTCCCGATCGAAGGCCACGATATTGATGCCGCCATCAATCATCTCGGTCTGCAACGCTTCTCGATCCTCGGCACCTCCCGTGGCGGTATTCACGCCATGGCAATGGCCGAGAGATTTGGCACCGAGAGGATTGCAGCAATCGCGCTCAACGACATTGGCCCTCATATCGAAATGAAGGCTATCCATCGGATCGCCGCGACACTCGGCAAAACCATGAGTTTTCCAAGCAAGGCCGTCTGCGGCAAAAGGCTGAAGAGCCTCCTTGGTCAGCAGTTTCCGAAGTTGTCTCGCGACAGCTGGATTCAACTCGCCGAACAACTCGGAGCTGAAACGCCCGGTGATTTCCGGCTGGAATATGACCCTGCGCTCGGCAAGACGTTGGCTCTGAGCGATGAAGCGTCTCCGATTCCAGACCTTTGGCCCTTGTTCGAGACGATCATACCAATACCGCTTCTTGTTCTGCGTGGTGAGCACTCAGACCTTCTGAGCGAAGAAACCTACCAGAAGATGACTGAAATTCACCCAAATGCCGAATGTTTGACGATCCCTGCCGAAGGCCACGCACCACTGTTGTGGAATGAACTGACGCAGAGCCGGATTTCAAAGTTCCTTGCAAGGCACCGCTAAGAGGCTGCGTCTCAAGCACCGCTCTCCAGATCTAGGCTCTCAACCAAATAATCAAAAGAAGTCAAATCTAAAAGCAAAAAGCCCGGCATTGCTGCCGGGCTTTTCTTCAATCCTAAGAAAGGATCGAATTAGAACGTGCGCTGTACGCGGAAACCAGCAGAGATGCTGTCCTGGTCGCCAGCACCGTCAACGTCGGTGTTGGAGTAGCCCATGTCAACGCCGAGAGCGAGACCGGAAACCGGTGCCCAGCTAACAGAACCGTCGAGTGCCCAACGGGTCACGTCAACGTTGGAGTTGCCGAGGTCAACGTTCAGGTAAGAACCGTCAAGAGCAAGACCAACGGTCGAAGTTGCCTGGTGGTAAACACCACCGGACAGCGCGTAACCAGTGGAGGTGTCGCCGTTAGCAGCTGCGTCATAGAGAGACACGCCGTTGTAGGAGCTACCAGCACCGATGTAAGCCAGAGCGCCATCAGCATACTGAGCCTGGAAGGCAACGTTGGAACCGGAAGCAAGCATCGGCAGGTCGATGATTACGCCACCACCGATGGCCCAACCGAGAGCACCTTCGTCAGATGCGCTTGCAGGACGAACGTTGTGGAGAGCACCCATGACCTGTGCAGAACCCCAACCCTGGTCAACGCGCAGGTTTGCGACGAGATCAGGGAACTTGTGGCCAGCGTAGGAACCAACTTCGCGCAGCGAACCATCTTCAAGAGAAACGGTTGCGGAGAAGCCGTTGCCGAAAGCAGCGGTGTAAGCAAGAACGTTGGACGTGGTGTCCGACCAGTTACGACCTTCGACGCCGATGAAAGCCTGACCGGTGAAGTAATCGAAGAACGAAGTAACGTGACCGAAGGTCAGGCCGCCCCACTGGATGTAAGCAGAACCGAGGGAGAAGCTTTCGCCGCCGTTCGTGTTCGTGCCGTAGATTTCAGTGAAGGTGCGCAGCAGACCGAATTCGGTGTTGGTGCGGCTGTCGAGGTACAGGTAACCACGAGCGAAGAAGGAAGTGTCGTTCGCAGAACGATCGTCCCAGTCGCCGTTGTCGCCGAAGTTGTTGGCTGTGTACTGAACACGAACACGGCCGCCAACGCGCAGGCAAGTTTCGGTGCCCGGGATGTAGTAGAAGCGAGCGCCGTAAGCGTCACAGACGCGAACGTAGTCAACTGGCTCCGGAGCAACCGGAAGATCGGCAGCCTGGGCGCCGGTGGCAGCAGCTGCAGCAGCAGCGCCGAGCATAAGGCTCTTAAAGTTCATTTCTGACCTCCAAATCAGTCATGTTAATGACGACTTGCCTCATCGAGGCTGGGCATCTGCCGCTAGTCATCTAATCCCCGCGAAAATCTCTGGAGATGCTCTGACCCGAATGTTGGATATCCGGAAGTGCAAACCAGTGCGGCCCGAAAGCCGCTCGCAAAATGACCATACGCATCGGGATTGGAGTCGCAACAACGAAAAGCCGAACAGACCCGTCACGGCTTTGTTTCAAATTCCGGTGTTGCGTGAATGACACAGATTTGGCGGCTGCGGTAAGGTTTCGTTAGGAAACAACGCTCACCTAAGGCGAAAATCTCTACATTTTCAGGTGTCAACGCGCCCGCAACAGTTACGGAAGCCTGCTCACGGCGCGATCTGATTCCCCCTTTTAAAAAGGGGACAGCCCGGCAGGGTGGAATCTGCCGGGCTGCATGACTGACCGGAGATCAGAAGATCAACTGGCCAGGATTTTTATGATCCTGAGATCAGAACGTGCGCTGAACGCGGAAGCCAGCAAGGATCTCGTCCTGATCGGAATTGTCGACTTCGGTGTTCGCGTAGCCAACATCAACACCAAGTGCGAGACCGGAAACAGGCTCCCACTGAACAGAGCCGTCGATGGCGTAGCGCGTCACGTCGGTCTCATCACCGAGCTCGAGATCCATGTAGGAGCCGTCGAGTGCAAGACCAACGGTCGATGTTGCCTGGTGATAGACACCACCACCAATGGAGAAGCCGGTGGACGTGTCACCATCAGCTGCATAGTCGGAATAATCCGAATCCGCCCCGATGTAGGCCAGCGCGCCATCAACATAGACCGCCTGGAACGCGACGTTGGAGCCGGAGGACAGCATTGGCAGGTCGATGGTCACACCACCACCGATTGCCCAGCCCAGAGAACCATCGATCGACGCGTCAAGAGGACGAACGTTGTGGAGAGCACCCATAAGCTGAGCTGAACCCCAACCCTGATCAACGCGCAGGTTGGCGACCAAGTCAGGTACCTTTTGGCCAGCGTAGTCGCCGTTTTCACGGAAATTGCTGTCCTCGAGAGACACTGTCGCGGAGAAGCCGTTGCCGAATGCGGCGGTGTAGGCGGCAAGATTCACCGTGGTGTCAGACCAGTTACGACCAACGACGCCGATGAAAGCCTGACCGGTAAAGTAGTCAAAGAAGGAGGTCGCGTGACCGAAAGTGAGACCACCCCACTGAACGTAGGCTTTTCCGAGAGAGAACGTTTCGCCGCCATCGGAATTGGTGCCGTAGATCTCGGTGAAGGTGCGCAGCAGACCGAACTCGGTGTTGGTGCGGCTGTCGAGGTACAGATAGCCACGAGCAAAGAACGTGGAATCGTCGGAGGTACGATCCCCCCAGGCGCCGTCGTCAGCGAAGTTGTTGGCAACATACTGAACACGAACACGGCCGCCTACGCGCAGGCAGGTTTCGGTGCCAGGGATGTAATAGAAGCGCGAACCGTAAGCGTCACAGACGCGGACGTAGTCGACGGGCTCCGGAGCGACCGGAAGGTCGGCAGCCTGGGCGCCGGTGGTGGCAGCAGCTGCGGCGGCAGCGCCGAGCATAAGGCTCTTAAAGTTCATTTCTGACCTCATAGATCTCTTCTGGTCCAGCAAGCCGCTTATCGGCAAGCTTCGCCAATTCGTAATTCACGCGGCCCATACATTACTTTTTGTAATGCCCAAATTTACAGGGCCTGCCGTTCACGAATTGAAAAAACCACAGCGGGTCTCGATCACGCAAGGCAGATTATAATTACACTGCTCTGTTTAGTTTTTGTGTGATATTTTTACAATACATTGTTTTTCCATCTTATTTCATGTCCATCAAGAATTTTATCGAGCGTCACTGGAACAAACTGGACGAGGTCACCATCCATTTCACTTTCGTAATCAGAAAACCTTTGAACTCCAGAGAGTATCTCCCTTTAGAGAAGTTAGATATTTTTGTTATTTAAAATTACACTATACCGTTTACTCATCACATTTTTCGTGAGCAAATTACACTCATCAGTATAGTCTGGATTTAAGGTGTTTATCTTCACTTTCAAGAGATGAAATAGGTCTCTTGAAAACTCCGAATTCGAGCCTGAAAAGACAAGGCCAACAGCTTCAAAACGGAAGTTCCGAACAACAATTGAAGAAGTGTCGAATCGACCAACGCAGCGAAGGGAGAGCTTTTCCCGCCCTTGAGCCCTATAGGTCCATCATTTGGGCGTATCGTTGCGGATGAAGCGGCGCACAAGACATGCCGAAAGCAGGCGGGAATAGAGGGGCCCTCTCTGCAACGCCAGGGAGCTCGCTCTAGCGGATGAACAGATCGACAGAGTCGCTGAGACCCGCTGAATCGACGACGGTTATGCTCGTCGCACCCGGGCCTTCGGGCTCAAACGACAATTGGGAGGCAAAGCTTCTTGCCGACATCGGCCGGCCGTCGACGAACCAGCTAAAGGGCCGCGTCCCCCCCTGAAGCTTGACGACAAGTGGCAGCCCCTGCCGCCCTTCCCCCAGTCCGAGATCGATCGTGCCAGACTGCGGCGGGTAGCTGATTTCCAACGAGTGGACCGCGCCGGCGGTCGGTTTGTGCACTCTCGCAGCGCGCAATGGCAAAGGCAGATCGGCGGCCGCCATCTTCAGGGTCCCGCTTGGTGCATCCGGAAGTGGATCAGAGGCCTTCTTCAGCCTTTGAAAGGCTTCGAACAACAGAGGAACGGCAGATCCGGCGCCGGTCATTCCCGGCATTGGCGTTCCGTCAGCACGTCCAACCCAGATGCCAACAACATGACGGCCATCGTAGCCAATCGCCCAGGCATCCCGATAGCCATAAGCGGTGCCGGTCTTGTAGGCGATCTGGCTCGCGCCGGCGGCGCGGGGCTGCGGCAACCCGGTAAGCACATCGCCAACATGCCATGTAGCGACGTCGTCCAATATCCGCCGTGACCTTGGCTGGTCGCCTCTAGATGCCTCCAGGTGCAGTGAAATCGAATGGCCACCATTTCCAAGCGCACCAAAAAGCTGGGTCAGGTCCCACAGACTCATTCCAAGACCACCAAGGCCGATAGCAAGTCCGGGAGAATCCGCGCCTCCAATGACGACCCCCGCCCCGCTTCTCTTGATTCTTGCCACCAGCTTTGCTGGGCCCACGGCTTCGAGCAGCTGGATCGCAGGGGTATTCAAGGAGAGCTGCAAGGCCTCTCGGACACTGACCCGTCCCTGATAGGCCAAATCAAAGTTGGTGGGCTTGTAACCACCAATATCGATGGGACGGTCGTCAATTGTACTTTCGGGATGCGCAATGCCGTCTTCGAACGCCAGTCCATAGATGAATGGCTTGAGCGTTGATCCCGGCGAGCGGATGGCACGGGTCATGTCAATGTGCCCCAGTCGCTCTTCATCGATCAGATTCGGAGACCCGACGCTCGCCAATACCTCGCCGCTCCGATGATCCGCGACAAGGAGCGCTGCAGAGGCCTTGGGGCCCATAGCATCTATGCGTTGATCAATCAGAGTTTCCAGTGCCTGTTGAAGAGACGCATCCAGGGTCAGGCGATGGCTAGTTTCGGCTTCTTTCGAGGCGACAACTGCCCTGGCGGCATGTGCTGCGAGGAAAGGCATAGAGCGCCGTTTGACCTGCACATTCTCAACGCGTGCTGCTTCAGCATCATCCTGTGACAGCACTCCGGCAATGACGGCACGGTCCAGAACACGATCGCGCGCGGCCTGCGCTGCCGATTCAAACCTGTCCGGTCGCCGTGCTTCCGGTGATTGCGGCAAAGCAACGAGCAGTGCCGCCTCCGCAGGTGTCAGACGTCGCGGTTCCTTGCCGAACCATGTCAGCGCCGCAGCCCGTATGCCCTCCAGATTTCCACCAAAGGGCGCGCGAAGCGCATAAAGCTCGAGGATGTCCTCCTTGGAAAGATCTGATTCCAGCCTTAGTGCGGCGAGGATCTGATGGTATTTGGCCGAGAGGCTACGCGTCGGTCGTTCTCGCAACAGGCGCGCAGTCTGCATTGTGAGGGTCGACGCGCCCGAGACGACATGGCCGGAGGACAGCAGCTGATAAGCTGCACGAACCATGGCCCTGACATCGATCCCGCGATGCTGATCAAATCGACGATCCTCATAGGCTTTGAGCATCTTCCAATAGAGAGGATCGACGTCATGAACGGTGACGGGTAAGCGCCATTTCTCGTCCGGTGTGGTGAAGGCGCGCAAAAGCTGCCCATTGCGATCAAGAACGGTCTTTGAGATCGTCAGGTCGGCTGGGCTCAAGCTCGAAGGCAGGGCGCGGTAGTCCAGATAGACCTTGCCCGCACCGGCCAAGACAGCAGCGCTGAAGACAGCCAGACCGATGGCAGAAAACCGCCACCGCTTTTTGGTTTCTTTGCGCAATTCCTTCACGTCTGCTTACCGAACCGGTCCAAGCACCGCCAGGCGCTCTGTGCTGGTGATTGCGCGGCGCTCCGGCCGATACATGTCCTCGACGGACGCCGGCGGATGCGCATAATTGCCCGGTGTCACGGCCCGGGCGAGATACGCAAAATTCAATTCCGACCCGCCAGTGCGCGTCTGATCGACGGAAACCTCGAACCTGTCACCGTGGAACTGGGCGTGCTCGGGCTGATCGACGGTCTTCAGCCATTGAAGAGCGCCGATATCGCCGGAACGGACCAAACGTGGATTATCAATGGCAAGGCCCGCTGGAATACGGTCAACCACCATCAGGCGTCCCGGCGTGTCGGTCAGGGCGCGAACAGTGAGGACCACGGCGAGGCGCGTGCCGACCGGAACCGCCCCGGGATCAACCAGGTTGCCATCCAGATCAAACATCTGACGTTCAATGACATAGTCCGTACCACCGGCGGGTTCCGGCAACAGAGGTTGGCCGGACACCGAAACCAGCAGTTCGTTGCCCTCGCGACCCCGGTTTTCAATGCGGGTTATTTCGCGTTCAAGCGTCTGGCCGGAGAATGACCAGACAAGCCGTCCGGGTGTCTCCTCGCCATTGATCGCAATTTTGGTGGCCGTCGCTTGCTCATTGAGCTCGCGTGCGGCCATCAGGAGCCAGGCCATGTCCTGCGTCGAATAATAGGACCGGCCCTCCTGGGCAGCCTTCACGAAATCACTGGCACGAGACTGGTCCGGGCTGTCAGCGTCTGATGCCGACACGTAGGTCAGAACACCGGCACCGTCGCGCAGTGCAGATCCATAGTCGGCCCGGTAACCGCTCCTTGAACGTTCGCCCAGCGCCAGGGTTGCTGCTCTGAAACCTTCCTCGGCACGTTTGGTCTCTCCGTAGAGAGCCAGACTTGCGGCAAGTTGAGCCTTGGCAAGCGGCGTTGAGAAGGAGCCAAGCTTGGCGTCCAGATAATACCTGAGATCCCCCATGGATGCCCGGCTGTTGCGGGCCAAAACGTAGAGGCCATAGGCGATTTCCTCGCCGCCTTCGGTGAAATCGGAGGCATAGGCCAAGCGGTTTTCAAGGTTGTCCAGGGCGGTTTCGAAGGCCAGTTCAGGCACATGATAGCCTTCCTCACGCGCCCGGGTGAGGAAGTCGACCACATAGGCGTCGAGCCAGGGATCATAGCTGCTGTAGCTGTTCCAGAGCCCGAAGGATCCGTCAGATGACTGGTTTGCCAGAACCCGCTGGATCGCCTTGACGACCCGTTCCCGGATCTCGGGATCATCCCCAAGGCCAGCGGCAGTTGCCACCTGGTTCAGATAAAGCAGAGGCAAGGCCCGGCTGGTTGTTTGTTCCGTGCAGCCATATGGATAGCGGTCGAGGGCATCCAGAAGACCGGCCACATCGATACGAGCTGCGCCTCCCGCCGTCACCTTGACCGACACGGTTTCGGGCCGCAACCCTTCAAAGCTTCCCGCATCGAGAGAGAGACCCGCGCCCCCGGCAAGAGTGAAACTGGACCTGCGAACCACATCTGGTTGGGTATCGCGCACATCCAATCGCATCCGTTTGACCACCTCCGTGCCGTCGGGGGCCGCCAAAGCTGCGATGATCGTCGCGCTGCCTTGCTCGTCAAACGCGGAGACCGGCACCCGAACAAGAGTTTTCTCGCCTTCACCAAGCTCCAGCTGACGCACCTGAGGGCCCTCGCGGTCCAGACCGACCGGTCCTTCTGCAGACAGGGTAAGGTCGTAGACGCCTGCAGGACCTTCGACGTTGTCGATCTCAAGCTGCAGCCGTGAAACATCGCCGGGTGCCAAGAAGCCAGGCAGACTCGCGGTCAACACCATCGGCGCGCGGATCTCGACGTCCTGAGATGCGTGACCAACGCCCTCCTTCGTCCAGGCGACTGCCATCAACCGCAGTGTGCCATTAAATTGAGGTATCTCGAACCGCACGACAGCCTTGCCATCATCATTCAGCGCGACAAGACCGGAAAACAGCGCCAGCGGCTCTTCATCCGGGGGGGGCGCTTCGAGGCGCATGGCCATGGCATCACCCCCGGAGCGAACCTTGCCGCGAACACCAAGTGTGCGATCGATGAGCTGGCCGTAGAGATCACGCATCTCCGCACCCAACCGCCGCTGGCCGAAATACCAGTCCTCTGGTGCTGGTGGCTCAAACCCGGTCAGGTTGAGGATGCCAAGATCGACGCCGGCGAGCGTTACATATGCCTGGGTGCCGGCAGCAAGCCCCGCCACCTCGATGGGCACTTCCAGGGTCGTGGACGGCCGCAGGGTCGAAGTCGCAGACAGGCTGATATCAAGATCACGCTCCCCCGGCTCGACCTTGAGCCAGGAAAGCCCGACCGACCGAGACGGCATCCGGTTGTTTTCAAGGTCCATGGGACGATAGAGGCTCGCGGTCACATAGGCCCCTGCCCCCCATTCTTCCGTCACCGGCAGGCCAACTTCTGCCTCACCACCTTCTACTTCGATCGTCCGCGAGTTCAGCAAACCACCTGAGACGACGTTCACCACGGCGATTCCATCCAGTTGGGACGTCAGACGCAGGGTTGCCGTTTCGCCGGGACGATAACTTTTCTTGTCGAGGCCGACATCGAGGTGGTCAGGCGTCTCGGATGTGGCATCGGCAGTGTACCAACCCGCAGAAAATTCAACGCTGGTTGCCGTCGCCTGAGGTCCGCCGGACTGAACTTCAAGCCGGTATCGGCCCCACTCCACGGGCAAAGACAGACTTCCTGCCTGTCCGGCTTGGATCGACAAATCTCCGTTTGCCACGCGCTTGGTCGTGGTGATCGGCTCATAGTTCCACGAGCCATCGGTCCGGTACCATTGATAGCGCCGTTCGATGCGCGAGAGCGTCCAGGAAAGGCCTTCGGCGGCGCGCGGCGCACCGTCCTCACCGAGCAGGATCACGTTGAAAGAGGCCGGACCGCCTTCGTCGACGCCGCCATCAAACAGAGGCTTGATGCCGATCTTTTCGCCATCCTGGGCAACCGGCAAATTCAACCTGCGCTCGACATAACGACCGCCGGTCTCCACCAGTCTTGCCACCAGCTCGCCCTTGTAGAGGCCGGTGATCCCGGCAATTTCCGGCAAGGTCACGCCGAAGGACAAGCCACCATTGGCATCGATCTTCAGACCGGACGGCAGCGTTTCGCGTGTCGGATAGGAAATGTCGTCGGCAAGACCAAAGATGTACCCCGGCTGACTGGGGAGCTCCCGGGTTGGCGTCACGATGATGTCGCCTTCCAGGGTCTGACCGCTCGCCGGGGAGCCATAAAGGAACCTTGCCTCGACGGACACCGGTGTTGCTGCGCTGCGGCTGAAGGACTCGGCGCTGGTTTCCAGGTTGAAATCCACACGTTCAGGCTGATAATCCTCGACCAGGAACGTGGACTGGGACAAGGCATCGCCCTTGGGATCCACGAACACCTTCCAGGACCAGACGCCCTGTTGTGCCCCGGCGTCCAGGCTGAAGTCCTGCAAATGACCACCGAGACCGGCGTCCTGTACCAGATAGCGGGAGTGCTCGACTCCATCGGGGCGATCGAGAACAAAAGTCAGGGGCAGGCCTTCCTGAGCCACAGCCCTGGACGTGCGGACAAGCGCCTGGGCATGCACAGTCTCGCCAGCCTTGTAGATCCCGCGGTCTGTCCAGGCGAAGACATCAAGAGGTCCCGGCGCCGCGCGTCCTTCGACGCCACGGTCGCTCAGGTCGAAAGCAGGCTTTCTCAGATCCAGGAAGGAATAGTCCCCTGCCTGCGTTTCGGCGACCACAAGGCTTGGCGCCATGCCGCCCCGTCCGCGGCCAAGCCCGGGCGCAAAGCGGCCAAAACCGTCGTCGTCCGTGGTCACCTCGCCGAGAATTTCGTTGTTGACCGCAAGAAGCTTGAGTGACACGCCGGCGATGGCTTCTGCGGTGTTGAGCGAACGAACATTGACGGCAATGCCATCATTCCCACTCAAGGAGGAAAGGCCCAGATCGGAGACAATGAACCACTGCGTCGCAAGTGGACCCCACTTGTTCTGCGTGTCGAGCTTGGAGCGGGCCGTCATTGCGTAAACGCCCGGCTTGATATCGAGACCGATTTCGTTCAGCGGCACAGCCGTGGTGATGTCCCTGTTGAGGCTGTTTTCCGTTTCGATCGTTCCGGACCAGACTTTTTCGCCCAGATCATCCGTCAGTTGTTCGGCCTGATAGCTTCCCAATTGGCGGAGGAATTTGCCGTCGCGCACAACACCTGCCAATGCACGGTCGCCGACGCGGAAGATCTCTGCGGCAACTTCGCTCGTGTTCACTGAAACGATGGGGATCGTCGGCTCGCCGCCGGCGGGTAAGACATAGGCGCGGCCGATGAACTGTACGGATGGTGCACGGTCGCGGACGTAGATGTTGAGGTCTACCGATTTATCAAGAACCTCACCGTCTGCCGCAGGCAAACCGCTTCTAACGCTCAGGCGGTATCTTTCGCCATGGGAAACGCCATCAACGCAGACCTGCGCCCCATCGGTCTCAACCGAGGTCGTTCCCTGCCCGGCGACGGAGACATACGGCGAGAAATCGGTGTTACGTGGCAATGAAGACGAGAAGACCACACAGATGCGCGGAGCAGCGGCATCGGCTGCCACCGTGTGATTGAGAATCCGGAAGCCGTGTTCTGCGACCATCTGATCATAGCGGCGGCGAAGACCGGGAATTTCATCCAGCGCCAGAGCGGCGCGCAAGGCCTTGATCGCCGGCTTCCACTGCTGGCGCGCAGCAAGAGACGATCCTATCAGGTCGAGAGAACGCGCGCGTTCTATTGCACTTATGGAGCGCAGATAGGCGTTGATGGACGAGGATGTTGCGTTTTCCTGTTTGCGCTGACGCTCCTGCCAGTCTTTTGGGCTCTGCATCAGCTGGGCCATGGCGAGCCCCTGCCAGGCTTCAAGGTCGCCGGGTTCCAAAGCAATAAGTGCTCCGAAATCCGCCTCTGCGATAGGTCCGTCCTTGTTGAGTATTTTCTGACGTGCCTCACGGCGCAGCTGGTCCGCTGTCAAACTGGTAGTGATAGGGCTTTGCTGCAAACGGGCAGAATATGTCTCAGCCGTTTCAAGCAGACTACGATCCAGGAATCCGAGATCTGCCTTGCGGTCGGCCTGTTGGTCTTCCCGTGGCTGCTCGACTGAAACGACCCGGCCGGCAATCGCTCCGACGAAGCTCTGCAATTGACCGAAGTCAGACTTCAAAAAACACCAGCCGGCCGAGGTGTTGTAGGTAAAGGCGCGGCACATATTGTCGGCGAGACACACAGCCTCACAGCCTGACAGGTCAACGTCCTTGACGGTCCGGTAGTCGCCGCCGAAAAAGTCAGCATCTTCGATGGTGACGATACGCCTTTCTTGCGCGTGAGCCGGAGCTACAAGCGTCAACGCTGCGAAAGCACCAACCGCAAAGCACTCGAGCAACAGTGGCCTCAACCGCCGACCACCGACCTTTGCGACTTCCAAGACATACCGAAACGACATAACCACCTCCCCCTGGGGCATCGACAAACCTGCCGATGGGTAACGGTACACGCGATCATGACGTTGCCAAGGCAGAAATTAAAAATTGTCGGGCTGAAAGCGCTGGACCAGCTCCGAGATAAATGCCGCAACCTCTTTCGAGGCCTTGCCTGAGGGCGCGACCTCCATCACGGTCCTGCCCGTGCCCATGGATGATGCAAAGGCCGTCCGGTTGCCAAGCCGTGCTTCGAAGGTCTCGAAGCCAGACTTCGCAATCGCCTCTGTCATTTCCTGTGTCAGAGCCGCGCGCGGCGGCACGCGGTTGAACAGGAGCACTGCTTCGGTGTCTTCGCGCTCTGCCAGCTGTATCGTCTGCCCGGTCGCCCAAAGATCAACCGGCGTCGGCTGAATCGGGACAATCACGAGGTCGGCTGCATCGATGGCCGGTTTCGCCTCGACATCGGTTTTCGGCGGCGTATCAATGACGACGAATTCATGGGATCGCGCGAGGGATTTCGCCTCCCTTCGCGAGCCCCAGCCAGAAGCTGTCCGAAACGCCAGACCTGTCTGCTCTTCGCCGAGCAACTCCTCACGCGCCTCGAACCATGTGCCAAGTGAACCCTGAGGATCCACATCCAGAACAGCGACAGGCCCGTCCGCCACCTTGGACAACGCAACCGCGATATGAGCCGCCAGCGTTGTCTTGCCTGAACCACCCTTTTGTTGTGCAATTGTCAGAATATGGCCTGCCATTTTGATCCTCCAACCCCACCCGCGAATATACTGCGCCGCAATATCGATCGTGACAACCGCTTCTCCCAAACACGGTCTTTACGAGCGCGCCCGGATCAGTTCTTTATCAATTCATCACCCTGCTATTCTGGAGACTTGTCATGAAACTCGTTCCCTTGGGACGCACCGGCATCAAGGTGTCAGAACTTTGCTTCGGCACCATGTCCTTTGGCGGCGACGCTGATGAGACCACCGCTGCGGCTCTCTATGGAGCCTGCCGGGATGCGGGCATCAATTTTTTCGACTGCGCGGATGTCTATTCCGATGGCGCTGCAGAGAAAATCCTGGGACGACAAATTGCCCACGAGCGCGATAAGCTTGTCATTACATCCAAGGTTTGGGGCAAGACCGGGACGGACATCAATTCAGGCGGAACAAACCGCCGCCATGTGACCAGGGCCATCGACGCAAGTCTGACACGGCTTGGAACAGATCGGTTGGATGTCTATTTCGTTCATCGTTTCGACGATCAGACTCCTCTCGAAGAAACCTTGCGCGGGCTAGAGGACGTGGTTCGCGCGGGCAAGGTTCTCTATCTCGGCGCCAGCAATTATGCCGCCTGGCAGGTGGCAAAGGCACTCGGTATCAGCGCGAAGGAAGGCTGGGCACGGTTCGATGTCCTCCAGCCGATGTACAATCTGGTGAAACGTCAGGCAGAGACCGAAATCCTGCCGCTGGCTCAATCAGAGAATCTCGGCGTGATTTCCTACAGCCCTGTGGGCGGCGGCCTGCTTTCGGGCAAATACCGGCCCGGGGTAAAACCCGATGGCAGCCGGCTTGCGGAAAACGCGATGTATGCAGCCCGCTACGGCGAAGAGTGGATCTATGAAACCGCTGAACGCTTTACGATGTTTGCAGAGAAGATGGGTGTTCACCCGGTGTCCCTAGCTGTTGCATGGGTTGGCGGACACGACGGGATCACAGCGCCGATCATCGGCGCGCGGCACACGGAGCAGCTAAAGCCGTCATTGCAGTCCATCAACATCGACATGAGCGAAGAGCTGCGCAGCGAGATTTCGGCTTTGTCCCGAACGCCACCGCCTGCGACTGACCGACTGGAAGAGCGATAAGACGCAAAGGCAATTCAAATCGGGCTGGTCATGCACGGCCAGCTGATCGGTAAATTGTCATCACGGTTCCGTTTTCGACCGGCACACTCTTGAGCGTCTGAAACGAGGCGAGAGGTGAGCCGTTCGGGAACATTTTGCGCCCTGCGCCAAGAACGACAGGAAACGTCCAAAGCCGCAATTCATCGACGAGACCGGCAGCCAACAGGCTGTGAACCAACTGGCCGCTGCCATGGGTCTGCAGAAGCGGTCCATTTTCTGCCTTCAATCGTGTAACAGCAGAAATCATCCCACCCTTCAAGACATAGGAATTGTTCCACTCAAGCGAGCCACCTTGAGAGGTAACCACGTACTTCCGGGCTTGGTGGAGCTTTGTCGCAGCAGGGTTTTCAGGACCGTCACCGGGCCCATGTCCTGCAAATATGTCATAGGTTCTACGACCGAATAGAATATCATAGGGGGCGTCCATCGCCTCGACTAGGACTTGTGCCATTACTCCCTCCCAGTACGGCACCGCCCAGCCACCCTGGGTAAATCCATCTGACGGATCTTCATCAGGCGAGCTCGGCCCCTGAATGACCCCATCGAGTGTTTGAAACATCAAAACCGCAAGTTTTCTCATCTAGAACTCACCGCTGCATAAATGTGTCTACAGAGCTACCGGCTGTTTTGATATGTTCAAGAACATATCAAAACAGCCGGCCGGCAGCGGGCATAGCGCGAAGAACGCCCAAGCAATGACAGGTGAGAGAAATCGAACGGACTAACGTCCACCAAGCTTGTTGTAGATCGTCCAGCCGGGGCGGCCCGTGACCGGAAGACCGTAGCGGGCTTCAGCCTTTTTGATGCCCGCACGGGTGGCCGGCCCCACCTTGCCGTCAGGCTCGCCGACATCGAAGCCATTGCGATTGAGTAGTTTCTGCAGCTCCAGCCGCTGTGCCCGTGACAGGCCCGGATCATTGGTCGGCCAGGGCGTCTTGAATGGCTCACCGCCGGAAACAAGCTGCGACAGCAGGGCAATCGCCAAGCCATAGGACGTCGAGGCGTTGTAGGACCGCAATGCCTTGAAGTTGCGGGTAACGAGAAACGCCGGTCCGTTCGCCCCGGCAGGCCGTATCAGGGCTGTATCCTGCTTGCTCTTGAACTTGCTGCCGTCGATGTTCTTGAGGCCTCGTTTCGTCCACGTGCTCATGGATGCGTATTTCTTGCGCCCCGACGGTCCCGAATAGCCTTTGGGAACCTTGACCTCGAAACCCCAGAGGCGGCTGTTGCGCCACCCAGCGTTTTTCAGGAAGTTCGCGGTCGATGCCAGGGCATCCGGCACGGAGTTGACGAGGTCTTTGCGGCCATCACCGTCGAAATCGACCGCCAGACTGATGTAGGTCGAAGGCATGAATTGGGTCTGGCCGAACGCACCTGCCCAGGATCCGCGAAAATCGCTGTGAGGCACGTCACCGCGCGAGGCAATCTGCAGGGTCTTGATCAGCTCGCCGCGGAAGTATTTTGAACGACGTCCGCCGGCACAAGCCAGGTTTGCGAGCGCATGAGGCGTATAGAAATCGCCGCGGAACTGACCATAGTCGCTTTCGATGCCCCAAACGGCCAAGACGACGTGACGATCGACACCGAAGCGTTTTTCGACCGACGACAGTGTGGAATGGTGTTGCTTCAGGAGTTTTTTACCGTCGGCGATACGCTGCGGATCCACCAGAAACGCCATGTAGTCCCAGATCTGGGTCTTGTGCTCCGGCTGCGAGGTCGAGAAGCGAATGACCTTCTCATCATAGCTAACGCCAGAGAGCATCTGGTTGGCGACCTGAGGGCGAACTCCCGATTTCACCGCCTGAGCCTTCAAGGTGCTCACGCAGCTGTCGATCGATGCCGCTTGCGCCGCAAGGCCACCGGAAAGAGCCAATAGTCCTGATATCAGCCCGGAAAGGCACACACCTTTCCGGGTCAAAGCCAACATTTCAAGTCGCATTTCCAGCCCCGTAGATCGCCGAATCGATGCCAGATACGCTGACAATCTATCGAGTCTGAATTAGGGCAAGAACGGCTATTTTCCTTCGATCAGCTTGCGGCGCAGCCAGCTCGAGGTCTGGTCCATCACGATCACGACGAGGATCGTGAGAATGATAATGTAGCTGGTGTTCTCCCAGTCGCGCGAGGTTTTCATGGTTTCGACAAGCATCAGGCCGATACCACCAGCGCCAAGCGCCCCGATCACAGTTGCCGAACGGGTGTTAGATTCCAGGTAATAGAGGACCTGAGACACAAACACCGGAAGGATCTGTGGGATCACGCCAAATCGATACCGCTGCAACTGATTAGCACCCGTCGCGCGAACACCCTCGACCTGTTTGTTGTCGATGTTCTCAAGCGCTTCGGAGAACAGTTTGCCGAGGGAGCCCGTGTCGGTGAAGGCGATTGCCAGTGCGCCGGTCAGCGGGCCAAGACCAAAAGCACGGATAAAAATCAGCGACCAGATCAGCATGTCGATGCCGCGCAGAAAATCGAAAAGGCGGCGCGTGCCGAAGCGCAGGAATACTGACGGCGTAAAGTTGCGAGCAGCAAGGAACGCGAGCGGCAGTCCGAAGGCTGCGGCCGTAATGGTTCCAAGCACCGCCATCATGATCGTTTCCAAGAGCGCGAGGAAGATCTCGCCATGCTGCCAGTCAGGATTGCCCAGGAACTCATGCACGATGTGCCAGAGATTTGAGTATTCCGGATCCATGCGGTCGGCGCTGAGTGCCAGTGCATAGAGCTGGCTGAAGGACATGCCATAGAGGTCGGAGTTGAAGGAGAACCAGAAGTTTTCCCAACCGCCGAAGAAATTGTGCACCTCGATCTTGGTACGCGTCACCTGCACACGCCGGTCAAGCGTCGGTCGTGCATCAAGTTTCTTGGGGTTCGTCTTCAGCCAGTCCGGTTGATCTCCCGGTGGCACCGTGATGTCAACACCAGTGTTGGTCGCTGTCGCAGTAATGACACCGTAGCCGGGGACCGTGAAATTCATGGTCTTGCCGACGATCTCGACGAGATAACCTTCACCCAGATCCACAACCGAATTGGATCCATCAACCTGAACCCAATCGGGGTAGTTGGTGTCATCATAGGCTGCCCGACGCTCGCCCTCGATGGCGACCTCGAGCTGATCCCGGCGGACGTTCTTGGTGACGTGCACCTTGTAGGCAACGGAGTCTGTCGCAAGGATGGCGGCTCTCTCCGGCTGCGCCTTGGACAAGAGCCCGGCGACGTCGAAGGCGAACCATGTGTAGATCAGGTAGCCAAGGATCACCAATGGCACGAAGATCGTGAACAGGGTTCTGTTGCGAACCTTTGCCCAGACCAAATCAGGCGTGACGACCGGCTCAAGGGTATCGGTGGACATGAATTTTTCCCTTAGTGAGCTCGGCCGGAGCCGACCAGCTTGCCACGGAGGTAGGACGAGGCCTGATCAATCAGCATGATAGTGAGGAAAAGCAGCACGAAGATCGCAGCGGTTTCATCGCCTGCGCCCTGCCCCCAACCAATGGTGCGTCGAAGCTCCTGCCCGATACCGCCGGCACCGACAAAACCGAGAATGGCTGACGCACGCACATTGATTTCCAGGCGCAGCAGGAAATAGCTCAGGTAGTTGGGCGCAACCTGCGGCAGCACCGCATAGCGGATGCGCTGCAGCCAACTAGCGCCGCAGGCGCTCAAGCCCTCGATGGGTTTTCGGTCGATATTCTCGTTCACCTCGGAGAACAGCTTGCCAAGTGCACCCGCAGTGTGAAATGCGACGGCGATCATGGCGGGGACCGGGCTCGATCCGAGGACGAAGATCAAAAACAATGCGATGATGAGTTCGGGAAATGCGCGCATGATATCCATCATGCGGCGGACGACCGGGATCAGCGGCCCCCAGCTGTCGACGTTGCGGGTCGATGCCATTGCCAGCACAAGCGCCATTGCGCCGCCGAGCAAAGTGGCCACTGCCGCGATATTCAATGTTTCCAGCATCGCTGGCACATATTGAATGATCAGGCCGAAGAACGCAGGCCCGGCGTTCCAAGCCTCAAGGACAATTTCGCCGGGGTAGTCAAAGAATTTCGAGAGCCCCTGAAGGAAGCCGCCGGAGTTCATTTCGTTTGATTTCGAAAATCCGGAAACCAGAACGGCAACGACCAGCAGCAATCCGATCAGGGAGTAAAGCTGGCGACGTTTGCGTAAGGAGAGGATTTCCTGCTCCAAAGCGGCGACGGCCATGTCCAAAGTCCTTAATAGAAGTCCAAAGAAAACGCGGGCCGATTGGCGGCCCGCGTTCCTGTTTCAAAGAACGATTAGTTCTTGTTCTTTGCCTTACGAGCTTCAACGATGTTGACGTAGGCTTCGTGAGAGATCGGCATGAAGCCCTTGGTCTCACCAGCTGCGATGTTGTAGGCGCAGTCAGGGTCAATGGAGTTCAAGGAAGCGATCAGGCCAGTCATCTTGATCTTGACATCTTCCGGCAGCTTCTTGGAAAGGACGATCGGACCTTCAGGAATGACCGGGGACTGCCAGATCTGCTGCAGTTCGGTCATATCAACGAGGCCTGCGTCAGATGCCTTGCGCAGTGCGCCGGAGTTGTAGCCATCTTCCCACTCGCCAAGGCCGTCGGCCCAGGTTACACCGGCGTCGATGTCGCCGTTGGAAACTGCAACGATTGTCTGCTCATGACCACCAGTGAACTTCACGTCGCCGAAGTATTCGCCCGGCTTCATGGAGTAGCCTTCCTGCGGGATGGCGATGGACGGGATCAGGTAACCGGATGTGGAGTTCGGATCACCGAAACCGAAGACCTTGCCCTTCATGTCGTCAAGCGAGTTGATCTCGCTGTCGACGCGCGCAAAACCGATGGAATAGTAGCCGTAGCCGCCATCGACGTTGACCTTGACGAGAACCGGATCAACAGCTTCCGGGTCGGTCAGATGAACCTTGGCGTAAGAAGAAGCACCAAGCCATGCGAGGTCGAGGTTGCCGCCGAGCAGGCCTTCGATAACGCCGTTGTAGTCGGCAGGAGCGAAGAGCTTGACCGGAACGCCGAGAAGATCAGCAGTCTTTTCTTCGAGGCACTCGTAAGCGCGCAGGCGGTCAGAAGCATTTTCGCCGCCGAGGATGCCGATGCGGAATTCGGTGATGTTGTCTGCAGCAACTGCGGAAGTTGCGTTCAGTGCAAGCATGCTGACCGCTGCGAGGGCGGCGAACTTAGAAACGAGGTTCATCTGGGGCACTCCCAAAGAGATGGATATGATGACGTTTGAAAGCAGCCGGGTTTACACCACAGCCGCAGCTGCCGGCGTCATCGCACCGGCAGGATCTTTTTCCCGGACACCAGTGTCCGGTGTATCGATGGCGGTCGATGTTGCCGCCTCGTTGAAACTTTCGTCGGCGCCGTAAATCTCGCGGGCCACATCGGTGGTCAGCAGCTCCGGCTCACCGTCGAACACAACCTTGCCGTCACGCATTCCAATGACGCGATCGCAATAATTGCGTGCTGTATCGAGAGTATGGAGGTTGCAGATCACGACCTTGTTGTCGCGTTCATGGATCTCGCGCAGGGCGTCCATGACGATCTTGGCGTTCATCGGATCAAGCGATGCGATCGGCTCGTCAGCCAGAACCATATGCGGGTCCTGCATCAAAGCACGGGCGATGGCGACGCGCTGCTGCTGTCCGCCGGACAGTTCCTCTGCCCGTTTGGTCGCTTCCTGAACAATGCCGAGGCGATCAAGCGCCGCAAGCGCTGTGTTCACATCATCAGCACTGAAGATGTTGAACATGCTCTTTAGTGTCGACTGCGCGTTCAACCGGCCGAGCATGACATTGGTCACGACATCAAGGCGCGGCACCAGGTTGAACTGCTGGAAGACCATGGCGCAATCGCGCTGCCAGCGGCGCATCATTGCACCCCTAAGGCTCAGGATGTCCTCGCCATTGAATATGATGCGACCGGATGTCGCCGGTGTCAGGCGGTTGATCATCCGCAGAAGCGTGGATTTCCCCGCTCCGGAACGCCCGATGATGCCGACCATCTGTGGCTTGTCGATAGTGAAGCTGACCCGGTCAACCGCTGTGCGGGTGCCAAAGTCCTTTGTGACGCTTTCGAAGTGGATCAACCGGGGGCCCCGTCGCTGAATTAAAATTTCCAGCTGCGACAAGAGCCACGACTATATTACAGAGAAATGACAAGAACCTCTTGCCACCTTAAAGTTTCGACAACTAATAAATGACAATTCGATGACATCAGAAATTCAGACTACACACAGATCGCCCGCATTTTCCGATTTGGTGATATTTCGCAACCGCATAAGCTCGCGCCTCACACTGCATTTAAGATGAATACATGCCACCCCAGCATAAAAATTCATCAAAACATCATCAAACCGTCAAAGTATTTGACTCCGCTGCAGCGTAGTCACCGCAGGTTCTTTCTTTCCTGCAAGGTGACAAATGCCCGGTCCAGCCGACAAACCCACCCTCACTTCCGCCCCGAACATTCATCCTGATGCAATCGTATTGGACTCAGAGCTCGGCATCTGGACCGAAGTCGGCGCTCATACAGAGATGCGTCAGAGCCAGATGGGCGACTATTCCTACATCGTCCAGGGCGGTGATGTCGTCTGGTCGACCATTGGCAAGTTCTGCTCCATCGCCCGGAATGTGCGCCTAAATCCAGGCAATCACCCCACCTGGCGCGCTTCGCAACACCATTTCAGCTATCGCGCTGCCGCTTATGATCTGGGTGACAACGACGACAGCTTCTTCGAATGGCGAAAAAAGGATTGGGTGACCCTTGGCAACGATGTGTGGATTGGCCATGGGGCAACTGTGCTCGCCGGCGTTACCGTGGGAACCGGCGCGATCGTTGCTGCCGGTGCCGTTGTTTCCAAAGATGTCGAACCCTACACGATCGTCGGCGGCGTTGCTGCCAAGGAAATCAAACGCCGTTTCTCGGCAGAACAGGGCAACGCTCTTCAGGAGATTGCCTGGTGGGACTGGGATCACGCGACGCTCAAAACCAGGCTTCCCGACTTCAGAGCTCTTCCAATCGATGTCTTTATCGAGAAATACCGCTAGCAGCGCGCCTCAGAAGTGTCGTCAAAGCCAACAAAATCCCGCTCTACGTGCACCGCTGCCACAGCTCTCGCTCACAAGTCCGTGAGCAGGCGTTGATGGACCGCGCCAAATGATAGCATTAACCCAACGGCAAGGCTAAAACTCTAGGATTGGTTGAGTTCAATTGCGTCTAGTTTTTAATACCGAACCATTGGGGACTTAGGATGGGTAAGGGAATTTTCGCGATCTGCGCGGCGCTGATCATGTTTGTAACCAGCACAGCTTTCGCCGCACCTGGCAGTCAGTTTTTCGATCCGAACACCAAGAAGTGGGTAAGCTACGGTCCGTCCTACGGTGGGAAGTCGCCAATTCGTCGAAAGAAAGTCAGCTATAGCGGACCCTATAGTCCGGGAACTATTGTGGTCGATACGGAAGAACGCCGTCTCTACCATGTTCTGCCTGGTGGCAAGGCCATGAAGTATGGCATCGGGGTTGGCAAGGATGGCTTCCAGTGGTCCGGCACGCACCGGATCACGCGCAAAGCGGAATGGCCGGGCTGGACACCTCCACCGCAGATGCGTGCTCGTGAACGCGCCAAGGGCCGGATCCTGCCGGCGCACATGAAGGGCGGTCCGAACAACCCGCTCGGCGCACGCGCGCTCTACATCGGCTCGACCCTCTACCGTGTGCATGGCACCAATCAACCTTGGACAATCGGTAGTGCCGTCTCCTCGGGCTGCATTCGGCTTGCAAACGAAGACATCATCCACCTGCACGAAAACGTAAGTGTTGGATCGAAGATTGTCGTCAAGCGCTGATCGATCTTTTGAGTTCAGTCGAAAAGCCGGCCTTGTGCCGGCTTTTTTGTTTTTCAGCCCCAGTGTCAGAGAAGGCCGTTTGGTGACAGTGCTCGTTTGGCCGGCGCACCTTCGCGTAAAGGAAGGCCTAGCACACACTGATGTTTTATATGTTCTTGAACATATTTTAAAAGCTGTGAGTTTGCCGATTCAGCGACATTGGATTGGATCATGCGATGAACACAGATGCTCTTCTCAAAGCCCAGGGTGACTTTCTGGCTCGCCACCCCGGCGGCTTTGCCGACCCTGAACTGATGAAGTCGACCAAGAAATACAAAATGGAAGAGCATAGAAAATTCGCGAGCGAGAATTTTACGCCAGATCATTTTGGCTCCCCTCGTGAAGTCATCGAAGCCATGACGACTTTGGTCAGCAGATCGGCGATGGTTTCCATGTTTGAGAAGCCGAAGTTCAAATCGGCGACCGCCAATCTTTCCGAGAAAGAGATAGACGAGTGGGCTGAATCTCTTCAGCAGCTGTTGCATGGCAATCAAAAGACAGGTTTCGAGGGACTTGTGGACGCGCTTTCCAGATACAAGCTAGCCAAATGGACGCTCGCCACAGTCGTGCCTGCCTACTATGCGCCGCAGACTGAAGTCTTCATCAAACCCTCAACAGCCAAGCTGATAATCGTTAGTCTGGGTCTCGACCTGACTTACAAAGCTGCCCCCACCTGGGAATTCTATCAGGCTTTTCGCGATGCAATCCTCACAATGCGCGAGATTACCCAGGACGTAAAAGCCCCCGGCAATGCTGAGTTCTCTGGTTTCCTGATGATGAGCCTGGGAGGCTAACGACAAGTCGTTATCCGGCAGCAAGAGACGCTGGCGCCAACTGAATTTCTCTGGCTAAATGCTCCTCCAAAGGGAGAAACGGATGCGGTGGGGAAGCAGAGAGCACCGACAGCCAACCGCGATGAGTGTTGTGTCGCCCATCGCAGCGGCAAGCATTGGCGCGCTCGCCCTTCTGTCGCTGTCGGCCACGTCGGGGAGATGTGAGGCGGGCAGCGCGCTCGAGCAGCGCGGGCTGGCCCTTTCCAAACTCCATTGCGCACGCTGCCATATCGTCGACGAGTCAGACCGCTTCACCGGCACGTCCTCGACGCCGTCTTTCAAGATCATGATCGAGTTTCTGAACGATTGGGAAGAGCGCTTCGTCAGCTTCATGGCGCGGAATCCGCATCCTGCCCACATCCGTTTGGACGGCGACGACCCTCGGCCCGAACACCTGCCTGCGACCATTCGCGAAATGATTCTTTCACTCGACGACATCGAGGCGATCCTAGCCTATGTCAACCAGATGGCCGTCGAGCTAGGCAAGAAACCGCCAGAAGATTGAAACTTCTTCAGATGCGCTCGGCCGTATCGGCCAATCAATGGGTACTTTCTGGAAGCGGCTTCACCGTTCTCGTGTAAGGCCTTTTTCTTCCAGTTCCTTTAGATACCCGCCCCAGTGCCTATCCTTGTCGTTGGCAAGCTCGAGAAAATAGTCCCAGGTGAAGATACCGGTGTTATGCATGTCGTCGAAATGGATGCGGACGGCATAATTGCCGACCGGCTCGATCTTCATGATGCCGACATGAGACTTGCCGGGAACGGTCTTTTTCTGCGAGGGGCCATGTCCCTGGACTTCTGCGGACGGCGAACACACCCGTAGGTATTCCGCACTGTATTCATGGGTTTCCCCTGTATCGAAGGACACGAGCAATGTCTGCTTGTCGTTCTTCAGGCGCAGTTCCGTCGGCCAGGCTTTCTGTTCACTCACGTGCGGTGTCTCCAGTGCTTTGCGCGGACGATAAGCACGTCACAGCAAAGATCAAGCCGCGTCTACGTTCGCCTGCTTTACCAACTGATAGCCCTCTAGCGCGGCGTTCCGTGCCTTGAAATGGTCCACGATCGGCCGTGGGTAGGTTTCCCCGAGGCGAATACCTGCCTTTTCCAGAGCCGCCTCAGGCGCTTCGAAAGGAGCAATCAGATAGATGGTGTCGAGGTCTCTCAGCTCTGGCACCCATTTGCGCACATAATCGCCGCTCGGGTCGAACTTCGCGCCTTGGGTCATGGGATTGAAAATCCGGAAATAAGGCGCGGCATCGGCTCCACTGCCGGCCACCCATTGCCAGCTCGCCGCGTTGTTGGCCAAGTCCGCATCCAGCAGGGTATCACGGAACCAAGCCTCACCATGGCGCCAATCAAGACGTAAATGTTTAATCAGAAAGCTGGCGACAATCATGCGCACGCGGTTGTGCATATAGCCAGTCTGCCAAAGTTCGCGCATGCCGGCGTCAACAATCGGATAACCGGTCTGCCCGGTCTGCCATGCCATGAGATCCTCTTCACTCTCGCGCCATGGATAGGCGTCGAACCCTGGCTTCCAGTTGGCGTGCGGGATCGTTGGGAAATGGTAAAGCAAGTGGTAGGCAAACTCACGCCATCCAATCTCGCTGAGAAACTTGGCGGCATCCTTGTCTAGGTCTTCCATTTCCTCCGCCGCGGCAAGCGTTTCCTTCCGGATCTGCCTTGGAGAAATCTCGCCGAAATGGAGATGCGGGGACAATCTTGAGACATTTGGCAAATCCGGCCGGTTGCGCAGTTCGCCGTAGCCTTTCAGATCCTTTTTAAGAAAGGCACTCAGGCGCTCTCTCGCGCCCTGTTCGCCCGGAGCCCAAAGCTCGTCCCAACCTTCAGCCCAGTTCGGCTGCTTTGGAAGAAGCTTTAGATCACCAATCGAGCTCTTGGCTTCGAAGGAGGCCAGCTCAAGATTCTCAGAACGTGGAAGCGGCGCGGAAAAGATCTTCTGTTGGGCGGCGCGCCAGAATGGCGAATAGACCTTGAACGGCCCGCCAGTCTTTGTTTCCAACTCCCAGGGTTCGAACAGAAGAGACGCCTTGAAACTGCGGACATTGACGCCCGCCTCCTTCAGGCTCGCCTTGATTTCGCTGTCTCTCTCGATGGCCTGCGGTTCATAACACCGATTCCAGTGCACGGCCTCAGCGCCGGTCTGTTCGACCAAAGCGGGAAGCGCAACCCTAGCGTCACCGCGCAGGATAAGAAGATCGCCCAGGTCCTGCTTCAAGGATTTCAGACTGTGGTGAAGCCACCAACGGCTCGCGCTACCAAGAGCATGTGTCTCCCCGATCGATTCCGGGTCCTCCAGAATAAACACCGGAAGGACTTTCCCCCGCGCGGCGGCTTCGCTCAAGGCAGGATTATCGGAGAGGCGGAGGTCCTGGCGGAACCAGACGATGGTGATAGCCGAAGACGCCATGGTAGAACTTGTTATCTCGATTTTTGGTGCTGCGCTGATTTTAACGCCTATTGCAAATACGCACTAAAAGCCGTGCAGATCACATTCATATGTGCTCGCACATTTCCTTGAAATATCCTCCCAGCATTTCGCGGCTCTCGCGGAATCTGCTGATCTGGTCATCTAGCGACCGCATTTCCAGCTCCATCGCGGCCATCAGGTCCGGGCAAGGATGCAAGATCGGTCCGTCGCTGCTCAGACAGGGCAAGAATCGGCGAATGAAATCGAGCTTCAAGCCTGCCTTACTCAACATGCAGATGGCCCTTACTGCTTTCTCGTTCGCGGCATCGTAGTCGCGATAGCCTGAGGCCAGGCGAGCAGGAACGACGACACCCTCTTCCTCATAGTAACGCAGCATCCGGATCGACACTCCAGTGCGTCTGGATAACTCACCTATTTTCATTTTTTCTCCAATGCGACTTGACCCTCACAGTACTGTGACAGTTTAAGTCCTGTAGCAACTCGCGACAAGACAAAGGAGTTGCACGATGCATTTCACCACATACGAGGGGGTCAGGGTTGGTTACCGCAAAGACGGATCAGGGCCCGCATTGGTATTGGTCCATGGCACTGGTGGCGATAGCGAGAGCAATTGGGCCGATGTGACAAAAGAGCTTTCGAAAGATTACACCGTCATACGCCCCGACTATGCAGGTTCGGGAGAAACAGAGGATGATGGCCGGGAACTGACAGTGGACTATCTTTCCAAGCTTGTCTTGGCAGCGGTCGATCATGCCCGTATTGAGAGCTTTTCCCTTGCCGGTTTCTCGCTTGGCGCAGCTGTTTCGACACAGATTGCCGCAGATCATCCAGATCGCGTCAGCAGCCTTGTCCTGATAGCCGGTTTTGCCAAATCAGACAGCCGTTTGAAGATCGAGTTCGAGTTATGGCGCGATCTAATCGCCTCCGATCGGAAAGCAATGGCTCGACTGATCCTCCTCACCGGTTTCAGCCCCGATGCGCTGAGTTCTTGGGGAGAGGAGACTATAGACCAGGCTGTGAATGACATTGTCCAGACCCAGAATTGGCAAGGAATGGAGCGCCAGATCCAGGTTGACTTGGCCTTGGATGTCAGAGCCGAAGCCGAAAGAGTCAGAGCACAAACCTTGGTGATAGCCTGCACCCATGACCATATGGTCCCGCCTGCGCATTCCAGAGCACTCGCGGCCTCCGTAAAGGGATCCTCTTACACGGAATTGCCCACAGGGCATCTTGCCCCAATGGAGCGACCAGATCTGGTGACACAGGAATTCAAGGATTTTCTGGCTAAAGCCTGACGACATGACAAGCACCTGCGCCACTCAAGAGTGACGCAGGTCAACCGCAGAAATCCATCGGGCTTGCAGCGGCACAAAACCTTCCTTTCGAAAGGCAATCAGCCTGGGCCTCCGCAAGCGAGGATCTTTTCCTGCGCGACCCGCTCAGCTCTCAAATGACACCGCGCAGCTTGACGGCATGTTTTCTTAGGCGATGGATTCGCGAAGTGCCCCGAAATGCGCATCCCAGCCTTTATCCAGGGCTGTCAGCAGCGTCATGGACGCCTCTCCCGCAGCAGCTTCCACACCCTCATGTCTGAGCGTCAGCTTGGTGCCTCCTTCCACCTCGTCCAGGGCCCAAATGACTGTGGTCATTGCCCCGCATAGGGGCTTGACTGTAAACGACCAGACGAGACGGCTGACTGGCTCCATTTCCAAGACAGTCCCCCAGCAGAGTTTTTCGCTAGTGTCCCGATCAAGCAGGGCGTAGTCCTCACCTTGCACAAGATCAGAACTGGCCGGGTGAAACCACTTCTCCAACTTGCTCTTCTGGGTAAGGAAAGCCCAGACAGTTTCAGGAGGGGCGGCAAAAAACACCGTTTTTACAATCGTCGTATCAGTCATTCCTGTTCTCCCGTTTCACTTTCAATGGCCGTTTTCAAGCTGGCGAGGCGTTCATCCCAGAACTGGTCGAAATAGCCGAGCCATTCGATGGCACTTTTCAATCCGGCCGGTTGAAACTTGTGAATGCGCTCGCGCCCCTCCGAGCGGCTCGAGATCAACAAACCGTCCTCAAGCACCACGAGATGTTTCTTCACCGCCGCGCGGGTCATGTCGAAATGGCCCGCAATTTCACCCAGCGTCATGCTGTCCTTCTTCAGAAACATCAGGATCTGCCGCCTGGTCGGATCAGCCAAAGCGCGGAAAGTCTGCTGCGGACCGAGATTCATTGACCCCTCCCCTTTCTGGGGCCCGCTCCCGAGGACGTTTCATCCAGCAACATCGTTCTTAACTCCCTTCGCTCAAAATGATACCTAAAAGTATCCTATTTAAATGATACCTGCAAGTATCATTTTATTCTCGAAGGGTTTCAGAGAGCCGGGACAGGAAAAAGGTTCAAGTGGCGGAGCGAGGCTGGGTCAAAAATCTTTGTCCTTCCCGGATATTGCGCTTGGTCCAAATTGCATTAGGTTAGTTTTAAGTGCCGAAAAGGCATCCGGCCGGACGCGCGGCGGGACCAAGGGAGAAATGAATGTCGGGTGGTACGACGGACCGTTCAATGTCCACTTCAGCGCCCATCGATCTGGGCAACACCCCCAGGGAAAAGCCGATGATGATCGACCCGTTCGGGCGTGCTGTGTCCTATCTGAGGGTTTCAGTGACAGACCGCTGTGACTTTCGCTGTGTCTATTGCATGGCCGAGGACATGACGTTTCTGCCCAAACGCGAGGTTCTCTCGCTTGAAGAACTCGACCGCCTTTGCACGGCCTTCATCGAAAAGGGTGTTCGCAAGCTCCGTTTGACCGGCGGTGAACCGCTGGTCCGCAAAAACATCATGAGCCTGATCCGTGGCCTGTCGCGTCATATCGACAGCGGTGATCTGGAAGAGTTGACGATTACGACCAACGGATCCCAGCTCGCAAAACTGTCGCCTGAGCTGCGCGATTGCGGCGTGAGGCGGATCAACGTATCCATGGACACTTTGGACGCGGATCGTTTCAAGGCAATCACCCGCTGGGGCGATCTGGGCAAGGTCATGGAGGGCATTCAGGCCGCAAAGAACGCCGGCCTCGCCATTAAGATCAACATGGTCGCGCTGAAGGGCGTCAACGAGCATGAGATCATTCCAATGATGGAATGGTGCCATGCCAACGGTCACGATCTGACGCTGATCGAGACAATGCCGCTGGGCGAGATCGACGGGGATCGGACGGATCAGTACCTGCCCCTCTCACTTGTCCGCGCGCGCATGTCCGATGCCTTTACGATGGAAGACATTCCCTACAAGACAGGTGGCCCTGCCCGCTACATGGCGGTGAAGGAAACCGGTGGCCGTATTGGTTTCATCACGCCGATGACCCATAATTTCTGCGAAAGCTGCAACCGGGTCCGTGTGACCTGCACTGGCCAGCTTTATATGTGCCTCGGCCAGGACGATATGGCCGACCTGAGGGCGCCCTTGCGGACCTCGGAAGGGAACGAGCTTCTAAGCGCTGCCATCGACGAAGCCATCGGCCGCAAGCCGAAAGGACATGACTTCATCATCGACCGGCGCACCAAGCAGCCCGCCGTTACACGGCACATGAGCGTGACCGGCGGCTAGCACCGTGGGCTCCGAGCAAGATCGCAGCTCGAAATCGGCCTCATCGTTGGATGGCAGCGGAGGCCGGCTTGTCGCGCTTGCAATCGCTATCTCTTGCCTTGCATTGATGGTCTGGCTTGGCCGCGAAGATGTTCCCTTCGTCCGCGATGCCATCGCAATGGTCACGGGAAAGGAACCAGCAGCGCAGACGTCAGGCAATCCGGAACTTGATGCCTGTCTCGCCAACCGTGTCGGTGACATCGACCAGCTGCTCGCAGAAGGCATGATCAAGGACAGCCAGTACCCCTCCTTCAAGCGCCGCGCGACATCCTATTGCGAAACACAGTTTCCGGCCGGCCGCTAGAACCTACGGTCTCTAGTCCGTCGAAAAGCTCATGCGGCGGCGGATCGGCACCTTCTGAAGCGGGCTTTCCAGCTCCGCCGTATCCTCAGTGCTTTCAACTGCCCTCTGCCCTTCGGCGTGGTCCGACAAGGGCAGCTCTTCCACATCTCCCGGTTTGTCGGCCGGAGCCAACTCATCGTCCTCCTCTGGAGAAACATGCTGCTTGGCCTCTTCATCGGTCTCAAGATCCGGGGTTTCACCAGAGGCGAGATGTTGGCGCGCATCTGCAAGCCTGGCTGACTTCTCCTCCATTTCCGCCGCTACTTCCTCAGCCTTGTCGGCGTAACCCTTCCCGACTTTCCAAGCGCTCTGGAAATGTTCGAGAGCGCCCTCGGCAACTCTGAAGTCCTCATCATAGTCATTGAGACCATCGACCACGGCGAGAACAGGATTGCTGCGCCAGAGTTTGCGAAGGGCTGCGTTCTTGAGTTCCGTTGGAACGCCCTTCTTCATGAAGACGGTGAAGTCGGATTCATAGACAAGGCTGTCCAGATCAACAGCTTCGGCAGCCTCACGATTGGCTACGAGCTCCGGATTCTCCGGCGCGTCTGACGCCATCGCCTCGGCTTGAGGATCTAAAATCGCCGGCTCGCTGGCTTCAAGGGAGGCCGCTTCTGCATCGTCCGTTTCGCCCCGCTTGCGGCGGGACCAGCGTTGAAGAAAGCCTTCGCCGTCGGAGGTCTCACGTGTCATCGCGTGTTGTCCCCTCGCGACGTCCGCCGGGCTCAAAAATCGGCACCTTGCCGAATTTCAACTCTTCGCCGGAGTGCGGCACGCGCTTTCTCTTCCTGAATTTTTCAGGGTCGGGCATCTGCTTTAGATAATCGACCATCCAATGCAGAATTTCGGTTGGCACCGGAAGACGTTCAACCACACCTTCGCCGGAATCAAGTGCGCCCATGGCCTCATAAGGATCTGCGGTAACACCGCGCACCTTGAAGGGAACCGGCTCACTGTCAGCGTCATCCAGCATCACCCAAAGCGCTGGCGCTTCGGTCTCAATGTTGGCATCGTAGGCCTCTCCCATACGCCGGTGCAGTGTCAGGGCAACCGGACCGAAGGTAAAAACACGCGTCTCGCCATCCGTTTCGCCTTCCTGCCATGTTCCATCACCGCCAGAATCAGGCAGGACAGCGACCGGCAGCCAAGTATGATCGACCCAGGTATGTTGGCTCTTTCGTCGTTCCAGAACGATGCAGACCTGACGTGTGATCTCGACTTCCAAGGCATACTCTCCCGATCTCTCAAGTTCATTTTAGGCCATTTGCGGTCTCGGGCAAACCTTTGAAAAAACGAGGATCATTTGCCGTGAGAGGCAAGAGTTTCACCCCAGTTCGACCTTGCAAATGATGTCACCGCCTATAAACTTGGAATAATTATAAAAACGGGGCCAGCCCCACCGGAGAACGCCGATGTCAGCTTCCAAGATGCCTGCCAGTAAAGGCCGCATCCTCGTTTGCAACTGCTTCAAGACAATGGCGCTCGATGACACGGCCCAAGCTCTCGGCGAACGCCTTGCCGCTCCTGTCTGCAGTCAGTTGTGCCGCGACGAGATCAACGTATATGAGACAGCACTCGAGGGTGACGGCCCGCTGACCGTGGCCTGCACCCAGGAAGCGCCGCTCTTTCGCGAGATTGCCGAAGAAGCTGGCACTGAAGATCGGACTCGCTTCGTCAACATCCGGGAAACAGCGGGCTGGACAGCCGATACGGTCGACCCGACACCAAAGATCCTCGCTCTTCTGAAGGATGCAGATAACGCCTCGGCTGCAAGGCCGACGCCGGTCAAAACCATTGCATCCGATGGTCTGTGCCTGGTCTACGGCGCCGGGCAAGCCGCACTGGATGCCGCTTTGGCGCTGGAGGACAGCCTTTCGGTGACATTGGTTCTCACGTCGAGCGACGATGTGGTTCTGCCATCCGTGCTGCCGTTTCCGATTTTTCGCGGGCACGTCAAGACACTCAAAGGCTCGCTCGGAGCCTTTGACGTCGAGCTCAACGGCTATGCGCCGATGCTCCCCTCCTCACGGCGCACGCCCGAATTTCTGATGCCACGCGACGGGGCAAAATCAAGCTGCGCGCTGGTCGTCGATCTCAGCGGCGAGATCGCTTCGATCACCGCGCCGCAAAAGCGCGATGGCTATCTCCGCGCGGATCCCGCGGATCCACTTGCCGTCGCGCACATCTTGCGGGACGCGGGCGACCTGGTGGGAGAGTTCGAGAAACCACTTTATGTTGCCTATGATGCTGACATTTGCGCCCACAGCCACGCAGGCAAGACCGGTTGCTCCAACTGCCTCGACGCCTGTCCTGCGGGCGCGATCCAGTCGACGGGCGAGAAGGTCGCAATCGACGCTGGCATCTGCGGCGGATGCGGCAGCTGCGCAGCCAGCTGTCCGACCGGCGCCATTAACTATCAGTATCCCCATCGCGAAGACCTACTTGGGCGCGTTCAAGGCCTCCTGATCGGCTATCAAGAGGTAGGCGGAAGCGCACCTGTGCTTCTCGTTCATGACAGCGACCATGGCGCAGACGTCATTGGTGCTCTGGCCCGTTTTTCGGACGGCTTGCCGGGCAATGTCCTGCCCATGGGTCTTCATGCGGTCACAGGCTTTGGCCATGAGGCGATGGTTGCAGCGTTTCTTGCCGGGGCTGAACGGATCGTGTTCCTAAGCGATCCCGCCAACCGGAATGAGATGCTGCCGCTGGAAAACGAGGCCGAGCTTGCCCGTGCCCTTGTCACTGGAATGGGACACACTTCCGAGAACAGGATCACGATTGTCTGCGATAGCGATCCGGACAAGCTCGCCGAGGCGCTGTCTGATGGCTCCTATGCCGGGCCGTTGATCTCAGCCCCGCGGCGGATCGCTGCAGTGGGCGGCAAACGGGATGTTGCCCGCCTGGCCATCACAACGCTCCACAGTGCATCGCCAGAAGCACCGGCTCTTCTTTCCTTGCCGGAGCAAGCTCCTTATGGCCGGATCGCCATTGACAGCAACGGCTGCACACTCTGCCTAAGTTGTGTTTCGGCTTGTCCGGCCGGCGCGCTTTCCGACAACCCGGATCGTCCTCAGGTCAGCTTCATTGAATCAGCCTGCGTCCAATGCGGCTTGTGTCAGACCACCTGCCCGGAAAACGTCATTTCGCTCGAGGCACGGTTCAACACGGAAGCTTCGGCCATGCAGCCAATGGTTCTGCATTCGGAAGAACCTGCGACCTGCACCTCTTGCGGCAAGGCCTTCGGTACCAAGTCCACCATCGAGCGGATCAAAAGCCAGCTGGCAGGCAAACACCACATGTTCCGTTCGGACGCTCAGGTCAATCTGATCGAAATGTGCGACGACTGCCGTATCAACGCGCAGTGGAACATGGAGGACAGCCTGCTACGGACGACCAGCCCGCGCCCACGTCTCCGCACCACGGATGACTATCTGGAGGCTCAGGAAAGCGGTCTTTCGGTTGAGGACTTCCTCAAGGAGGACTAGAGCTCCAACCCGAACACACAAAAAGGCGATGCTCAGAAATGGCATCGCCTTTTTTCTTGGTCCGGAGACGGAGGTGTCAGGCGCGGCGTTCCAACGCGATGGCAGCAAAGACGCAGCTGTAGGCTCCGACGGTTCCCAAAGCCATCACCGTCACCATCGGCCAGATAGACGCGGGCCACATGGCGTCGGACAAAAGCCAGGCGACAAGAGCACTGGTGAAGGCACCCAATCCGATCTGAAGACTGCCGCTCAGGCCTGAGGCCGCGCCAGCAAGTTCCGGCTTCACACTGACCGCGCCAGAAACGGCGCTTGGCAGGCAGATGCCGTTGCCCAGACCGATCATGAACATAGGGAGAAACAACGCGAGCGGATGCGCCAGACCAAACCCGGCATCAATGATCAATGCGACGATCGCAATCGCCGGCAGCGCTGAGCCGACCACCACCATCTTCAACACGCCGACGCGTGCAGCGAACCGCCCAGAAATGCCATTTCCGACGATGTAGCCTACCGCCACGAACATGAAGTAGAGCCCCATCTCGGCGGGACCCATGCCGAACTTTTGGGCGGCAATAAAAGGCGCGCCGCCCAGGTAGGCGAAATAGACGGATGACGTGAACATGGCTGTCAACGCGTAGGCCCAGAACAGCTTGTGACGGCCAAGGCTGCGATAGTTGCGCCAAAGTCCCGATAGCCCCCCGCTGGAGGTCCTTTTGTAATTCGTCTCATGTAGGTTGAACAAGGACGCAACAAGAACGACTACACCGAGCCCGACCATCAGGTAGAATCCCCCCTGCCACCCGTAGCTTTCGTCCAGCAGCCCGCCGAACACCGGACCGAGCATTGGACCGACGGTCATGCCCATCGTCACGTAGCCAATCATGCTGGCTGCCTTGTCGCGTTCATAAAGGTCGCGAACGATGGCACGGCCCAAAGAAAGGCCGGCGCAGCCGCCAATCGCCTGCAGGACACGTGCGAGGATCAAGATCTCTATGGTCGGAGCCAACAGGCAGAGAACGCTTCCGACCACATAAAGCGCCATCCCGGCCAGAATGACGGGGCGCCGACCATAGCGATCCGACAAGGGCCCCAGGAAGATCTGCGCCAAGGCAACTGCGGCAAAATACACCGACATTGTCAGCTGGACCGTCGCCGTGGTGGTGTCGAATGCCTCGACCATGCCGGCAAGAGATGGGAGGAATATATTCATAGAAACGGGCGCAACCGTCGAAATCGCGATCAAAATCGCAAGTGACGGGACCCGTCTCGGGGCCGTTTCATATGCTGTCGATGTCTTGGTTGTCATGCGGCGGACGCAGGCCCCTCGCGGAAGGATGGATTGTGGACAATAAGAGGCGCATCCGGCGAAAACAAGCTCACCGGATGAGAAGAAAGATGTTGATTTGACTATCCGCCTGACAGACGCCTTTCGCGCCAGAAGCTGTAGATGCCAGTCAGAATGATGATCGTTGTTCCGATGATTGTCATGGCATCGGGAACCTCGCCCCAGACGACGAACCCAATTGCCAGCGCCCACAGAACCGCCGAGTATCGAAAGGGAGCGACTACGGAAATATCGCCGGAGCGCATGGCCAGAATGATGAAGATATAGCCGAAGAGGATAAACCCGGCAGCGCCGGACAAACTCAGATAATCCTGAAGGACCATCGGCTGCCAGCCCTCTGACACCGAGAGCCCAGCCCCCATGATCGTTACGCCCACAGCCGTCATGAGACTGACGCCATAGGTCGGGATTTCCTCAGGCATTTGCCGGGTCGAGAGATCGCGTATCGCCATGAACATGACGCCTGCCAGCGCAACGAGCGCCCATGCGTCGAAGCCTTCGAACCCGGGCCGGATGATGAGCATCACACCTGTCAGGCCGACGCCAATTGCCGTCCAGCGCCGCCAGCCGACGGGCGCCTTGAGGAAGATGGCAGCAGCTGCGGTCACGACCAAGGGCAGCGCCTGAAGAATTGATGTGGCATTCGCGATAGGCATGCGCATCAAGGCGGTCAGATACAGGAGCGTCGCACAGACCTCGGCAAGGGTTCTGAGAAGAACCATCGGATGGATGAGAAGCCGCGCCGAGCGGAACACGCCAGTGACCTGGCAGACGATCGCCAGCAGGACAATACAGATTGCGCCACGTACAAAAATCATCTGCCCGAGTGGCAAATTGTCGGATGAAAACTTCACCAGGGTGTCGTTGAGCAGGAAAGCAGCATTCGCCACGAGCATCGCACCAATTGCAGGCCCGTTGTCTCGAATTTCCAAAACAGCTCTCCATGAAAAGCGAACAGGGGCATGCCCATTCGCCGCCCCTGCTTAGACCCTGCCGATCGACCGCGCAATGCCGGTTTCTATCGAAAACGACCTAGCTTCCGGACGCCAGCGGCAGGTTCACCAGAAGGTTTTGCGGCTTCATCCGGATCTTGTTGTCACGGCTCATGGCGAGACCAAGCCAGACCGGTTTGCCGCGCAGGTCCGACCGCATGTCCGTTCGGTTCTCGAAGTCCATTCTGAAAAGGCAAAGGATGCGCATATTGTCCGCCTCGGAAATGCCTTCCTCGTTGTAGAGCGCGTTGAGGATCGCCGTGGCGTCCGCATCCAGACCAATGTGCCAGGACCATTGCTCGTCGCGGATCTTTTGAACCGGCTGGATGCGGACATCGACACCGGTGAAATGACGGATCCAGTCCTCCAGAACACGCGCAAAAGCATCCGGCCCAGGTTGGGTAAATCGAAAGTCCAGCGCTGTATCAAATCGGTCGGAGCGATCCCAGTAGATCTCACCATTTTCCTCGCCGATCACATCGAGTGCAACTTCTCGCATGGGCGTTCCCGCTTCCATGAGAAGTGCTCCCAAACCGCCGAGGCCGCCTGTTTCAGACATCATCTCGACGATCTCGGCATCGGCGATGGTGACGGTGCCTTCGTTCAGGCTGACCACCTGCTCGCGAAAGAAGAGTTCGGCGGCGCGCAGGCGAACTGGATCCTGGCAGTTGCGCAAAATATTGCGCAAGATCAGATGAACCAACTGGTCGATGAAGACCGGCGGCACGGAAATGGTCTGCGCCTTGAAAAGCGCAGCATAAGCCGCCTCAACGGTCTTGTGCTTCAACAGATGATCGCGAAACGCCAGAACCACGCGGTAGTTGTCCGCTGTATCCTGATCGACCATCGGCGCGAGATCGTTGTCGCTCACCTCGGTGAAGGGATCGGTCATGAGCTGCTCGAAGAGCCGGTGCTCGACCTCACAGGATTCTTCCACCGGATGGATTTCAGGCCGGGTCAGATAGGCACGCACCAGATCAGGTGTGACACGCAGCCAGCCGTTGCCTTCCCGTTCAACGAGGTGATATCCGGCAGACTTCCAAAATGGCCGCATCAGGGCTCCTCCACCACGTCCCAGACCAGCGCGTGGGGCTTTTCTCCGGGAGGGGTCACAATATGAAAACGTTCCTTGATGAGACCGTCGTCGCCGATTTCACGTTTCAAGGCAAGCAGGGTGTTGAGCGCCGCACCTTCGGCAAGCTCCCGTCCGAAGGCGACTTCTTCGCGCGCGGCCGCCAGCGCTGCCTCTTCGCCAGGGGCACCAAACTGATCAAAAAGATGCTCCGCCAGCAGTCTTTCGCAGTTGGCGACATCCTCCTCACTCGCCTCAGAAACGCTGACAACGGTTGTGAATCCGAAAGAACCAAGCGCAAGGAAGCCGCTGACGAAAGCTTGCCTTTCCTTTCCAGCGATTTCGACGGGATCACCGTAGCGACCGAGTGAAAAGACGAAGCTACCGGGAATGGCCCACTCGTTTTCAGCGGCCACCATCGGAAAAACATGGCTGTCGGAAGCGTCGAAACGGATCGCACGCAGCAGTCGCGGCATGGCTCAGGCCTCCTGGTTGCCGGTCAGACTTCGGGCTTGTCGTCTTGACCAACGACAGGCAGGGCACAGGTTGCAGGCGAAAGGTGATCGACAGCTGCGAAAACCCGCGCGTCGTCGCCGACCTTCAGCAACAGGTTGCCGTGATTGTCCAGACCCATGAAGTTGCCGATGACAGGTGTTTCGCACTCAAGAAGCGACACGGTCTTTCTGTAACCATCGCAGCGGAACAGCCAGGCTTCGTGGACGGGCTTGAAGCCGTCGCTCTCCCAGCGGTGAACCCATGTCAAAAAGTGGCGTGCCAGGGATTCAAGAGCTGGAACGGCTTCAACGTCCACGCCCCCCTCGTCCCAAAGGGTTGTCGCAGCGACGTCCTCTCCCGGCTCGGCATCCGACGTTGGTTTCAAGCCAAGCTCCAGGCCAACAACCATCCAGTCGGGCGCACCGCTCTCGTCATCGCCTTCGCTGACAACCATCCGCGCCATTCCCAGGCCTGCCCGGTTGGCATTGATGGCAGTCGGCCAATTCCAAGAGATTCCCATCTCCGGCGGACAGATCGCCCCGAGCGCATCTGCGGCCGAGACCATCAGCACGAAAAGCACTTCCTGAACCCGGCTGCGCTCCACATCAGGTTCGAGCACGATTGCAAAGGCAATCGTCTCGGTGGCGCACGACCAAAAGAGATCGCCCGCCTCCCCTTCTCCACTTCCTGCAGCCGAAACTGCAGCTTCGAAAGGATCAAGCGGTGGCAAAACCGGATGGCCGCTCAACAAGGGTGGCAGCGAGGGATTGAAATTCAGCGGCTCGTTCATGGATAGGTTCTCTGGATCGTCGCAAGCCGCATCAGTCGAGTTCGATCTTGCCCTTCACCTCATGAACGAAGTCGGCGCCATCAATCGTCAGCGTGACTTTGGCGTCCAGAGCACCGGAAGAAAGGTCAGCCTTGCGGACGTAGTCTTCCAGAGCTTGCTGCGAGGTCACACCAACCTGCTTGAGAAACTTGCGCATGGACATGTTGAATGTGTCGTTGTTCATTGATGGATCTTTCTTGAACTGAAGGTGAAAGCCTGCGCTGGTGGTGATATTGAGAGCACATCACACAGGGGCTTACGGGCTGTAAGTCGCTGACATTCTGATTCAACCAGCTTCCAGATTGAATCCGAACTGCTCCTTAAAACACTGTTATTGCTGCTTATTCATGAGCACCTGAGCGGTGCCCCATACCCGGATCAAGACGTACAGCGTCGTTCTTGTGACTTGTATTGACGCTGACGGCCGAATAGTCGAGCTGCTTGGTCAACACGAACCAGGCTCCCAGGCTGATCAGGGACATGGCGCAAACGCCAAAAACGAATGCCTTCATTGGGCTATTTCTCCCGTGGGGTTGGACGGAGGGTTCGGATCCGTCGCGCGTCTCAGGAAGGCCACCAGCGCATCTCGGTCTTCTACGGATTTAAGCCGCTGGATTGGCATTTTCGATCCTGGCGTGATCACATCCGGACCATAGTCGAAAAGGTCCGAGATCGTGTTCTCGTCCCAAATGAATTCGGCGGCCAGCAGGGCTGGCGAATAGGCATAACCGGGCAAGGTGCCGGCCTTGCGCCCAAAGACGCCATAGAGCGTTGGACCGGCCCGATTTCCCCCGTCCGGCGTCAGAGTATGACAGACGGAGCACTTGCGGGCGAATTGAAGTTCGCCAGGATCATCGGTATCAGACACCTGAAACCGGCGCGGGAAGTCCACATCGATCGGCTCGAAGGGCTTGCGTGGCGCGACCTGCCAGAGATGAAGCTCATCATCGAGGCCCGCGTAAAACAACGCATGTCCAGAGTGCGTGAACGCCAGGCCCCAGACCGGACCATAGGGATTTTGAAATTCCTCCAGAAGCTCCCAGGTTCCAGTATCGAAGACGCGGATGACACCATCACCGCCACCACTGGCGGCCCGTTTTCCGTCATGTGAGATCGCAAGAGACAGAACCGGCCGGCTGTGTGCCGGAAGGACCTTTGTTTCCACGCCGGACTCGATATCAAGCACGCCAACCTTGCCATCGGTGACACCGAAGAGAAGGCTTCGTCCATCGGGCAAGGCCTTGAGCGCGTTGACGCCCCAACCCAAGTTGACCAGTTCCCGTTCGAAAGACCCGCTGGCGAGATCAAATTGACGGATCCCGCCGTCATAGGACGCGGTGAAAACCTTCTCGCCGCTTGTCGAAAAGGCGACGGCATTCACGTTGCCCCGGTGGGCATCAAGCGTTGCCACAAGACCCGGCTCAGTGGCCTCAAGATCGTAAATCCGCGCTTCGTTCTCCCAGGATGCGATCACAACGTGGCGCCCGGTTGGAGAGACAGCAAGGCTGAGCACCTTTTCGCCGCGGCCTGGAAACCGGTGCTGGATGGTGCCCGTTGCAAGATCCCAGACGATCACGTCGCTGTCGTCGGCCACAGTGACCGCCCTGTTGCCAGGAAGGAACGCGGCGTCATTGACCGCAGCGTTGTGGCCGGTCAGCCGCAGAGGATCGGAAAGCTTGCCATGCGCATCGGGCTCTTGCCAGAGGAACGCCGTGTAGTCAAAGGACGTCGACAGCAGACGATCGCCGTCCCGCTCAAGCACTACAGATTTCACGGGACCGCCGTGGCCGACCAACCGGCCGGGCCAGTCCGCCGCAGCGGGTCCTGTCACTGTCAGAAGCCCGGCGACCGGCAGTGCCAAAACACCAGCTGCGATGCGCCATGACGCCCGGTTCATCTGAGTGTCCTACTCGGCTGGTTGCGGCGCAGGTCCGCTGCCGGGGGCGTCACGAATATCGTCCTGGTTTTCTTCGACCCAGAGAGAATGATGCTCCTTGGCCCAGTTCAGATCCACTTCACCCGATCCCATCGCGTCAAAGGCGCGTTCCATGCCTATGGACCCGATGTAGATGTGACCGAAGATCACGCAGATCATGAAGACCGCCATGATCGAATGCCAAAGGCTGTTGAGCTGCTGCTCCTGCAGGACTGTCAGCGCCGTCGGCAGCTCGGTTCCAAAGATCATGTTGATCTTGCCGAATGTGCCGGCAAAGAAGTGCGTGGTGAACGGGAACATCAGCGCCCAGCCCGAAATTGACAGGGATACGCCCCCAACGATCACCAGCCAGAACAGGATTTTCTGCCCCGCATTGAACTTTTTGGCTGGCGGATGCAGCTTCGAAGAGAACATGCCCCCGGCCTGAAGAAGCCACTTGATATCCGTGCGGTCCGGCAGATTGTGCTTCACCCACATGACCAGGATCATCACCAGCCCGGCCATGAAGGCGAAGGCGAGATAATTGTGCATGTATTTTCCCATCTGGGTGATGAAGCCGAAGGCCCCATCCCCGATCAGGGGTTTCAGCACATAGCGACCATAAAGAATATTCAACCCGGTCAGGCCGAGAATGACGAAAGACACAGCCAGCATCCAATGACCTAGCCGCTCTACCTCACGGAACCTCGTGATTGTCTTGTCTGATGGCCCCGCTTCGATGCGAATCCGGCCACGGATGGCGTAGAACAGGCCGAGGATGACGATCGTGCCAAGCAATGCCCAGCTCGCGTAGAGCGACAGGGGGCCGTTGCGAAGTGAGCGCCAGGCCTCGCCCTCGGACTGAATCAGGGTGCCTGCCTTCTTGTCCGGGATCGACACATTGCCGTTCACGCCCTCGCGCACGGCACGCCAATAGTCGGACTGGGAGTTCACGCCCAAAGTGTCGCCAGGAACAGCGCCGCCAACCGGGTTCTGTTGATCAACGGGATCCTGCCTCAGGGATTGCGCCAGCGAATGCCCCGGCAGCAAGACAACAGATGTCAGCAGAAGGCAAAGCAAGACAAATGCGCTCAAGATCGTCCGCATCGCTGTTGTCATCCCGTTCCCGTCCATAGGATCCTCCTGGGTCAATTCATGTCTGCTGTCATGCAGTGGTCCGACCTCTGCCCGCTGGATGCCGCCTGCCCCTGCAAGGGCGGATCTGCGATTAGGGTCGAACCTTCTTTGAAATCATCAATCGGCACGCAGCCGATCAGAATTGCTGCTTCATGCCTCGGGCGCGAAGCTCGCGGCGTTGATCTTCCGTCAGCGCATGGTCCTGCTGGCCGTGATAGACGCCCTTTTCCAACGTGATCACACGGTTTTCTTCAGATTCCCGGCAGCCAGTCAGGGCGGTGAGGCCCAGCAGAGAGATGGCCAAGGCCAGTTTTGCAGACCGTCTGGTCAATTCACAGCTCATCGACGCTTTCCTGCAGTTTCATGGCGAAAGAACGGAGACAGCTGGTGAGCCGCCTCCGTCCCTGTTTCGTTTCAATGCACAGAAGAAGCGGAACCTAGAAGTTTCCGGCCTTCTGATCGTATGCAGTGCCCCAGCCCCAAGCGCCGGAGCCAAAGCCACGAGCGACCACGCGCTCGCGGTAGATCGCGGAGACAACGTCACCGTCACCTGCCAGCAGCGCCTTGGTCGAGCACATCTCCGCACAAAGCGGCAATTTGCCCTCGGCCAGACGGTTGCGACCGTATTTCTGGAACTCGGCAGCCGAGTTATCTTCTTCCGGGCCACCGGCACAGAAGGTGCACTTGTCCATCTTGCCGCGGGAGCCGAAGTTTCCGACCTGCGGATACTGCGGCGCGCCGAAGGGGCAGGCATAGAAGCAATAACCGCAGCCGATGCAGAGGTCCTTGGAGTGCAGCACCACGCCCTCGTCGGACTGATAGAAGCAATCCACCGGACAGACGGCCGTACACGGCGCATCCGAACAATGCATGCAAGCGACCGAGATCGAGCGCTCACCAGGCTTGCCGTCGTTGATCGTTACAACACGGCGGCGGTTGATGCCCCAAGGCACCTCGTTCTCGTTCTTACAAGCGGTAACGCAGGCGTTGCACTCGATGCAGCGTTCAGCGTCACAGAGGAATTTCATACGTGCCATGAGTCTTCCCTCCCTTAGGCTGCGCGCTCAATGCGGCACAGAGTGGCCTTGGTTTCCTGCATCTGGGTCACGCTGTCGTAACCGTAGGTCTGAGCAGTGTTGGTTGCTTCACCGAGGACGTAAGGATCGGAGCCCTTCGGATACTTGGAGCGCTGGTCCTCGCCCTGGTAGTGACCACCGAAGTGGAACGGCATGAAGGTCACACCGCGGCCAACGCGTTGGGTGGTCATGGCCATGACCTTGACCTTGCCTCCTTCTGGACCGTGCACCCAGACCATCTCGCCGTCACGAACACCGAGGTCATTCGCGTCAGCAGGGTTGATCTCGATGAACATGTCCTGCTGCAGTTCAGCAAGCCATGGGTTGGACCGGGTCTCGTCACCACCGCCCTCGTATTCGACCAGACGGCCGGAGGTCAGGATCATCGGGAAGTCCTTGGAGAAATCATTCTCCTGGATCGACTTGTAGGCCGTGGGGACGCGCCAGAAGGTCTTGTCCTCATAGGTGGCATACTTGTCGAGAAGATCCCGGCGATTGGTGTAGAGCGGCTCGCGGTGAACCGGAACCGGATCCGGGAAGGTCCAAACGACCGCGCGGGCCTTGGCGTTGCCGTAAGGCGCACAGCCATGCTTGATCGCGACGCGCTGGATGCCGCCGGAAAGGTCGGTTTTCCAGTTGGTCTTGTCGCCGGCAACCGCTTCGATGGAGGTGCGTTCCTCGTCTGTCAGGTCGCCATCCCAGCCAAGGCTCTTGAGCATCGCCATGGTGAACTCGGGATAGCCGTCCTGGATCTCGGAATCGACCGGCCAGGAATCTTCGGCCAGAAGATTGTCCCCATCCCGCTCGACACCGAAGCGCGCGCGGAACGGCATGCCGCCCTCGGCGACCGGCAAGGACGGATCATAAAGATTCGCAGAACCTGGATGGCCCATTTCGGCTGTGCCCCAGCACGGCCACGGCATTCCGTAGAAATCGCCGTCGCATGGCCCGCCGAGCGCCCGAAGCGTCGTGCGGTCGAACGTATGCTGGTTCGCCATGTGAAGCTTCATGCGCTCCGGCGACTGACCGGTATAGCCGATTGTCCACATGCCCTTGTTGAACTCGCGGGTGACGTCTTCAATCAGTGGCTCTTCGCCATTGACTTCGATGTTCTTGAACATCTCGTCCGCGAAACCGAGCTTTTTGGCCAGCTTGTACATGATGGTGTGGTCAGGCAGGCTCTCGAACAGAGGCTCGACGACCTTCTCACGCCACTGCAGCGACCTGTTGGACGCCGTGACAGAGCCGTAGGTCTCGAACTGCGTCGTTGCCGGCAGAAGGTAGACACCATCCTTGCGGTCCGACAGAACGGCCGACATGGTCGGATAAGGATCGATCACGACCAGCGTGTCGAGCTTTTCCATCGCCACTTTCATATCCGGAAGACGCGTCTGGGAGTTCGGTGCATGTCCCCAGAACACCATGACTTTGGTGTTTGCCGGCTGCTGCAGCTTGTCTTCGTCTTCAAGGACACCATCGATCCAGCGGGACACGGGAATGCCCTTCTGGTTGATCATGGCAACATCCTTGCCGTCAGCGCCCTTCATGGTGTTGAAGCGGCCACGGATGTAGTCGTTTTCAACGTCCCATACGCGGGACCAGTGGGCCCACGCGCCATCGGACAGGCCATAGTATCCCGGCAGCGTATCGGCGAGAACGCCAAGATCCGTAGCGCCCTGAACGTTGTCGTGGCCGCGGAAGATGTTGGTGCCGCCGCCAGCCTTGCCCATATTGCCGAGGGCAAGCTGCAACACGCAGTAGGCGCGGGTGTTGTTGTTGCCGTTGGAGTGCTGGGTGCCACCCATGCACCAAATCACGGTGCCGGGACGGTTGTTCGCCAGGGTCTTCGCAACGCGCTTCATCTGGGAGCCAGGAACGCCCGTGACGCGTTCGACTTCTTCAGGATCCCAGTTAGCGACTTCGGCCTTGATCTGATCCATACCCCAGACACGCTGGCGGATGAATTCCTTGTCTTCCCAGCCATTTTCGAAAATGTGCCAGAGAATGCCCCAGACCAGCGCAACGTCCGAGCCGGGACGGAAGCGAACATATTCCGTTGCGTGTGCCGCGGTGCGCGTGAAACGAGGATCACAGACGATCAGAGGAGCGTTGTTTTCTTCCTTTGCCTTCAGCACATGCAGTAGGGAGACAGGATGTGCTTCAGCGGGATTGCCGCCGATGATGAAGATAGCGCGGGAATTGTGGATGTCATTGTACGAGTTGGTCATCGCTCCGTAGCCCCAGGTGTTGGCAACACCTGCAACCGTGGTGGAATGACAAATACGAGCCTGGTGGTCGACGTTGTTCGTGCCGAAGAAGGCAGCGAACTTGCGCATCAGATAGGCCTGCTCGTTGTTATGCTTTGCAGAACCGAGCCAGTAGACGCTGTCCGGACCCTCGGCATCGCGAACCTGAAGCATCTTGTCGCCGAGTTCTTCGATCGCCTGATCCCAGGAGATGCGCTCCCATTTTCCGCCGACCAGTTTGGTTGGGTACTTGAGGCGGCGTTCGCCATGAGCATGTTCACGCACCGAAGCGCCCTTGGCGCAATGAGAGCCGAGATTGAACGGGCTGTCGAAACCAGGTTCCTGGCCGACCCAAACACCGTCCTTCACCTCAGCCAGAACCGTGCAGCCGACGGAGCAATGGGTGCAGACCGACTTCTTGATGTCGACCTTGCCAACCGTTGCGGCCTGAGCCTGCGCTTTTTGTACCATGCCGCCAGAGGCAGCCGTTACGGCAGCAAGACCGCCAGCCGCCACGCCTGAGCGCCGCAGAAAGGTTCTACGATCCATTGTCGCCGAGCTGAAATCAGCAAAGGCGGAGGACAAACGGCCGCGCCGCGCGACCCCACTTGTCTTTTTCCTGAGCATTCTCGTTTCTCCCTCAAACGGGACGGCACAGGGGTCACCCTGCCAGTCCCGGGCTTGCCGCTTCATCGCGTCTGAAGCAACAAGCCAATTGCTTTAAAAGCGTGCGGTTTCGTAGACTTTCTTGACGTGGTCGGTTTCCCGATACCCGGTTCCAGCGTCCGCTCCCGCCTCAACGGCTTCTGCGCCACCGGCAACGATAGAAGCACCACTTGCGAGGGTGCCGAGACCGGCAAGCTTCAGGAAATTGCGCCGATCGGCGGTATCCTTCATTTTTTTGTCCGTCATCGTTTCACTCCAGCTCTCTGATTTTCCGCCATCCAGCCTCTCCAGACCATGGACTGCGACACCCAGCTCCTCGGCGCCGCGACGCGCCGCTTTCCGACTTACTCTGTCATGGCGAAAGCGTCGGCCTCCACCGCCATGAAAACACGCCCGAGCGCCCCCACAGCCGCGTAGAACGCGTCCGTATCAGTTGCGCTGAGATCCTTGAAGAAATGTCCGGCCCAGGATCCGATGTGTTCAACGAAAAACTGCCGTTGCTCATCAAGGCTCGCCACCTGGCCGAAATCACCCGAAATGAGACCTTCCATCATCTGCATGAGGGCTGCGATGTGATCCTCTGGCTCGGAAACACCTTCCGAGCGCTCAATGCCATAGCGAGACATTGTGGCGCGAAGGTCAGCCAGCGGTTTTTCATGCAAGAAGCCGGTGAGATAGTATGAACCGTAGGGGACGAATTCTCCGCGGCCGAGACCGATGAAAAGGTCTTCATAAGCCCGGGAGAGGTTTTCGGTGGTCGCAGTCTCGGCAGCGGTCGACAGATCGGCGAGCGCTTGGCCGACAGGTGTATCGTCGGACTGAAGACCGCGAATAGCCTGCAGATCCCCGTTCGACGGGGCTGCCTGCAGCATCCTGCCAATGAAGCCATATAGGATCGCGCGATCCACGTCCTCAGACGCGATATCGGCTTGAACCGACGTCACCTGTGACATCCAAAATTTCTCCCTCAATGGCTGATGATTGCTCCGAAAGACAACGGTCGCAAATGAAATCATTTTTGCATTGCAATACTAAGTGCAAATTATGCCAGTAAAATCCAAAAAGATCTTTTTTTTGAAATTTTGGTCACAAAAAGCACCCCGACGACATACTAGGATGCACCGCAGCAACAGAGAATGTGTGTTCTAATTTGAATCGGTATTGATAAAATCAGTAGTCCGCCAACAAAAAAAACTCACCGAACTCCGCCGTGAAGCAGTCAAAATACGGGTACGATCTCGACAGATCCGACTATAAATCTATACAAATCAATAACTTAATATCCTTCAATTCGCGTAATAACCACCCCTACGCAACTTTTACAATAGATCGACCAACTCTTCGCGGAATGATTTTACCGCACTACCCAGACCGCATATTGTGCAACGCACAACAGAACCTGGTGAAAAAGACCTTTTCACCAGCATCAAAGCTGCACCCAAAACTCATAAAAAAACCGACCCGCATTACGGGTCGGCTTCAGACTGATTTGGTTCAGCGTCAAGAGTTCAGCATCTGGTGAAGGCCATCGCTTGGATGCTACTCCATCACGATATTGGGGGCGGTTCTTGTCCCCTCACCTTCATAACGAGCAATTTCCTCCATGACCCGCGACGCGATTGCGCGGTAGACCGCAGTGTGCGCACCATCGGGGTCGGAAACGACAACCGGTGTACCTGCATCCGAGGTTTCACGGATCTGCATGTCGAGCGGAACTTCTCCAAGGAAAGGCACACCAAGCTTTTCGGCTTCGGCCCGGGCACCACCATGACCAAAAATGTCATGCCGTCCGCCGCAATCCGGGCAGAGAAAGTAACTCATATTCTCGACAATCCCGAGGACCGGCACATCGACGCGGCGGAACATGTTGAGCCCCTTGCGCGCATCGATGAGTGCCAGATCTTGGGGTGTTGAGACAATCACCGCGCCAGCCAGCGGCACCTGCTGAGCCATGGTGAGCTGCGCATCACCGGTGCCGGGTGGCATATCGACGACAAGAACATCGAGTTCGCCCCAAGCGACTTCGCGCAGCATCTGGGTCAGGGCGGAAATCACCATCGGGCCGCGCCAGATCATGGGTGTCTCTTCTTCCACCATGAAGCCCATGGACATGACCTTGATGCCGTACCCTTCCAGCGGCTTCAGGATCCGGCCAGAAACGGGTTCCGGCCGGCCGGTAACATTAAACAGACGTGGAACGGACGGACCGTAGATATCCGCATCCAGCACCCCGACCTTGAGGCCGTTGGCCTGAAGGCCCAGCGCCAGGTTGGCCGTGGTCGTCGATTTGCCGACACCGCCCTTGCCCGAAGCAACCGCGATGATCGTCTTGACGCCTGGCACGCCCGGCTTTTGACCGGTCTGCTCTGGGGCCTGGCTGTTCGCTCTCGCCTGCATGGGCGGTGGAACATCCCCGATCTGCGCCTTGCTTGGCGCCGGACGAACAGGAGCTGCCGGAGTGGCCCCAGAGCTCCCGGCCGCCTTTTCAGCGGTCAGGGCGACCATTGCCGCTTCGACGCCTTCGATTTCCTTCACGACCTTTTCAGCCGCCTGACGAAGGGGCTCCAGTTGCTGGGCACGTTCAGCCGGCACCGTGATCGAGAAAGCCACCCGGCCGTCTGACACGAATACATCCGAGACAAGACCAAGTGACACCAGATCCCCCTCAAGATCCGGCCCCTTGACCTTGGACAATCGGTCCAGCACGGCTTCCTTGATCGCTTCGCTCATTGATATTTCCTGATTTCGCATCCCTGGGCCGGGCAAATCACCCGGCAGTTGTGCTTAACGTAGTCATGGTTGGTCCGGCGTCAATGAAACCGGCGACACAACATGCCCCGCACCTTTGGTCTTCGTCCGAAGCCATAAAGAGCATTCCAGGGAAGATCACCTTTGCATGGTGTCGCATCAACGGTTAGGTCTGTGGTGACCTCATATCCTGGCCAGCGCACGGCGCGTTGGCCTCACCTCTATCTGCAAGAGCGTTTTCCATGACAAGCATTCTGATCACTGGCGCAAATCGCGGAATTGGCCTGGAGCTCGCCAAAGCAGCGGTCGACAAGGGCTGGTTGGTTCACGTTTCGGTTCGAACACAGGCGCAGGCTGAAGAGCTGTCTTCTTTGCTGCCGGATGTGAAAACGATGGTCTTTGACGTGACCGACCGAGAGGCAATTGCAAAGGCGGCCGCAGGGTTGACTGCACCGATCGACGTTCTGATCAACAATGCAGGCGTCATCGGGCCGGACAGACAATCCCCTTTGAACATGGACTTCGACGGCTTTGCCCAAACGCTTGCGATCAACACACTTGCTCCGCTTGCGATCGCCCAGGCGTTCTTGCCTCATCTGCGCCAATCGGAACACGGCAAGATCCTGACGGTCTCCAGCCAGATGGCCTGGATGGGCTATGCCAAGTCCGACTCGATCGCCTATCGATCCTCGAAAGCTGCGGTCAACAAGGTCATGCAAGGTCTTGCGACCGACCTCGAAGCCGAGAAAATCGCCGTTTGTCTTATCGATCCGGGCTGGGTGAAGACCGATATGGGCGGGGCGGAAGCCGATAACGATGCGGGAGATGTCGCACAAGGTATTTTGAAGATCGCAGAGGACCTCGAGATTTCAAGGACAGGTGCATTCTTCAAGTGGACGGGCGAAGAGCGGCCGTTCTAGTCTCGACCCCTGACGCAAGAATCGTTTTCAAAGGCTCCCCAATGTGCTGGCCCGATCCCTTTTGCACCCAAGGCAATTTCGTAAGCCTCGTTCCGCTGAGTCTGGACCATGCGGAGGATCTTGCCGCCGCCGCAGCTGACGGAGATGTCCACAAACTCTGGTACACGAGTGTGCCTGCGCCCAAGGCTGTTCCGGCAGAGATCGAGCGCAGACTGGGCCTTCAAAAGGAAGGTTCCATGCTGCCTTTCTCGATTTTGGGCAAGTCAAGCGGCAAGGCCGTCGGCATGACAACCTACATGAACATCGACGCGCTCAACCGACGCGTCGAAATCGGCTCGACATGGTATCGCAAGGCTGTGCAACGCTCCCCGTTCAACACTGAATGCAAACTTCTCCTGCTGCGACACGCATTTGAGGAGCTGGATTGTATTGCGGTCGAGTTCCGGACCCACTTCCTTAACCGGCAGAGCCGGGCCGCGATCGAACGCCTTGGCGCAAAGCTCGACGGTATATTGCGATCTCACCAACAGATGGAAGATGGATCTCTGCGCGACACGGTGGTCTATTCGATCATCGCCAGCGAGTGGCTTGCTGTGAAAGCAAATCTCGCCTGGCAGCTGGAAAAGCCCCGCAGCTAGCCTTTGTCTCGTATTCCGCCGACGATATTGTTATTTTTTCTATTCGCAAATCCTGCGGATAGGTCTATTTTCAAGTTCACATCAAATCAATCAGCCCTATGGTCCAAATTATACTGTTGGATTCAGACTATTTTCACTCCCAAGCTACAGCGTTTCCTTTCGAGATAATTTTGACTTCACAGCAGTCGAAAGTTCATCGCAAGAAAGGGCGACAGGATGCAGGATCTTTTCTATCTTTGCTACAAGAGTGAGATGTCGGACACACGGGACAGAGCTGTGGCAGACGGCCAGGTTGCCAATATCCTGGATGCAGCACGACGCCATAATTCCGCAGCACAGGTGACCGGCTGTCTTCTCTTTACCCACGACTACTTTTTTCAGATCCTCGAAGGCTCGGAAAAGGACGTCAAAGCCACTTTCGCCCGTATTAGCAAGGACACGCGGCACAAAAACATTGAGGTATTGAGCCAGGGCGAGCTCGACATGCGCAGATTCCCTGAATCGTGGATGGGCTTCTCGGAACACGCAGTTTCGGAAGAAGCGTTGTTCGGAGAGATTGGAGAGGCCATTGCTGACGCAGACGGCAACCTCACCTACTCGGAAGCGATGGTGGTGTTGAGCAACATTGCCCACCTGATGGATCCATCCAGCGACCAAAGGGCGACGGCCACTGGCTGAAGCCGGGCCAAATCGTGGTTTCAACGCATCGCACTCCGGTTAAGCCCTTGCGCTCCATTCCACGGCTCTCATAATCTGGCGGAGTAATCCACCGGAGTCGTCTCTTGACCGACAGCTACCTTCTGCGCCCGGAGCCTGAAGCCGAAGGCCTTTCTACATCCGTGGAAGGGATCGACCAGGACGGGCAGCCCGTGACCACACGTGTGGTCACTGAAAAGGCGCTCACGCTCTTTCTTAATTCCCAGGAAGTCGTCACGATGATGACCATCGGCGACCACCCGGATTTGCTCGCAGTGGGTTATCTGAAGAACCAGAACATGCTGCAGGCGAACGACGTCATCACCGGCATCGACTATGACGACGATCTTGAAGTGGTCGTGGTGCGCACGGAACGCGAGACCAACTACGAGGAAAAGCTGAAGAAGAAGGTGCGCACCTCTGGCTGTGCGCAGGGCACGGTCTTTGGCGATGTCATGGAGAATTTTGAAGGCATCGAGCTGCCGCAATCCGCTCAGCTCAGGACCTCCTGGCTATACGCGCTGACCAAGGCCATCAACACAACGCCTTCACTCTACCTGGAGGCTGGCGCCATCCATGGCTGCGTGCTCTGCGAGGGTGACAAACCTCTCGTTTACATGGAAGACGTTGGTCGCCATAACGCTGTCGACAAGATCGCTGGCTGGATGACGCTCAATCAGGTAACGCCCGCTGACAAGATCTTTTACACCACGGGCAGGTTGACCTCGGAGATGGTGATCAAGACGGTGATGATGGGCATTCCAATTCTCGTCTCGCGTTCCGGCTTCACGGCCTGGGGCGTTGATCTGGCAAGAAAAGCCGGTCTGACCCTTGTCGGGCGTGCCCGTGGCAAGAGATTTGTCGCCCTGGCGGGCCAGGACCGCATAACTTTCGACATGGCACCGGAAGCCGCTGACGACGACCCCGCCGACGCACTTCGCAAGGGCGCTTTCAGCCATGGCTGAGGCAGACCGCCACCAGATAGAGCGCCCGTAGGCTCATGGAACTTGAAAACACAATGACATTGCAACCGTCCCATCCGATTTCTCCGAACAAGGTTCTGGCCTGCGTGCTTGCGGGCGGCCAGTCGCGCCGGATGGGCGGCGGCGACAAGACCTTGCTGGAGATTGGCGAAAAGCCAATGCTGGCGCGGGTGCTGGACCGTCTGCGGCCTCAGTGCGACAAGATCATTCTGAACGCCAATGGCGATGCAACACGGTTTGCCGCATACGAGCTGCCGGTTGTCCCCGATACAATCGGCAACTACGCAGGTCCCCTCGCCGGCATTCTGGCGGGACTGACCCATGCGCGCACTAATATGCCTGAGATCACACACGTGGTATCGGTCGCAGGCGACACACCGTTCTTTCCGACCGACTTGGCAAACAGGCTTTGTGCCGCCGTGACGTTTGACCGCCCTGTGATCGCGCTTGCGACATCCAAACACAAGCTGCACCCGGTCTTTGGCCTTTGGCCCGTCAAGCTGGCTGATGACCTGACAAACTGGCTTGCCGCAGGCGAAAGCGGCAAGGTGCTGGCTTGGGTTGATCGTCACGATAGCGTCGAAGTTGATTTTGCTGACGATCCGATCACGGGTCTTGATCCATTTTTCAATGCAAACACGCCCGAAGACATCGCCACCGCGCATAAAGCTCTTGAAAGAAATTCTGCATGAGCAACAATCGTGTCTTCGGTGTCACCGGGTGGAAGAACTCCGGCAAGACGCAGCTTGTCGTGCGACTGGTGGAAGAATTCACACAGCGTGGCTTCAAGGTTTCAACGGTCAAACACGCCCACCACAACTTCGACATCGACCGCGAGGGAGCGGACAGCTATCGGCACCGCGAGGCTGGGGCGAGCGAGGTCGCATTGGTATCAGGCCGCCGCTGGGCGCTGATGCATGAGCTGCGTAGCGAGGATGAGCCGCCACTCGATGCGATCCTTGACCGCCTGGCGCCTTGCGACCTGGTGATCATCGAAGGTTACAAACGGGAGAACCATCCCAAGATCGAAGCGAGGCGCCGTGAGAGCAAGAATTCCGAACCGCTGTCGGAAAGCGATCCTGCCATTGTGGCCGTTGCAAGCGATCACGCTATTTCTGATCAAAGACTTCCGGTCTTCGACCTTGATGACATTTCATCAATTGCCGACTTCATCGCTACCGTGAGCGAATTGAAAGAGACAGATGGCTGATACAGGCAAACTGCTGGACGACTGCTTCCTGCACGACCGGGACAGGCTTCGTCATCACGAAGCCCTCGATATCTTGCGCGAACGCTTGTCGACCGTTGCCGGCACCACCCGAATTCCACTCGAAGAGACATGCGGCCGAATTCTGGCGGAAGAGATCGTTGCGAACCGTGATGTGCCACAAGCGGACAATTCGGCAGTCGACGGTTATGCCTTTCGCTTCTCCGACCATGATCCTGCGGGCGGCTTCTTCCGTCTGGAACAACGCATTGCGGCGGGCCATCCGAGCGAAACCGAGATCGGCCCCTGGGGCGCCGCGCGCATTTTCACCGGCGCCATCATGCCGCCCGGCTGCGATACGGTCGCCATGCAGGAAGACTGCGAGCTTCACGACCAAGACGGCCAGTCTTTCGTCATCGTCCCGGCCGGACTGAAGCAGGGAGCCAACTGCAGAAAAGCTGGAGAGGATGTCGTCGCTGGAACGGTGCTGCTCCACCGCGGAAACCTTCTCAGACCCCAGGACGTTGCTGCCATTGCCTCGACAGGACAGGCACAGGTACTGGTCTATGAAAAACTCAAGATCGGGCTGTTGTCGACAGGTGACGAGATCCGGCGACCGGGCACGGATCTGGAAGCTGGAGAAGTCTACGATTCCAATCATTTCCTGCTGCGGTCGCTCACCGAAACAATGCCGGTGGAGATTGAGGATCTTGGGGTTCTGAAAGACGACGCAGCATTCATCGAAGAGACGCTGTCTAATGCGAGTAAGCGCTGCGATGTTCTGCTGACAACGGGCGGTGCAAGTCGCGGCGAGGAAGACCACATTCTCAAGACGCTTGACCGACTTGGCAAACGGCACATGTGGCAACTCGCGATCAAGCCCGGGCGTCCAATGATGTTTGGCCAGATCGGATCCTGCGTCTTCCTGGGTCTTCCCGGCAATCCGGTCGCGGCGATGGTGTGTTTCCTGCTCTATGCGCGGCCGGTGCTAAGCGTTCTAGGCGGCGGCCCGTTTCTGGAAGCCCGTCGCTTTCAGGTGCCCGCGGACTTCTCCGTGCCACGGAAGAAGACGGACAGACGAGAATTCTACCGCGGCATTCTGGCCAGCGATGAGACAGGCAGAACCATCGCACGCAAGTTCGAGCGCGATGGTTCCGGTCTGATCACGGGCCTGCGCGAAGCCGACGGGCTTATTGAAATACCCGAAGATGCGACGTCCGTAGAGCGCGGAAGTCTGGTCGACTTCCTGCCGTTCTGACGCACCGAAACCTAGACTTCTTCAGCCTCTATGATCCAGGTCTCATCAAGGGCCGCCTTTTCCCATTCCTTCCAGGCGGGCAGTGCTCTCATCTTTTCCATATAGGCTGTCGCAACGGGTTCGTTCGTCGCCTCATAGGTTGCAAAACGGCTCACGACAGGCGCGTACATCGCGTCGGCCATGGTGAAGCCGCCGAAGAGAAACGGGCCGCCTGACGTTTCGAGGCAGTCGTTCCAAAGAGCAACAACGCGGTCGATGTCCTTTTGGACCGACGCGCTGACCGCAAGCGCCCCCGCCGGCCGGTGAAAGTTCATCGGGAATGCGGAGCGCATAGCCGAAAAGCTGGAGTGCATTTCTGCCGAGGCTGCGCGGGCCCGGGCTCTCTCAGATCTGTCCACAGGCAGGAGGCCGGCACTGGGATAAATCTCGGCTATGTATTCGATGATCGCCAGAGACTCCCAGACCGTCAGGTCTCCATCCTTGAGCACCGGCACTTTCACCGTCGGAGAAAAAGTCTTAAAGGCCGGATTGCCGTTGTCGAATTCAAACGGGACAAGTCTTTCGCGAAATGGGATCTCGTTTTGCCTGAGGGCCAGCCAGGGCCGGAACGACCAGGACGAATAGTTCTTGTTTCCGATAAACAGCTCAAGATCAGGCATCAGGCTTCTCCTTATGGGCAGACAAGCCAACCGGCAAAACCTTTCCGATGGACCGCTTTTGCCTATCTAAAACGAGCAAGGAAGAGCGTCCAATTCAATAAAATCATGTTTTCAATGAGTGTTTTCGATCGTTAACATTGGCACCCGCCTTGCTTAACTCTCAGCTCAGAGCTGAATGCGTGTTTAAGAGGCAGGATTTGCAATGACTTCTACCGGGCCGATCTCGTCCACCGTTACATTACCCCAAGCGAAACATGCATCTTCGGACGCAAATGCCGGCACCGCCGCGTTCAATTTCGAGGATGTGCGCCAAACCATGATGCAACGCTATCTGGAGTGGACCGAGTTGCCGGAGGATCAGAGAATCCGGCACCGCTATCTCAGTCAGCATGGCCTCGACGAGAGTGGCCTGTCGAACCTTTCGCCATCCGAGCGTGCCATCCATGAGGAGAAGATCGCGGAAATCAGCAAGCAGCCAGTCTTGAGCAATGCGACGGAAAACAACGCAATCGGCGATACGCTCAGCCGTCCTGTGCTGTCATTGCATGCCGTGCTCGGTCTCGCCGAGACCTCCGAGGAAAAAGCACGCGCGCCACGAAGCGCAGCGCAACAAGGCTGAGACATTGAAACAAAGGCTCCGGCATGGCTGAACATTAGCCACGCCGGAGCCCCCTTACCCTAGGTGATCCTAGTTGCTGTATTGCCAGTCAGCCGGTGCGAACCGATAGCCATCTCCGGAACGTGCCACATGGCCGAAGCCAGGGAATGGCAGATGAGACCCGGCTACAAGGTGGCCGTCACTGGAAACCTCATCCAGAACCTTTCGGCGGGTCTTTGCCGCCTGCGCAGGATCGGTATCGAACGCGATCCCCCAGTCAGGTTGGGCGAATTGCAAGCTGCTGACATGGACCGCGTCGGCGATGATAAACAGACCGTCATCGCCACTGTCGACGCGGAACCCCACATGACCAGGCGTGTGCCCCGCAAGATCCACTGATGTCACGCCGGGAAGCAGCTCCTTGCCGCTTCCAAAGAGTGTCTGGTTGGCGGCGTAGGCATCTGCAGACTTGCGTGCTCCAAGGAAGAATGGCTTGAAGGCGTCTGGCGCCGCATTCAGGGCCGCGTCATCAAACCAGAAGCGATAATCGGTTTCTGGCAGCAACAGCTCTGCATTTTCAAAGGCCTTACTGCCGTCCGGCTTCAAAACCCCGAAGAGATGATCGGGATGCATATGCGTGATCAGCACCGCATCGATCTGTTCCGGGGCAACACCAGCCGCCGCCAGGGCGCCGCCGAGCCTGCCCAGTGTCGGCCCCATCTGGTCGGAGGAGCCCGCGTCAACGAGAACCAGTTTCTCGCCGGTGTTCAGAAGGAACGCGTTGATCGGCAGGCGGTAGCCCGAACCTTCCACAAAAGCTTCCTTGCGCAGGCTTTTGGCGATGTCTTCATCGTGCCCGAGGACCTGCTCTGAACCGATATCCAGGTATCCGTCCAACAAGGCCGTTACTTCAAAGGACCCGACCTTTCGGCGAATTGCGCCGGCCATTGGCTGACCTGCCAGCGGCGCGCTTGCACTTGCAGAGGAAACGGAAAGGCCTCCGGCGGCGACCAGCGCAGAGCCTGCTGCCAACGTCGATGCGCCAGTCAAAAAACCGCGACGATCCAATCTTGTGCTTGCTTCAGACATTTCAAATACCTCACTGCCATGTGTGACCGCAACGCAACCAACGCATTGCCTGAATTGCCACGACTGAGAGGTGATCTATTTCTTTTGATTTTGAAGCAGGCCGTTCCTTATATTTCTTATTCGCCTTGCTTATATATAAACGATGGACAAGATCGCTACCCTCTCCAGTTTTGTCGCCGCCGTTGATCTGGGCAGCTTTTCCGCTGCCGCCAACTCGCTCGGCATCTCGCAGCCAGCAGTCAGCCAACAGGTGCGAGCACTGGAGCGGCAACTCGGAGCACGTCTGCTGAACCGGACGACCCGGCGTTTGGCGACCACGGAAGCCGGTGAGCGCTATTACATTCATGCGAGAGATATTCTTGAGCGACTGACCGAGGCCGATCAATCGGTCCGTCGTTTCGATGATGAGATGACCGGCTGCTTGTCGATCGGTGCGGCGCCGGGGTTCAGCGAAGGTCTGCTCGCTGACTTCTTCATCGGCTTTCAGAAGCGAAATCCGAAGCTATGCCTGAATCTCTCTCTTTCGGACAATTTTCAGGACCTGATCCATGAGGGGCTGGATGTCGCCATTCGGCTTGGCGATATCCGCGACGACCGGCTGATCGTGAAAAAGCTCGGGCTGGCCGAGCGCAGCCTTGCGGCCTCTCCCGAATACCTGGACACCCATGGCAGGCCAGAAGTGCCCGAAGATCTGGTGCGCCATCGCTATCTGCTCTACTCGCAGCTCCAGACGGGGCATGACGTGCCCTTGACCGATACTGACGGCGAACGGCGAACCGTTCGCATCACACCGACCCTGCGCGCCAACAATTCCTCCCTGCTCCGCCGTGCGGCGCTTGCAGGCCTCGGGATCGGCCTGGCCCAAAACTGGTTGCTGGACCCACTCGTGAAGGAGGGCCAGCTCGAGTATGTCCTGCCCGAATGGAGCTATGCGCCTCAGCCGGTTCATGCGGTTTACCCCTCGAACCGCTACATCCCGTTGAAAGTCCGTCATTTCGTTGAGGAGATTTCCAGCTTCTTCATCGAGCAAGGAGCGGTCGAAAACCGCTGAGCGAACCATTGCCCTATAAAAAGCTTTTTAGATGCATGGTCTTATTCGTATGCCGCCGGGAAATGCGAGTTGTCCACAAAAGCGCCCGCGAGTTTCCGTTAGGATGCGCAATCAGCACACGAAAACAGGGCCTTAACTCACGGTTTTTTTGTAGGCACGCTTGAATTTTGGGCGGAAGTGTATGGAATAGGGGCGTCGGGTAAAGAATGGCGTTGTGAAGCCACATCAGCCCTCAACAGTTATCAGGGGATTTTTACATGCGTATTAAGCATTTGGCAGCGGCAACCGCTCTCGTTTTGGCCGCGGTCGGCGGTGCGGAAGCGAAAGACTGGTCCAAGGTCCGTATTGGAACAGAAGGCGCCTATCCTCCCTTCAACTCGCTTACCGCCGACGGCAAGCTGGTCGGTTTCGACATCGACATTGCCGACGCACTTTGCGAGGAAATGAAGGTCGAATGCGAATTCGTCGTTCAGGACTGGGATGGCATGATCCCCGCTCTTCAGGCCGGCAAGTTCGACGCAGTGATTGCCTCCATGTCGATCACCGAAGAGCGCCTGCAGAAGGTCGACTTCACCAACAAATACTACAACACTGGTCCTGCGATCGCGGTCCCCAAAGACAGCGCGCTCACCGGCACCACTGACGAAGCGTTGAAGGGTGCGCTTCTGGGCGCTCAGTCTTCGACAACCCATTCGAACTATGCGGAAGAAAAGTTCCCTTCCGCCGATCTCAAACTCTACCCGACCCCGGATGAGTACAAGCTCGACGTCGCCAGCGGCCGCATCGACGCCGTGATCGATGATGTTGTTGTTCTCTCGGACTGGCTCAAGAGCGATGATGGCGCTTGCTGCAAGCTTCTCGGAGCCCTGACGCCGGATCCGGAAATCAACGGCATTGGCGCCGGCATCGCGATCCGCAAGGAAGACAGCGACCTGAAGGCCAAGTTCAACACGGCCATCGAAGGCATCATTGCCAGCGGCAAATACAAGGAAATCAACGACAAGCACTTTGATTTCGACGTCTACGGCGGTTAACACCGGTCTCGAGATTGATCTTGGGCGCGGCACCATCCGGCCGCTGCGCCCATCATCTCGCTGAAACAACATCCGGAGAGGCATCGCCAAGCGCATGAACGAGGCTTTGACGCTCATATCCTTTGGCGACGCCGGTTGGGGTGATGAAATCGCCCAGGGCGTGTTCATTACGATCACGCTGGCACTGGCAACCCTGCCCTTCGGTCTCTGCCTCGGATTTTTTCTGGCACTTGCGAAAAAGTCCGACGATCCGTCCATGCGGATGGCGGCAAACATCTACACCACGATCTTTCGCGGCCTGCCTGAACTTCTCACGCTCTTTCTCGTCTATTACGGCGTTCAGATCGGCATTCAGCAGCTGGTGAAGTTCGCCGGGTTTGACCTCTATATCGAGGTCAATTCGTTTGTGGCGGGCATGATCGCTCTTGCGCTGGTCTTTTCCTCCTATGCGTCCGAAGCTTTTCTCTCTGCCTTTCGAGGGATACCCCAGGGCCAATATGAAGGCGGCTATGCGCTTGGTCTGTCGCGTGGTCGCACGATGTGGCTCATTGTCCTGCCACAGCTCATCCGGCTCGCCCTGCCGGCGCTCGGAAACCTCTGGCTGATCCTTTTGAAAGAGACGGCCCTCGTGTCCGTGATCGGGCTGGCAGATCTGGTCCGCCAGGCTGGCATTGCGGCGAGAGTTACCAAAGAACCCTTTCTCTTCTTCGGCATTGCCTGCCTGATCTACCTCCTGTTGGCGATGATCTCGTCTTTCGGACTGGTTCGCGTCGAGCGTTGGTCCAAACGAGGCGAGGCCACCCGATGAGCTTACTTGCGCAGTCCATAGCCCCTCGCCCGGCGCCAGCCCAACCCGCACGTGCCTGGAGCGCAACGCGTATTGCCGGCCATGTTCTGATGACGATGTGGATCATCGCAGGCGCGTGTCTTGTCTATTACCTGGCCTCGAATATCTTCAGCCCCTTCGTGCAAAAGTATTGGGGCAAATATCTCGACGGCTTCGTCGTCACGCTTCAGATCGTCTTTGTCTCGCTTGGACTTGGCGCAGCGCTCTCGGTGCCGATCGCACTTGCTCGTGCATCCAAAGTGGCGCTGTTTCGCTGGCCTGCCTACGGCTATGTGTATTTCTTCCGCGGCACCCCGCTGCTCGCCCAGACATTCCTGATCTACTACGGCGCAGGTTCATTCAGAGCAGAGCTGACAGACGTTGGCCTGTGGTGGTTCTTCCGCGACGCCTGGTACTGCATCATTTTCGCCTTCACGCTCAATACGTCCGCCTATCAGGCCGAAATTCTGCGGGGAGCCGTCGAGAATGTGTCCAAGGGACAGTGGGAAGGTGGCCGCGCCCTTGGCCTGACGAAGCCGGTGATTTTCTTCAAGATCATCCTGCCGCAGGCCCTAATGGTTGCTCTTCGGCCCTATGGAAATGAAATCATCCTGATGATCAAGGGCTCCGCCATCGCTTCCATTGTCACAATCTACGATCTGATGGGTGAAACCCGGCGCGCCTTTTCGCGGTCCTATGACTTCCAGGCCTATATCTGGGCTGCGGTCTTTTACCTAATCGCCGTGGAGGCCCTTAGACGCGTCTGGGATCGTCTGGAAGCCAGACTGACCCGGCACCTGAAGCGCTGACAACGCACCTCAGGTCTTCTATTTTCTCCCGACTTCTCTGCCCTTCAAGGATCCCGGCCATGGTGAAAACCGATCTTCATACGGACAGCCTGCTCGCGCATGGTGGCGGAGGCTTCGATGCAGCAACCGGAGCTGTCGTTCCTCCTATCCAGACGGCGACAACCTTCGTGCGAGACGAAAACTATGATCTGGTCAGCGGCAAGCATCTCTACAGCCGCGACGACAATGACCTGTTCCGCAAGACAGAAGGACTGGTCGCCCGCCTTGAAGGCGCCGCGGACAGTCGGTTGTTTGCGTCGGGCATGGCGGCTATTGCTTCGATCATGCGCACGGTCAAGCCTGGAGGCACCATTCTGCTCCAGTCCAAGATCTACTGGGGCACCACCCTCTTTTTCCGCAAGAATTGCGAGCGGGCAAACGTCGCCTTGATCGAAGTGGATGCGACCGACCTATCTGTTCTGAAGGACACCATCGAAACGGCGCAGCCTGACCTGATTTTTATCGAAGTTCCAAGCAATCCTTTTCTGGCAGTGGTGGACATTGCTGCCGTTGCGAAGCTCGCCCAGCTGGCCGACGCCACTGTATGTGTCGATGCGACCGCTGCGACGCCGCTAATCATGAAGCCCCTGTCCAAGGGGGCTGATCTTGTGGTGCACTCAGCAACCAAGGCGCTGAACGGCCATTCGGACGTTCTTGGCGGGGTGGTCTCCACCGCTTCGGCGGATACCGAGGCATGGCAATTTATCTGCGCAGAACGCCACGATGCCGGCGCGGTGATGGGATCTTTTGAGACTTGGCTGCTTCTTCGCGGCCTGCGCACTCTGTCACTCCGGGTCGAGCGAATGAACGCCAACGCCCAGGCTCTGGCCAAACATTTCGCTGCCCATCCGAAGATCGCCGAGGTGCTTTATCCGGGCCTTGAAACACACAAGGCTCATGAGCTTGCCAGCAACCAGATGAATGGCGGCTATGGTTCCCTCATGTCTTTGATCATGAAGGGATCGCGCGAAGATGCGCTCAAGGTAACGGCTGCCTTAAACCTGTTTCAACGAGCAACCTCTCTTGGCGGCGTTGAAAGTCTAGTGGAGCACCGCGAAACCATCGAGGGGCCTGACTCAGGCATCCCCGACACACTGCTGCGGCTTTCGATCGGGATCGAACACATCGACGACCTGATCGGCGACCTGGAGCAAGCTCTCAGCACGGTCTAGCCCGTTGAAGCCGCGCAGCAAGCCTCGGCTTCGCGCGCGCGCTGCCTGATCCAGGTGATAAAGGCCTTGAGTGGCGGGCGGGGAACCCCAGGCTTCCTGACAAGGTAATAGCCCGATGTCTGAGGCTTCATGTCCTCGAACAACACGCGCAAGGTGCCGGCCTGAATGTCGTTCTCGACGAACACCCTTGCAGTCGCGGAGATACCATCTCCTCGGCGCAAGCCATCCAGAACCATGTAGCCGGGCAAATGGGTGATGTTTAGCTTTGCGCGCGGAACCACTCCTTGTCCCTCGAGCCAGATCGACAATTCGTTGGTTCCCAATTCCTGCAGCCAGGGAAAGTCTTGGATGTCCGATGGATCGGTGAGTTCGCGGTCGCCCAAGAGCTTGTGCGCGCCGACCACGACGTAGTTTGAAGCCAGCAGCTGCTGGGACTCCAGCCCAGGCCAATCGCCGTTGCCAAAGCGGATTGCGAGGTCAACGCCGCCGGGAGCGAACTCAACCACATCGGCCGTCGGATTGAGCATGAGTTCGACGTACGGGTTTTCCTGCCGGAAGTCCGAGATACGCGGCATCAGCCAACTCACCGCGAAAGACGGCGTCATCGTGATGTTGAGCGGCCGTTCCTCATCGTTGCGCCGCAAGTCCTCGACCGTTTCGTAGATCCCCGCAAACGCATCACGCAAACCCGCCGCCAAATGTTCGCCATCCGATGTCAGGCCCAGTCCCCGCCCCTCGCGCACGACCAGCTGCGTTCCAAGTTGCCCTTCCAAGCCGCGAACCTGCTGGCTGACGGCAGCATGGGTGACATTGAGTTCACGTCCTGCTGAGGAAAAGCTCTTTTTCTCTGCGACAGCAGAAAACGCTCTCAAGGCACTCAGTGAAGGCAGTCGCCGCCAATCCATATGTAAATCCAACTTACATTTCAAAATTTTTGCTGACTCGCATCAAAACAGCGGAAGCGCGATATTTCAAGCATCGAAGCACTGGAGGAATGTAAGTCATGCTAAACATATATGCATCATCCCTGCTGACCGCGAGCCGGTTCACCCCATTCACACGTCCCACGGGCACCTTGACTGATGGGCTTGCAAAAAAGATGCAGACGCCGTCCATTAAGCTCATCAAACGGTATCGCCCACGGTTCTGGATCTGATCAGCTTGCCTGGAGGATCCCGGCAAAAACCTGAGCGAAAATCCGATCTGACTGAAAGGCCCGGCAATTGCCGGGCCTTTCCTTGCAAGCGGAGGGAGCCAGGGAACATGGCAAAGGTTGCATTCATTGGACTTGGAGTGATGGGGTATCCGATGGCAGGATATCTCAAGACCAAGGGCGGACACGACGTCACCGTCTACAATCGCACCACCGCCAAGGCGGAAAAATGGGCATCAGAGTATGGCGGTTCTTTTGCCAAGACGCCCAAAGAAGCCGCTGAAGGCTGTGATTTTGTTTTTGCCTGCGTCGGCAACGACGCGGATCTTAGATCCGTGACCACTGGCGAAAACGGCGCCTTTCATGGCCTCAAGGCTGGAGCCATTTTCGTCGACAATACGACCGCTTCCGCCGAGGTTGCCCGCGAGCTTTATGCGGCGGCGAAAGAACTCGGATGCGGCTTCGTCGACGCACCTGTTTCAGGTGGTCAGGCCGGTGCTGAAAACGGCGCTCTGACCGTGATGTGCGGCGGCGATGCTGACGTCTTTGAAAAGGCCCAACCGGTCATAGAGTGCTTTGCGAAGTTTGTCGGACTGATGGGCGAAAGCGGGGCGGGTCAACTCACCAAGATGTGCAATCAGATTTGCATCGCAGGCCTGGTGCAGGGGCTTTCGGAAGCGGTTCATTTTGCCAAGAAAGCCGGGCTTGATGTCCCAAGCGTCATTTCGGCAATCAAGGGCGGTGCCGCCCAGTCCTGGCAGATGGAAAATCGCTGGGAAACGATGAACGCAGGGCAGTTCGAATTCGGCTTCGCGGTCGACTGGATGCGCAAGGATCTGGGGATTTGCCTCAACACGGCCAATGACACCGGCGCACGGCTGCCGATCACCGCACTGGTCGATCAGTTCTATGCGGAAGTCCAGGCCATGGGCGGCAATCGGTGGGACACGTCCAGCCTGATCGCCCGCCTGGAAAACGCTGACAAGAAATAGTCCGACCTCATCAAGCCGCCGGACTTTGCAGCCGGCTACTCGCCGGCTGCCTCTTTCACTATGCCATCCAACAGCGCATTGACTTCTCCGATCGCCGTTTTCGAGGCATCGGAACCGGTTGCCGCGAGATGGCGAAATCCTACCATGACCCTCCCAGGGTCACTGGCTGCCTCGTACGCGAAGACCGCGTATGGGCAATAGGCAATGTTCGCGATATCAGCCTCCATCACCTTGCGCGACAGGTTGGCGGAGCAGAAAAGCATAGCTTCAGCATTGGCGTAGAGATCCTTCTCGCCACCAACATCATCCTTGGTGCGCGCCAGCATCTCGCCGATGTGTGACTTATAGTCGATCACAAGACCACGATTGACGATCGCAGATTCCAGATCGAACAGCACATCCTCAAAGTCACTGGTCACCTGGTATACGGTGACACCCTCCGGCCCCGTCCCTTTCGCCATATCGGCCGCCGACGCTGCGACCGGCAGGGCAAGCGCCAAGCTGGATGCAACCAAGGCCGTCTTGAACAAACCAGTCATCACTGTTCCTCCCGTGTGAAATGACTGCTCCACAATAGTGGAAACATTGCCATTCGGCTTGAGACATCTCAAATCTCATATGTTTTTAATCGCAGCTTGATGCGCTTCAGTCTCCCCTGGGTTTCTCCTTGGGCACATAGGCCAGCGGCAACTGCGTGGTGTACTTGATCTGCTCCATCGCGAAGGTCGTAGACACATCCGTGATGTCGATCTTGGCGATCAGCTTCTTGTAGAAGGAATCATAGGCCTCGATGTCAGGCACGCAGACCCGGAGGAGATAATCCACCTGTCCGGCCATGCGGTAGAATTCGACGACCTCCGGAAACTCGCTGATCACATCTGCAAATTTCTTGAGCCAGTCCTCAGAGTGCTGGCTCGTGGTGATCGCGACAAAGGCAGTCACCTTGGCATTCACCTTGGCTGGATCGAGCAAGGCAACACGTGCCGTAATCACGCCCTCCTCCTCCATCTTCTGAATCCGCCGCCAGCAGGGCGTTGTCGACAGACCAACCCGGCGGCCGATCTCGGCGACAGGAACGGTGCAATCCTCCTGCAAGATAGAGAGGATACGGCGGTCGATACGATCAATCATTGCTCTGACACTCCAGATCCATCAGGCCGTTTGGACGCAACTAGGCCGGATTCAGTTTCCCGTGCGGCAGACCCACCTTGGAATGAATTTCCAATTTGAGTCCCTCAAGGAGAACTTGAGATTTTTCTTCTAACATCAAGCGCATTTACGCTTGATAATCCCCATCTAGAGTGCCAATTCCGTCATCACAAGAGAATTTTTTTCCAGACTCATCACACATTGGAGAGATCCGGATGCTTGGAAGCCTCAAATCCCTTTCCGGCCCGATCGCCGGCTTCGTCACAGCGATGACGGTTCTTGCAGCCCCCGCGTCAGCGGCGCCTGAAGTGACCCCGCTTGTGTCGACCGAATGGCTTGCAGCGAACCTGGACAATGACGAGGTCGTCGTCATCGACACGCGCTCGAAGATCTCCAATTCCGGCAAGGATGACTATCTCAAGGGCCATATCCCGGGAGCCGTCTGGTCAGAGTATCCGGGCTATTGGCGGACCGAGCGGGATGGCGTCGTTGGTGTCCTGCCGTCCGTTGAGAAGCTGGAAGCTGCGCTTTCCGAGTTGGGCGTTTCCGAAGACAAGGCTCTCGTCATCATCCCCGCCGGTTCCTCAAGCCTCGAATTCGGCTCTGCCGCCCGAATCTTCTGGACCATGAAGTACCTCGGCCACGACGCAGTCGCGATCCTCGACGGTGGACATGCAGCTTGGGTTGCAGAAGACCGCGGGCTTGAAACAGGCGACGTCACGCCCGAAGGAGATCTGTTCGTCGCTGAAGTCCGCGATGAGCTTCTGGTGTCCACGAACGAAGTCGCTGAAGCCATGGGCACGGAAACGGTACTTCTGGACGGTCGTCCTGAGGCACAGTTCTCCGGCAAGCAGAAACACGGCAAGGCGACCCGCTTCGGGCACATTCCCGGCGCGGTCAACTTCGATCAGGACAAGTTCTACAACAAAGGCTCGAACCGCTTGAAGGACAAGGCCGAGCTCGCTTCGCTGTTGCCGGCAAGCCTCAAGGACAGCTCAGCCAAGGTGGTGTCCTACTGCAACACGGGGCATTGGGCCGCGACCAACTGGTTTGTGCTGACGCAGGTGCTCGGCCAGGAAAATGTCACGCTCTATGATGACAGCATGGTCGGCTGGAGCCGTGACGAAAGCCTGCCGATCAAGGCGACTGCAAAGCCGGAACAGCCAGCCAAGCAGGTCAAGACTAACTGATCACTGGGTCTTTCCAGAAGACCTTTGACGCAACCTGACTGATCGCCCGGTTCACAAGAGCCGGGCGACTTTTTGTTGTAGCACCGGAAGAAGCTCGCTTTCGAACCACGCATTCTTCTTCAGCCAGCTGTTGTTGCGCCAGGACGGATGCGGCATTGGCACCACTGCGGGCTGACGGTCAGCCTCCAGGTATTCTCTCCAGTTGCCCACGGTCTCGGTCAGGCTTTTCTTCTTGTCTCGTCCCAGATGGTAGGCCTGCGCGTATTGGCCGATGACAAGGATCAGCTCAATTTGCGGCATGGCGGCAAAGATCCGGTCGTGCCAGTGCGCGCGGCATTCACGGCGCGGCGGCAGGTCGCCGCCCTTGCTATCCAGTCCGGGAAAGCACAGGCCCATGGGGACGATCGCAACTTTCGTGGCATCATAAAACGCATCAGCGTCGACCGCCATCCACTGTCGCAGGCGATCGCCGGAGGGGTCGGTGAAAGGCCGTCCGCTTTTGTGGACCCTTGTTCCAGGGGCCTGACCGCAGATGCAAATTCGGGCCTGATCCGAGAGCTGAATGACCGGCCGAGGCTCGTGGGGAAGCGGCGCGGCCAGTGGCTCCTCAACACAAATGCGGCAAGCAGAAATCCCCGTCTCCAGATCCCTCAGCACATCCTTTGCCCTCGCTGCGCCAGGCACCAGCTTCTCCCAACCCTCAGTCTTTGCTTACGTTTCGTTTACCACATACCTGAGGGCGATCTTAAGAAATCGTGAGTCAGATAGGTAAAACGACAACCTACCGATCAAGCTTTTGAAAAGAGTGCTCCGACGGACATGGGATACGAAGCCCGCACCATCCGCGACGAGAAGACCGCCATCAACCGGAAACGGGCGATGCGTCGGCGCGAGGTTGCGCGGACGGTCCGCGATGTGCGCACGCGCATCGGATCCAGCGATAGCCTGCCCAATGACTTCGAGCTCGAGCGACAGCACCTTTTTGCGGACACGCGCCTGAACTCGGCCTTTGCCGTGCCGATGCTTGCGCTGATTGTTGCGGCCATTTCGTCACTGTGGATCCATCCGGCACTCGTCGGCTTCTGGTTCATCCTGAATTTCTGCATGCATCTTCTGGCGATCGGAACCTGCCGGGCCTATGAAAAGGCGCCTTCCGCCAGCCGGCAGGAGAAACCATGGCTGCGGCGCTTCACGCTGAGCGACCTGCTTTACGGCAGCAGCTGGGCCCTGTTCTTTCTCTTGCCGAAACAGAACCAGACGGGCGACGGATTTCTTGTCTTCCAGTTCGCCACGATGCTGATCGTGGTCGCGATCACGACCATGCAATCGGCCACCCTGCCCCGCGCATTGCTGGCGGGCACACTACCGGTCTCGCTGACGGTCACGGCGACTTTTTTGAAGCAACCAGAACCGATCCACTACACGCTCGCGGCGATGGCGGTCGGCGCGCAGGGCTTTTTCTTCATTCTGGGCAATCAGCTTCTGAAAAACGCAAATACGATGCTCGAGTACCGGGCCGAGAAAGATCACCTGATCGCGGAGCTGGAAACAGCCAACGCATTGTCTGACGAATCCAGACGCCGGGCGGAAGAGGCAAACCTTGCCAAGTCGCGCTTTCTGGCCACCATGAGCCACGAACTGCGGACACCGCTGAACGCCATTCTCGGTTTTTCAGAAGTGATGAAGGACGAAGTCCTCGGCCCGATGCAGAACGCCAATTACAAGAGCTACGCTGCTGATATCCATCATTCAGGCGCGCATCTTCTGAACCTGATCAACGAGATCCTCGACCTATCGCGGATTGAGGCCGGGCGTCATGAATTGCAGGAAGAAGCGATCTACATCGACGCACTTGTGGAAGAGTGCTGCAAGATGATGCAGATTCGGGCCAAGGCCAAGGACATCAGCATTCAGGAAAGCCACACCGGCGATCTGCCACGGATCTGGGGTGACGAACGCGCCCTGCGCCAGGTTATCTTGAACCTCTTGTCAAACGCGGTGAAATTCACCCCCGTCAACGGCACGGTTCAAATCACATTGGGGCGCACGGAAGACGGCGGCCAGTTCGTGTCCATCAAGGACAACGGCCCGGGCATTCCCGAAGCCGAGATCCCCGTTGTGCTGCAGGCCTTCGGTCAGGGCGCCGTCGCAATCCAAAGTGCAGAACCAGGGACCGGTCTCGGCCTCTCCATCGTTCAGGCGCTTGTCGCGATGCATGGCGGCCAATTCGATCTGCGGTCCAAGTTGCGCGAAGGCACAGAGGTGATCTTCACCCTGCCCAAATCACGGGTGATGGAAAGCATGCCCGCCTATGAAACCCCGGCTGACCGGAACGCCCAGTACCGTCACCGCGCATGACGCTCAGACTTGCGACTTAGCCGTCCTTAGAGGCCACACCCGCATCGGCAAAGGTCGCCATGCCGGAGTGCATTTCAGCGGCTGCCTTGACGATGCCGGCCGCCACGGCCGCGCCCGATCCTTCGCCGAGACGCATGCCGAAATCAAGTAGAGCCGACTTTTCCATCAGATCCAGCGTGCGGCGGTGAGCGGCTTCCGCAGACACATGTGCAAACAGACAATGATCCAGACCGCCCGGATCCATAGCATAGACCACTGCTGCTGCAGCGGTGGTGACGAAGCCATCGATGATCAAAGGCACGCGCTGAAGCCGTGCGGCGATAATGAGGCCAACCATGGCAGCGATTTCACGCCCACCTACACGACGCAGGATCTCCAGAGGATCTTTCTCGCCATTCAACCGTGCGACCGCAGCTTCAACGGCGGCGCGCTTGCGTGCAAGACCCTCATCGTCGACGCCGGTGCCGCGACCGATCCAGTCTTCCGCCGAGCCACCGAACAGCCCGTTGAGCACCGCTGCTGCGACCGTCGTGTTGCCAATTCCCATCTCGCCCAGGCAGATCAGATCGATGCCACCGGCCAAAGCCTCCATGCCGTAGGCCATGGTCGCGGCACAATGGGCCTCGTCCATAGCATCTTCTTCAGTGATGGATGGGGTTGGCATTTCAACGGCGAGATCAAACACCTTCAGACCGACGTCGTTTGACCGGCAGATCTGATTGATCGCCGCTCCGCCTGCGGCAAAGTTCTCGACCATCTGACGATTTACTGAACTTGGAAAAGCGGAGACGCCCTGGTCGGCAACACCGTGCGCTGTCGCGAAGATGGCAACAAGCGGACGCGTCACCTTTGGTTTTTCATTGCCGGACCAGGCTGCCAGCCACTCGGCAATTTCCTCGAGCTGTCCCAGCGAGCCAGCAGGCTTCGTCAGCTGCGCGTCGCGCGCCCGGACCGCCGCCAGTGCACCTTCGTCCGGCCCCGGCATGGATTGCACCAGGTTGCGGATATCGTCGAACGGCAGGGCGGATTCAGAAAGGGACATGGGGGCGTTGCTCCGGAGGTAGCCTGTTGGGGCCTGTTATGAGCCTATTGTCGTCGGTCTCAGGTCTTGGTTCCACAGTTGTGCCGATCTATAACGGCCACCGGACAAAAAACAAGGTTGGGATACGTCATGGACAGGCACGAGGACCGGCACAGACTTGATCTTCGCCCTGCCCTGTCGGACCTTGTCGCCGACACAGCCGCCTGCGTCCGGTTCTTTTCCCGCTTGCCGGTGCCCAAACTCTGCAGCGCTGACGATCCCGCCCGCCTGCCTGACTTTTCCCAAATTTCCAGGGCGTTTCCACTTGCTGGCGTCGTGGTCGCAATTCCGGCAGCCCTTCTCGTTCTGCTTCTCGGGCTGAGCCACCTGCCCACGCTCGCCTCCGGCTTTCTCGTTGTTGGCATGCTCGCCATGGTCACCGGAGCCCTTCATGAGGACGGGTTAGCGGATGTCGCCGACGGTTTCTTTGGCGGGCATACGCCGGAAAGACGCCTCGAGATCATGAAGGACAGCAGGATCGGCGCCTTTGGCTCAATCGCGCTCATCGTGTCCCTAGGCCTGAAAGCGGTGCTGATCGCGGCCCTGCTCGACCGCTACACGCCGCTGGAAGCCATGGTGATACTTCTTGGCGCCGAAAGCCTCGGCCGGACGCTGATTGTCTGGCAGTGGTCTGCCTTGCCAGCAGCACGGCCGGACGGACTTGCGCACCGCTTTGGAGTTCCGACATCAACAACTCTCAAGCAGGCATGCGTCTTTGGCGCAGCGTGTTTGTTGCCTATCCTCCCGGTTTTACCCCTTTCATCGCTGGCACTCGGGTTGATTCTAGCCCCCCTCGCCACCCACGGCGTCGGCATGCTCGCGAAGGCCAGGATCGGTGGTTTCAGCGGCGATGTGCTTGGCGCAATACAGCAGGTCGGCACTTTGGTCTTTCTCGCTGGCTGCCTCGCCATCGCGTAGGCTCAAATTAGGAAACCATTGCGAGCATTCGGAAAGACTGGCATTGATGCAGGAGTGGAGTGCGCAGGAACGAGCCGCGCATCGGGAGATCATGTTGAGCGCGTACCCTCACCAGACAAATGCCGGAACCATAGTCAGAGTTCAGTCATCGACCGGCTTCAGGTTGCTAGCGCAGCTTGTCGTTGTCATCGCCAGTTTTTTTCTCGTTGCCTGCGGCTCCCGGCCTGAAAGTGGCGCACTGGCCATCAGCACAGCCGAAGCCCCGGGCACTGTTGCCCACGAGATCTTGATCTTTACCTCGCGCGAGAAGGACGACCGTCCCGACACCTATTTCAACGGCGAACGCGGTGAAGATCTTAGCTATGCCAAGGCGACGATTTCAGTTCCCCCCACACCAGCCCACAAACCCGGGCAAATCGAATGGCCGTCTACGCTGCCTGGCAATCCGGCGAAAGAATTCACTGCACGCTCTGCATCCTACATTGCCGACAAGGCCGCGATGCGACAGGAGCTGAACGAGAAGCTGATGCTGCTCCCCAAGGGAAAGCGTGACGTTTTCCTTTTCATCCATGGCTACAACACCATGTTTGCCGAAGGGCTCTACAGGTTCACCCAATTTGTCCATGATGCGGACTATCCGGGTGTACCGGTGCTGTTCACCTGGGCGTCACGCGGTCAGCTTACCGACTATGTTTATGACCTGAACAGTGCGCTCGTTGCCCGCACGGCGCTCGAGGAAACGATCCGCGAGCTTGCCGACAGCAAGGCAGAGCGGATTGTCATTTTGGCCCATTCGATGGGCAATTGGCTGCTGATGGAAACTGCTCGTCAAGCCCCTGCCGCTGACCTGAAACGTCTGAGCGCCAAGGTCGAGCAAGTGGTCTTGGCTGCGCCAGACATTGATATCGACGTTTTCAAGGATCAACTGCGCGCACTCAGCAAAAAAGCAAAACCGAAAAAACCCTTCATCATTCTCGTATCCGAGGACGACCGCGCCCTAGGAATCTCCCGAAGGATCGCCGGTGGCAAGGCTCGTGTCGGATCCTACGACAACGAGGCAGAGCTGGCGGAGCTTGGCGCAATTGTTGTCGACCTGACCAAGGTGGAGGGAGGAGATTCCGCGAACCACTCCAAGTTCGCCCAAATAGCTTCGCTCAGCCCGGAACTCCGTAAGGTACTCCAGCAAAGCGACCTCAACACCTACAACCCGCTTGAGCCGAACCAGATTGGACAAGCAGGCCAAGACCTCGGCACCTTTGTTGCAAGCACTGCGCAAATCGCGATCACACTACCGGTGGCTGTGCTGACCGCTCCAATCACTCTTGCAACAGGTGGCCGTTAGGTGATTTTGCAGGCAGACCGCTCTGGCAGATGACTTCTTCAAAGCCTATATCCTCGACCATGAAATCACCCTGTACCAAGATTTGCCAGATCGATAGAACCAACGGCCTTTGCCTGGGCTGTTATCGCACGCTCGATGAAATCGCAGGTTGGGGCCGCATGTCCGAAGCCGAGCGCGAAGTCATCTTGCTCGACCTGGAGGGACGGCAAGCAACTCATCCTGAAGCACTTGTCCAGGTAACTGACTAATGCGTGGCGTCCGAGGCATTTTGATAGGCGTTCTGATTACGGTCATGGTCGGTGCGGGGCTCTATGCACTTTTTGACTTTTCCGGCGATCCCGAAAATCTCGACTTTGATCAAACTGGCCCGCGGATCGTCACTCTCTCGGTCCTAGCCTTTGTCTTTGTTGCAAGCCTTGTTTTCGGCCAGCCGCGGGTTCGCGACATTTTGCAAGGGGTGTTCTTCTGGGGTGGGCTGCTGGCGCTTCTAGTCGTTGGCTACACGTTCCGGGCAGACCTGATTCAGGGTGGCTACCGTGTACTCGGGGCGCTTGCCCCTGGTCTTGCCGTACCGCAAGACGACGGCACGATTCTAATTGTTCGCGACGCCAGCGGTCATTTTTCCCTGGAAGCCGATACCAACGGCGCAAAGACACGCTTTCTTCTCGACACAGGTGCCAGTGCGGTTGTGCTGACGCGCGAAGATGCGGCCCGTGCAGGCTTCAGTGATTCAGAGCTGAACTTTTCAGTACCGGTTCAAACCGCCAACGGCGGCGCTCTTGTGGCTCCGGTCAGGATCCGGACGCTTTCCGTGGGCGATCTTTCACTGAACGGCGTACGAGCCTTTGTCGCACGCGCGGGTGCACTGGACACAAGCCTCTTCGGCATGACCGCGCTCAATCGCTTCTCCAGCTGGCGGATCGAGGGCGATCGGCTCGTGTTGACGCCCTGACTGACACTCAATAGCCGTTGAGGCTGAGCAGGAAGCGCAATGCGACCACCAGCAAGAAACAGCCGAAGAAGATTTCCATTGTCCGCCTCGGCAGCGCATGAGCGACCTTCACGCCGAAGGGTGCTGCAAAGGTTGTCACGGGAATGATGAGCGCAACGCCGAGCAAATTGACGTAGCCAGCCGAGAACGGCGGCAGGTTTTCAGCGTTCCATCCTGCCCAGATCAAACCGATGGTTCCCGGTATTGAGATCATCAATCCAGTGCCCGATGACGTCGCCACCGCCTGATGGATGGAGCGGCCGTAAAGCGTCATGAAGGTGTTGTTCATCACGCCGCCGCCGATGCCCATAAGCGTCGAGAAAAAGCCAATGGCCGCCCCGCAAATTGGCCTGATCGGAGATCCGGGAATGTCGCCGCCAAGGCGCCAATGAGGTCTGTCGAGCAGCATACGCGCTCCAAGGACCAGCGCGATCACGGCAAAAACCGCCTTGAGGCTATCACCGGAGACATGCGCCGCTAAGAGCGAAGCGCAAATAACGCCAAGTGGCAGCGGAAGGAGCCAGGATCTCAGAAGCTCCAGATCAGCGGCACCGCGTTTCTTGTGGGCCAGAAACGACCGGAGGGAGGTGGGCACAATGATCCCAAGCGACGTGGCTACCGAGATATGCATTCGAACGCCTTCATCCACGCCCAATACAGTCAAAAACTGGTAGAGCACAGGAACGAGAACTGCCCCGCCACCGATGCCAAACAATCCAGCGAGAAACCCCGCGATCAGGCCGGAGCCGACAAGAGCGAGTCCCAGGCCGACATACTCCATGATCTGGCCGTCGCCAGAAATTGCGCTTAAATCCATGGGGGAGTGCCTTGAAGAAGGAAATTAGTTTCAAACCAGCATAACTTTACGCCGATTCCCGTGGGCAATCACTTGGGCGAAGCAAGAAAGCTGTTTCGCCACTCCCAAGCTCGGATTCAGGCAGCGGTATCAGCTCTCAAGTCACCGTCATCAGTGAGGTCGCATGGGCGCACGACCGAAAGCGCCTGTTCGACGACTTCCAGACCAGCCTCCGGCTTGATCGCCTCAACGGTCAGGATCCTCCGCCAGGACCTTGCGCCCGGTCGCCCGTGGAACAGGCCGAGCATGTGACGCGTCATGCGCGCGAGCTTCACGCCTTGTTTCATCTTTGCTTCGAGGTAAGGCATATAGGCCTCAACCGCCTGCCATGGCGATATATCCTCGCAGATCTCACCATAAATCCTGCGATCAACCTCTCCCATGAGCTGGGGCGTATGATAGGCCGCTCGGCCGAGCATCACGCCGTCAAGGTCAGGCAGGAAGCCTTCGGCCTCATCAAGCGTTGCGATGCCGCCGTTGACACCGACAAAGCGATCTGGAAAGCGCAGCTTGAGACGGCGAACGCGGTCGTAGTCGAGCGGCGGAATATCCCGGTTTTCCTTTGGACTCAGGCCTTTTAGCCACGCCTTGCGTGCATGCACCCACAACGCATCTGCACTGGCGGCAAATACAGCGTCCGCCATAGCGTCGAGCGCAAGCTCCGGGTCCTGCTCATCCACTCCAATGCGGCATTTGACGGTCACTGGAATCTCGACCGCCGCCTTCATCGCCGAAACGCATTCAGCCACCAATTCGGGCTCCTGCATCAAGCAGGCGCCAAAGCTCCCCGACTGAACGCGATCAGACGGACAGCCGACATTGATGTTGACTTCGTCATAGCCGTAATCCTCTACGATTTTCGCTGAGGTGGCCATGTCCTTGGCATCAGAACCGCCGAGCTGGAACGCCACGGGATGCTCTACATCAGAAAAGCCCAGCAATTGCTCCCGGTCGCCATGAATGACCGCGCCGGTCGTCACCATCTCCGTATAGAGCAACGCATTGCGGCTCAGCTGCCGGTGCAGTGCCCGGCAATGGCGATCGGTCCAGTCCATCATCGGTGCGACGGCAAAGCGTGGCTGATGGCCGGAATAAAGGCGGTTTTTAGTCGTCATGAGCGGCTGCATATCACTCCGCCGCCATTTTCGCAAAGGCGGGCCCTGCATAGCACATCTGCAGCTTAGCCGCTCATCGAACCTGTTCGAGCGTTACTCAGTCTCGGCCTCGAAGTAATTTGCGTTGATGACCGAGATTCGCTCGATCGTAGCATCAAGCCGGGAAAGATGGATCATGCCTGCTTCCACCGCCTTCTCTTCATCGCCGCCGGTCACCGCTGCGACGATAGCGCTGTGATCATCCAGCAGCTGGGGCATCCTGTCCTCTTTTGCGAGGCCCAGCATGCAGAGGCGATCAACCTTAGCCTTCTCCGACCGGATGACATCGAATGCGAAATCCACTTTTGCGATTTCGCACAGGAGCCTGTGAAACTCGTAGTCGAGAGCGCCGAAAGCCTCGTAATCCTGGTTGGCAATCACATCGCGCTGTTCGGCAAGACATTTTTGCAGCAAAGCCGCTCCACCGTCATCGCAGAGCCTAGCTGCGCGTCGGAAGACTTCTGCCTCAACAGCTGCGCGAACGAAGCGCGATTTTTCAATCTCCCGCGATGAAAATCGCTTCACCTCGGTCGCTCTTTGCGGCCTGATCAGCAGAAGATTCAGGTTTTCCAATCTGCTGAAGGCATCGCGAACCGGCTGACGTGATACGCCGAACTTTGCAGCAATGTCTGCCTCAGAAATCCTGTCGCCAGGTCTCAGACGCATGGACGTGATGTCATCGTAGAGATCATCGAAAATCTCATCAACGCTGGTTCGCCGTCCGCCAGCCTGGTTTTCCTGCGTCATGAACACCTCTTTCGTGTACCCGCTTGATAGCCACGTCTCGTCGAAAACACCACCACATCAAACGAAACTGCCAAATGTTCAACAGCGGTTTCTCATCATGAAATTTAAACTAGTATTCCAGATTAACGACTAGTATACTAGCCTAAAATCAAGAACGTTCGCGCCTGGAGGAAAGCAGAAATCGGACGGCTTGATTGCGACGAGCCATCTTGCAACGAGTTGCGTTTTGTCCAACGCGCGCCTTGCCAACAACTATGAATCCCCGACGATAATTTCCAAAACTGATCGATGCCAGCGCTTGCTGGCCGATTGTCATTTCAAAGAAGGAAAACTCATGAAACTCAAAGGTAAAACCGCAATCGTGACTGGTGCCGGCCGTGATATCGGACGCGCTTGCGCTCTAAAGCTGGCGGAAGAAGGCGCGAACGTCGCGCTCAACTACTTCTCAAGCAGCAAGGGTGCCGACGCAGCCGTTGAAGAGATCAAGGCCAACGGCGGCAAAGCCTTTGCACTTCAGGGCGATCTGAACCAACAGTCCGATGTTGACGCGCTGGTCGGCAAGACCGTTGAGACCTTTGGCGCAGTAAACGTTCTGGTCAACAACACCGGCGGCCTGATCGAGCGTGTCAAGATCGCTGACATGTCCCTGGAGCACTGGCAGGCGGTCATGGACCTGAACCTGACAAGCACTTTCCGGATGATCAAGGCATGCTTGCCTCACCTCACAGAGGGCGCCATCGTCAACCTTGCCAGCCAGGCGGGCCGCGACGGCGGTGGCGGCGGCGCAGTCGCCTATGCGACCTCCAAGGGCGCTATGATGACCCTGACACGTGGCCTTGCGAAGGAACTGGGTCCGAACATTCGGGTCAACGCTCTTTGCCCGGGCATGATCGACACGGACTTCCACAACATCTTCACCAAGGATGAAGTGCGCCGCAATGTCGAAGCTGCCACGCCGGTGAAGCGTCAGGGCACACCGGAAGACATTGCCAATCTTGTAGCCTTCCTGGCTTGTGAAGACTCGGCCTTCATCACCGGTGCAAACGTCGACATCAACGGCGGCATGCTCTTCAGCTGATGTAATCGCTCAGCATTGACTGACCAAGTTGCCCCGGGGTGCTACAGCGCTCCGGGGTTGTTGTTTTAGAAAATGCTTCACCTGCCAAAGCCAAAGATACCTGCTTTCAACAAGAGCTATTTTGGCGGTCACCGCATACCACACAGGTCTAAAACCTCAGTCGCTCACCCGATCGGTGGCAAGCGTCTGGCGACCGGCTGAGCCTTGACTACGGCCGTGCTTGTTTCTGATTTCTCGGAGACCTTGTCGAGGATCTCATCCAGCTCTTCCATGGACCGAACATGCAGGCGTGCGATGAAGCAGTCCTCTCCGGTGACCTTGTCACACTCTGTTATCTGCGGAATGTCCTGAAGCATCTTTTGCACGACATGCAACGTGCCAGGCAGCGGACGGACACGCACCATGGTCTGAAAGAGGTAGCCCACCGCCTTGGGGTCAACATCAATCGTAAAGCCGCGGATCACCCCCCCCTCCTCCAAGCGTCGCAAACGGTCCGACACGCTTGGTGACGACAGGCCGACACGGCTTGCCAGCTCCTTCAAGGGCAGCCGTGCATCCCCCAAGAGCTCTTCCAACAATTGGCGATCAATATCGTCAATCTTCATTTGTTAGCCCTTCTTCCAATTTCACCTCATTAAAACAGGTAAAATCAAAATACTACCTTCCACCCCTCATGGAAAATCCCGGCACCATCACGGATGCTTCCTGCAGTTGAAACAGGAGCGAATGACATGGAACCTCAAAACCTTCGCGGCGGCGCCGAAATGACTGCTGCCATGCTGATATCAGGCACCATCGGGTGGTTCGTCCTCCAATCGGACGAACCCGCACTACAGGTTGTTTTCTGGCGGTGCGCCTTTGGGGCGCTTGCCCTTCTGATCGTTTGCTGGGCGCTCGGCCTTTTCCGCCGCAGCCAACTCACACTGGGATTGTTCGCCTGGGCCGCTCTTGGCGGCGTCGCGATCGTCCTCAATTGGGCACTGCTCTTTGCTTCGTTTTCAAAGGCCAGCATCGCCGTATCAACCGTCGTCTACAACACACAGCCCTTCATGTTGACAGCCATCGCCATGATCGCCTTTGGTGAGCGCCCCGGCCTTCGCAAACTTGGCTGGCTTGCCATCGCCTTTGTCGGAGTGGTCATGATCATCAGCACCAAACCTGGCAGCAGCTACATCGGTGCAGACTATGGGCTGGGCGTCGCCCTCGCTCTCGGCGCCGCAGCTCTTTATGCGGTTGCTGCGGCCATCACGAAAAAGCTGAAGGGTGTCCCTCCCCATTTGATCGCCCTTATCCAGGTCAGTGTTGGCGTTCTTATGCTGACACCCTTCATGTCATTTACGGAGTTGCCGCAGACACCGGGCGCCTGGGCCAGCCTCGCCACGCTTGGAGTGGTCCATACAGGGGTGATGTATGCTCTGCTGTATGGTGCAATCCAGAAGCTCCCGACGACGATGGTGGCGGCCCTCTCCTATATCTATCCGATCGCCGCGATTATCGTCGACATGGTGGCCTTTGGCACTGCCCTGCAACCCATCCAGATATTTGGCTCTGCCGCAATCATACTGGCGGCAGCAGGCGTTTCCATGGGCTGGCCGTTGCTGCCTAGGATCGCACCGAGGCAGCTCCAGCCTGGCAAATAGGCCAGCTTCCTGTCGGTGAAGCTTGACCTACTTTACCGACAGGCATGTGCAAGTCGCTCTGGCAAACACAGTGTTGGAGACGCTCCCGTGAGAGGATCGAGTGGCGTCTGTGACACCTCGACAGCCCATCACGATCATGCTCGCGTTCAGCTTTTCCTGCGCAGTCAGAATGTTCTCCGCCGGGACGCCGACACTGATCGGAGCCACTTCCGCCTCTACGCCACGCCGTGTAACCTTGGCTTTGGCCTCTTCAAGGATCTTCTCCCCGATCAGGCGCAACACGGCGTCAGGAGCTGGCTGATTGGTTTTGGTCGCAACCAGTTTCAGCTGTTCTCTCAATTTTGGTGAGAAGGTCTTGGCGATCGAAAGCCCCAGAAGATCGGCAGCTCCTTTGCCATCGGCCAGGATATGAAGAAGCACAATCCGTCCATCATATTTTTCAGCCAGATCGCAAGCGATGCTAATGGCCTTGCTCGCGTGCTCTGAACCATCCACCGGGACCAATATCGTGTGCATGACTTACCCCCCTTCTCAGATCGCCTGACCTGGGCACAAGCCTATCCCAGAACCCTCTGACAATTTCCATAACATTGGCAGTGTCAAACAAAGATGGCGCGGGCGTTTCCGCCCGCGCCATCATACATTCGGATGGTCTGAAGAGATCAGGCGGCCTCAGCAGACGCGTTTTCCTTGATACCATCCAGGAAGGCACCGACTTGCTCACGCAACTCGCGCGCTTCACTTTCAAGGCTGCTGGAAGCATTGAAGACCATGTCAGCAGCCTGGTTGGTGACGCTTGCAGCTTCGGAAACGCCAGCAATGTTCGCCGACACCTCTTGGGTGCCAGAAGCTGCCTGCTGGATATTGCTGGCGATCTCCTGGGTAGCCGCGCCCTGTTCTTCAACAGCGGCGGTGATGCTGGAGGTGATATCGTTGATCTTGCCAACGGTGTCGGTTATCGCCGCGATTGCGTCCACCGCCTGGCTGGTCTCGCCCTGGATGCTGGAGATCTGACTCGAGATCTCTTCCGTGGCCTTGGACGTCTGGGTCGCAAGCTCCTTCACCTCAGCAGCAACAACCGCGAAGCCCTTACCGGCTTCGCCAGCGCGGGCCGCCTCGATTGTGGCGTTGAGCGCCAGGAGGTTGGTCTGTTCCGCAATCGCCTGAATGAGCGTGACGACTTCGCCGATCTTGCCGGCCGCTGCCGACAGCCCCTGAATGCGATGGTTGGTCTCTGCGGCCTGGGAAGCTGCCTGCGAGGCGATTTCGCTGGAAGAGCCGACCTGACGTCCGATCTCGGTAACAGAGGCCGCCAGCTCTTCTGCAGCTGCAGCAACAGTTTCGGTGTTTGCAGATGCGCTCGCCGCAGCGCCCTTGACCGCGTCGCTTTGAGAGGTCGTCTGCTGAGCGCCGGCGTTCAGGCTCGTGGAAGCAGACTGAAGGCTTTCGACCGAACCAGTGATTGTTTCGAGGAGGCCACTTACTTTCACGTCAAAGCTGGAAGAGAGGTCCTGGATATTGCGCGAGCGCTGAATGTCCAGTTCCTGACGTTCGCTGTGCTGTGCTTCCAATTCGCGGCGGGCGTTTGCGTTGGCCACGAACGTCTCCATGGCATCAGCCATTTCGCCGATCTCATCACCTCGGTTTACGCCTTCAATGGCGATATCTGTATCACCGTCTGCCAGCCGTTTCATGCTCTGCGTCAGCGTCTTCAGAGGACCGGCCATGTTCCGGATTGCTGCTGTCGCGATGAATGCGACGACGAGGCCACCAACAAGAAGGAAGCCGAGCAGTTCCAGCGCCTGCGACCAGAATGCGGCGGCAACATCATCAACATAGATGCCGGTTGCGACAACCCAGCCCCATGGCTGGAAAGGAGCCGCCCAGCTGGCTTTGGGCAGGAGTGCCTCTTCGCCCTTGCGATTCCACATGTAGCTGACGACGCCACCGCCAGCTTTTGCGGTCTCGATCATCTCGCGGACATGGAACTTGCCCGTCTTGTCTTTCGAATCCCAGGCGTTGTTGCCCTCAGTCGCCTTGTTGCTGCTGACGAGGCGTTGGCCCTCTTCATCGAAAACGAAAGCATAGTTGCTGCCGTCATAGCGAATGGCGCGAATAACATCGCGTGCCCGCGTCTGCGCCTGCTCGCGAGTGAGCTCGCCGGACTTTTCCAGTTCATGGAAATAGGTAGCAACTGAGTTAGTCACCTCGACGATGGTCTCTGTCTTGGCGATCCTCTCTGCATAGAGGACCGAGCGCAGAGACAAGAGTTCGTAGCCCACCAGAGCCAGGGTAAAGACCGCAAGGCTGATGACTGGGATCCAGATTTTGATGCTGATGCGAAAACGGTCGAGATTCATTTGACTTTGCCCGAATTGAAACCACTGCGCGAACTTTGCAACGCACAAATTAAACAATGCTGAAGATGACAAGATTCTTTTCGGCTCTTCTCAAACTTCAATGTCATCTTCTTAGTCATTGAAACAAAGCCGGTTTTTCACCCCTGAGAGGTCTGTTTTTTGAGGTAATTTACGCGCATACGCTTATGCTGCGGTATCAATGCCTTATGCAAAAATCACCCCAAAAAATGAGTATCCCGCGCCTGGAAATGGCGGCTATGGCAATCGCCGTCACGACCTCAGCAGGCACCGTTGGTTTTTAGATTGAATTGCTTTAATCGGCGGCAGTTCCCCCAGTAGAAACGGGAGCATGCTGCCCTGCTCTAACGGGAAGCGGGTCTCGGCGGCGGCGATTCGATGAAGCGAAGCGCGGCTTCTGCCTGACTTGCATCGACCTCTTTCATTTGCGCCAAGGCCTCTCTTGCCAACGTTTGATCCCCACCCCAGACACCTGACTGGATCGCGACGCGCAAGGCTCTTGCGTCCGCCGGCGCATTTTCCAAAACAAACCGGGCATGCGGCAGCGTTGCCTCGTATCGACCGGCCAACTGCATCGAGGTCAGAAGCGAGAACCTTGCGTTCAGAGAATTCGGCACCTGATCAACTGCCGCCTGATGCAACGCAATGGCTTCCTCCACAGCACCCGCAATGCCAAGCAACCGACCAGCCTCCAGGTATTGCCCCTGATTTCGCGACAGGTGGCAGGTTTCACTAATCCGCTCGACCAAGTCGGCTTCGATCCCGGACGACGGGCTCGCTCCGGTCAGTGCCATCGCCTCGGAACAAAGCGCGAGCGCACGGCCCAGCGCACCGTGAACGGCAAGTGCGTCGGGCGTATCACGGCTTGCCAGAAGAGTGAGAACATCCTGTGCAGGCAAAGCCTCAAAGCGCCCCTCGCCGCCGCCTGCCGCAATACCGACCAGCCTGCCTTCACTGTCCACAAGCGCGCCCCCGCTGACACCGGGCTGCATATGGCTCGTGACATGGAGCCTTCCAAGCTCCGCATCCGTGGCGGCGCGAAGGATGATTTCACCAGGCGCGAAGACGCGAACTTGCCGTTTGGAAATATCAGCGCCGACCGCATGCAAGGGACCTTTGGCAGTGATGTCTTTGCCAGGTGAAAGAACTGCGCCATCGTCCGGGAGGCCATCCACCCTGATCAGCGCAAGATCTCCGGGATAGGAAGACGGGATGACCTCGCCCTTTAAGGGACCTGATGGTGTAAAGACCACAACCATGGTTCGGTCAGCCACAACATGGCGGTTGGTGACCAGAAGATCCGTGTCGATGCGGGTCGCACTCGCCAGAGGATCAAAGCTCTCGACCGGAAAAACCGCCTGACGCGTCCTGCAAATCACCAGGGCATAGGGACAGTCTGGCAGGCCGATGTCACTGCGATCGCGCTGAACACCCTCGGGCACTTGATCGGGAAATTGAAGGTCGATTGAAAACCGGCGGCCATCGCGCAAGACGGTTACGCCGGCACGTTCCCCATGCTGCACCGAAGCCAGAGCGGAAATCGCATCTCGTGGCGATCGGATTGTGCGTTCATTCAAAGCCAGGATCAGATCTCCCACCTTCAATCCGGATTTTTGTGCGGGACCGCTGGATGCAAGCGAGGCAATCTTAGCGCCAGCATGGAACTGCAGTTCGGCGCGAGAGGGGCTTTCCAGCCCCCAACCTGCGGAGACATAGGAAACCTTCCCCGTTGCACTCAGGTCTTCGATCACACGGGCGAGAAGCCCGCTGGAAACGGCAAAGTTGACGCCGATGTTGGTCTCGGCTCTTGACGCAAAGATAGCAGAGACCATGCCGACCAACCGCCCCTGCCCATCGACGAGCGCACCGCCGGAACTACCGGGATTGGCTGCTGCGTCAGTCTGAATGAAATCCTCGACCGGATTAAAGCCGGCATTGGAGACATGCCGCGCCGAAACCACGCCGCATGTAACCGAGAGACCAAGACCATAGGCGTTCGAGATCACACAGGCCCGACTAGCGAGCGATGGGTGCGGTGCCGTTTCCAACAGCGGCAGATCCTCCGGAACTTTCAGCAAGGCAATGTCACTAGCCTTATCCTGGCCAATCAACTCCGCAGGAAGGATCCGGCCATCGGCGAGACGCACGTCGATGCGTTCGGCCGGTTCGATGACATGAAAGGCAGTTGCAACAAGTCCATTTTCGCCGACCACAACGCCCGAGCCTTCGGGCGCAGAACCGGGAGCCGTTCCGCCGCCGCCTTGCGGCTTTCCCGGCCAGACCGGCAAGACGGAGACCACTGAAGCGAAGACGTCATCTGACAGAGACTGGGAAGAGGCAGGGATCACACCAAGGCAAAAAACAAGCGCATATGCGGTAAATAAAGACAAGGTCTTGCACGTCATCTGCGTATCTCCGGCTCAGGTCTGTTCACGATCCTATCTTGAAACAAGCTTGATGCTAACTAAGCTCCAATATCAAAAAGGCCCGAGCAAAAGCCCGGGCCTCTCCAACTTGTTCGGCAGCGGTCAGATGAATGAAAGCGGCTCGTTCGCACTTACCAGCTGAATTGCTTCGCCATCGTCAGCTTGAACGTACGGCCCTTGCCGTCATCACCGGAAAGGTTCGCGCGATAACGCTTGTCGAAGATATTTTCGACGGACGCTCGAAAGACCCAGTCTTCAAACCTGCCTTCATCCGGCGTCCAATTGGCGAAAATGTCGTGAACCGCGTAGCCAGCGAATGGACCTTCACTCGTCGCTCCTGTGGCGATACTCTCAGCGAAAGTACCCCGCCAGCCAAAGTCGACGTTATGGTCTGGGAGACGCGCCCCGAGCGTTGTGGCCAAGGTTGTTGCAGGGATGGTGCTCAAATTCTCGCCCGTCTCTGTATCTTCGCCAAAGATGCGGCTGAACGACATGCTGGCGAAGGCATACTTGGATTCGTAGGCGCCTTCGATTTCTACACCCAGGATTTTCGCCTTGTCGACATTGACGTAGTACGGGACAGTCGATGTCTGCCCGGTATAGGTGTTGGAGGTAATCAGATTGTCGAGGATATTGTAAAAGCCGGTTGTCTTGATCTGAAGGCCGTCATTTTCAGACAGCAGATCCTTGAAGGAGACTGCAAAACCGGCTTCGAAGTTGTTCGAGGTTTCCTTCTCCAGGTCAAGGCTAACACCTCTCGAGATCGGCCAGCCACGTCCAGGTTCGGACGTCGAAAATATCTCATCCAGCGTTGGCATACGCTCAGTGTGGGCGACCGAGCCAAAGACAGACAGAGTGTCGTTGAACTTATAGAGCGCAGCGATTTTTGGAGAAAACGCCACGTCAGACGAAGATGATGCGCCGGAGATCGATGAATCCGGATCAATGTTGACGACATCGACGCGGACGCCAGGAATGAGTGTCAGACGATCATTCCAGATGAATTCATTCTGCGCAAAGAAACCGAACTTCGTATCCGTCCCTTCAGGGTGAAAATCAATGTCACCGCTGGTCGAACTTGCAGTTCGGACCTGATGACTGATCTGCCCCCCGATGGTCAGGAAATTCTCGAAGCTCTCGCCCGTCAGATCGAATGTGTTGTCGACCTTACCGGAGTACGTGCGATATCCATACTCACCATCCTCGAACAACTGGGACGTAGAAAACGCTCCAAGGGATGAGTCGGATTGAACAACCTGCGTATCCGAAAACGACAGGTTGACGTTCAAATCCATCCAGGGATTGTCGCTCGCCGGATTCTCGTAAGCGAGTACGACAGTCTGATCGGTGACTTCCCGGTCAACGGTTCCAAACCCTAGTGACCCAGTTTGGGAATACTCGGTATCGTCTGCGTCACTCTGCCAGCGAGAATAAGACAGGCGAAGCGCCTGCTCGTTGGCTTCACCAAACCTGTGGGTAATCTTCCCGAGGCCAGAGAAAGAAACAAACTCTGATCCCTTGATCGTCTCGCCTGAGCCGGTGACGTAGTTCTGCTGACTGCGGACATTTCCGTTCACCAGAACAGAGGTCTGATCATTGAAGGCGAAGGCACCCGTCAATGAACCCAGAATACCGGCGACATTCGAGTTGTACTCAGTCTTGACCTGAATAGCGCCCTTCTCACCTGGCTCGAGATAGTCCTCGGCGTCCTTGGTGGTGAAATTGATCACCCCTCCAAGCGCGCCGGCGCCATATAGGGTCGACGATGCCGGCCCCCGGAGCACTTCGACGCGCTTGTAGAGTTCAGGTTCACCAAAGAACGAACCAACGCGGTACTGTTCATGAAACTTCACCGCACCATCGACAGTGATGATGATCTTGGACTCATCCGCCGCCGCGAGACCACCAATACCCCGGATGTTGAACGACTGGCCAAACGCCCTGTCGCTCCCGATCATCGTTACACCGGGGACCTGATCGAAGAGTTCTGCAATCGTTGCCGCTTGTTTTTCGTCGATTGCTTCCTGATCTAGAACCGTCACCGCCTGAGGCGTGTCGATCGCAACTTTTTCTCGTCCTGCACCGACGACGAGCTGATTCAGCAGCGTTGTGGTCTGAGCCGTTTCGATCCCGGTGGCATCCTGTGCGACCGCGAATGTGGCCGTCCCGAGTGGTACAATGACGGTGCTGGCAAGCAGCATCGCCATGCGCGCATGATATGACATACGACGAGTCCTTAGTGTCTAGCGATGAAGTGAGCGGCGTGTGCTGGCGCGAAAGGCGTTCACCTTCGCAAGCTGGCAGCGGGAGGGCCCGCGGGCGGTCTACGACTGTTACAGCCGGTCGCCTAACCTGATATTTATACTCAAGAATTAAGAAATATGAGAAATTTAGTCAAGTTAATTTCACGATCGACAAATTCCTGCCACTTTGCAGCGATCTGAGCCCGTCTGATCAAACTCAGAAATCGCAGGACACACACTGAAACAAACGAAATCCGACCTTACGTTTTCAACTACTTATAAAATACGATTTTAAAACAATAACTTCCCGCCTCGCAAAATTCTTGCCGCACCGCATCATTTCAGGTAGCCGTATTAGTCATGGATAGAACTGCCTATGCCTGAGAGGGAGACCTTTGGAATCACCCCAGCGCGTTTCGGGCGGCCTATCACGCCATTTCGAGAGACCTTTTAGGAGAAAACCATGACCGGCAAAAAGGTGCCAGACGTTACCTTCCGCACCCGTGTTCGCGATGAGAGCATCGAAGGCCCGAACCCCTTCCGTTGGGAGGACAAGACTTCTTCAAACTATTTCGCCGGCAAGAAGGTTGTCCTTTTCTCCCTGCCGGGCGCGTTCACTCCGACATGCTCGACGTTCCAGCTTCCGGACTTCGAGAAGCTTCATGAAGAGTTCCAGGTCGAAGGCATCGATGAAATCTACTGCGTCTCGGTCAACGACGCCTTTGTCATGAACGCATGGGCCAAGGCTCAGGGCGTCGACAAGGTCAAGGTCATCCCGGATGGCTCCGGTGAGTTCACCCGCAAGATGGGCATGCTGGTTGCCAAGGACAATCTCGGCTTTGGCATGCGCTCCTGGCGCTATGGCGCGATCATCAACGATGGCACCGTCGAGCAGTGGTTCGAGGAAGAGGGCTTCTCGGACAACTGTGAAAGCGATCCCTACGGCGTTTCTTCGCCACAGAATATCCTTGAAAAACTGCGGTCCTCGAAAATCCAGGCCGCCTGATTTCAAGTTCCCGTACCGCGGAATCAAAGAACCCCGCAGAGCAGCAGCTCTGCGGGGTTCTTTTTTATATCTCTCAATTTGAACGCACGAATATCTCAGGCGCCGCGATCGATTTTGCGTTCCTCGTCATCCTCACGCATTTCCAGCCACATGGCGTTCAAAACGGCGAGGCAGACTGCCAAAGGCATGCCGAGGATCCAGGCGAAATACCACATTTCTCAATTCTCCTCAGTAGGCCGTATCATGGTCGCGTTCGATGGTTTCCTCGTCGACCTTGCCCCACAGGACCTTGTAGACCCATGCTGTGTAGATCAGGATCAACGGCAGGAAAATCGCGGTCGCAACGAGCATGTTGAACAAAGTCGCATGGCTTGATGACGCATCCCAGACCGTCAGGCTCGCCTCCGGCTGGATCGAACTTGGCAGAATGAAGGGGAACATCGACAGCCCAACCGTGGAAATGATCCCGACCACGGCTGCCTTTGAACAGAGGAACGTCAGCCCTTCAAACCGGGTTTGAAGACCGACAAGCGCACCAAGAGTACCCAGAAAGCCAAGCGCTGGTGCAATCATCATCCAGGGATGCAGGGCATAGTTAGCCATCCAGGCGCTGCCTTCGACGATTGCCTGCTTGGCCAGCGGGTTGGCCTGCATATTCGGGTCAATCTCGCTGGTGATACGAAATCCTTCGACGTAACCGGTTGAAACCAGCCAGCCGCCGAGCGCAAAAAGCACCAGGGAAACGATCGCTGCCAGGGAGCCGTACCGCCTGCCGCGAACGGCCACGACGCCCCCTGCCCGCATGCCAAGCCAAGCGCCGCCATGCATGACAAGCATGCTCACAGACAAAAGTCCGCACAGGAGAGAGAACGGAGAGAAAAGGCCAAAGAAAGACCCCTCATAGGTCATCCGAAGGTCTAGATCGAGACTGTATGGCACGCCGAGAAGAACGTTTCCAACGGCGACGCCAAAGACCAGGGCCGGCACAAAGGAACCCGTGAAGAGCGCCCAGTCCCAGGCTGTGCGCCAGGCAGGGTCGGGGCGTTTGGAGCGATATTTGAAGGCGACCGGCCGCAGGATCATGGCCGCCAGCACGATGAACATCGCCAGATAGAAGCCGGAGAAACTGATCGCATAGAGCGGTGGCCAGGCAGCGAAGATCGCGCCGCCTCCCAGAATGAACCAGACCTGATTTCCTTCCCAGGTGGCTCCGATAGTGTTGATCGCGATACGCCGTTCCACGTCGCTTTCGGCGACGAAGGGCAGCAAGGTTCCAACACCCATGTCGAAGCCATCCGTCACGGCGAACGCAATCAGGATAATACCCAACAGCGCCCACCAGAGCACCTTGAGGACTGAGTAGTCGATGAGTTCGTGGAGGATCATGAAACTACTCCGCAGCCATTGGAATTGGGGTCGCGGCCTCAGCCGGGGAATGCTCGGGCAGCTCGTCGTCATCCGGACCCTTCCGGATGTATTTGATCATCAGGGCAACCTCGATCACAAGCAGGACGGTGTAGAGCAGGACAAAGCCTGCCAACGTGAGCAACACTTCGGTCACTGACAGGTTGGAAACTGCCTGAGCCGTCGGCAACATGCCTTCGATGATCCAGGGCTGGCGGCCATACTCAGCAATGATCCAGCCCATCTCACAGGCAATCCACGGAAGAGGGATCGACAGAACCGCGATCTGCAAAATCCAGCGCTGGTTCCGACGCAGATGATCCAGCTTCCCGGAGGAAGCGAGGTAGAAAAACACTCCCGTCAGCAAAATGAAGAAGAAGCCGCAGGCAACCATGATGCGGAAGGCATAGAACATGGGCCAGACATTAGGCACCGCAGACCAGGCAGCGGCATCGATCTCCTCGTTGGTCGCATTCAACGGATCTGCCGCGAAAGGAAGCAGCAGATAGGCGTAGCCCAGGTTGTGCTGATTGATCCGGAAGGTCTCACGCACATCCTGATCAACATCGCCGTTGGTTGAGCGGATCTTTTGCAAGGCATCCCAGGCGATCACACCCTGGCGGATGCGGTCCTTGGAGGCTTCAACCAATTCCTTGATCCCGGGAATTTCCTCGGTCAGGGACCGGGTCGCGATCAAACCCATGACATAGGGGACTTCGATTGCGAACGAATTATCGCGCTTTGCCATGTCGGGGAAGGCAATCAGATTGAACGACGCGGGAGCCGGTTCGGTCTCCCACATGGCCTCGATCGTCGCCAGTTTCATTTTCTGATTGAGGTTTGCCTCATAGCCACTTTCATCGCCGAGCACGACAACGGAAAGAGCAGAGGCAAAACCAAAGGCAGATGCAATTGCGATGGACCGGCGTGCGATTGCGACGTGCCGACCTTTCAGCATGTACCAGGACGAAATACCGAGCATGAAGATCGCAGCGGTGACATATCCCGCCGAAACCGTGTGAACGAATTTTGCTTGAGCGACTGGGTTGAACAGCACATCGTAGAAGCTCGTAACTTCCATGCGCATCGTCTCGGGGTTGAATTCCGACCCGATCGGATGTTGCATCCAGCCATTGGCGATCAGGATCCAGAGCGCGGAAAAGTTCGTCCCGATTGCAACAGCCCAGGTCGCCGCCAAATGCTGCCGCTTTGAGAGCCGATCCCAGCCGAAGAAGAAAAGGCCGACGAAGGTGGCTTCCATGAAGAATGCCATCAGGCCTTCGATGGCGAGAGGTGCGCCGAAGACATCGCCAACATACTGGCTGAAATAGGCCCAGTTCATACCGAACTGGAACTCCATCGTCAGGCCGGTTGCGACACCCAGAACGAAATTGATCCCAAAGAGAGTGCCCCAGAATTTGACCATCCGCTTCCAGATCTCGCGACCGGTCATCACATAGACCGTTTCCATGGTCGCCAGCAGGATCGACAAGCCAATCGTCAGGGGAACGAAAAGAAAATGGTAGAGAGCCGTCATGGCAAATTGCAGCCGGGACAGGCTGACGACATCGAGTTCCATCGCGTCACCTTTCGTCATTCGGCTCCGTGGGATGACGGTGCCTAGAATCAGGGTAATCCCTTATGAGCGCAAAGGCTATTCCAAGCTGATTAGACTTTTATGATCGCCAAACGATGGAGGGACCACTGGGCTCTGAGGGGTCGGCGCGGACTCGATTTTCACAAACCCGCAAGTCTCGGTCTATCGTTGGTGCGCCGTCGCCGCTATGGGCTGATCTGCGGCATCCAGCCTCAGGATGCGATCAGCCCGATCGATCTCCGACTGTTTGTGCGCAATCATCAGGACCGCGGCATCCCCGCGAAAGCGCTGAAACCCGTCAAGAACCTGGGTTGCTGTGACCTCATCAAGGCCTTCGGTCAACTCGTCGAGGATGAAAAGGTCGGGCTGCGTCAGATACGCACGGGCAAGGCCGAGGCGTCTTTGCTCGCCACCAGACAGGCCGACTCCGCCTTCGCCAAGCATGGCTTGGAGACCTGATGTGTTGTCGGAGATGCGATCCTTCAGCGCCGCCACTTCCAGGGCTTGCCAGAGCTCACTGTCGCCCGCCTGCGGGTTCGCAATCCTCAAGTTGGCTGCAACCGTATCGTGAAATAGATATGGCTTTTGTCCCAGAACGGTGATGCGGCGACGCAGTTCCTCTTCGCGAATTGCATCAAGTCCCCGGCCGCCGAGCTGTATTTTGCCACCGTCAGGGCGCAACAAAGCAGAGGTGAGCGCAGACACCGTCGACTTCCCGCAGCCGCTCCTGCCGACAAGTGCCAACCATTCACCGGGAGCGATTTCAAAGGAAACATCTTCGAGGACCTGACGCTCTGCTGCCGGATAGCCAAACGAGACACGGTCAAAGGTTAGCGCCGCCTGATCCAGCTTCCGAGGACTATCATCCGCAATGTTCTGGACCGCAGGGGCCCGAGACCTTGACCCCGCCCCCTTCAGTTCAACACCTTCGACCGCCCGATGGGCAGCAAGCCGAGTGCGGTCGAGTTTGGAAAGGCCCGGGATGATTATCGACACCACTTCGGGCAGTCCGAGCACCACCAGAAGGACGGCGACCGCGACGGTGATGGCTACCTCTCCCTCACCAACGCTCCAGATGATAGCGGCTAGGATCAGCGCAAGCGCAACCTGTCCGGCAAACCCTGCACATGCGCTGAGAAGACTGCTACGCGCCTCCATCGATTCTTCGGCATCGGCGAGACGGCGCTCCGCCGACCGAATTGTGTCGGCAGTGGCCTCCAAACCGCCATAGACCGCGAGATCGCGGCGGCCTGCGACGAGATCGACGGTACGAAGGCGCACTGCGTCCAGTGCCGCTTCCTGGAGGCGCGCATCCCGCCGCTTCTTGCGCGTCATCAGACGCACGCAGAGACCGGCAACAAACGCCAAAAAGACGACTGGTCCAATGGCAAGGACCAAAGTGATGGACGCGACCCATACGACCGACAGAAGTCCGACAGCACCTGCCAAGATGCCCGGCACCACAAGGCGGAGATAGACAGCGTCCAGAGCCGTAATGTCAGATGTCAGCCGGTTGAGCGCCGCGCCACTGCGTGGTTTCGCGCCATTTCCTGCGCGTTGCGCTTGCCCCTCAAAAATCCTGCAGCGAAGATCCGTCAGGAATCGGAATGTCGCATCATGTGTGAGCAGTCTCTCGCCATAGCGCCCCGCGGTTCTCGCTATCGCGAGCCCCCTGATTGCTGCACTTGGCAGGAAGATATTCAAGAACGCACCGCTCATACCAGCCATCGCTGCCGCGGTGATGAACCAACCCGCAACACCCAAGAGCGCAATGCCGGCTATTGCGGGAATGAGCGCGACAAGGATCCCACCGGCAAAAGCTGTGCGGTGGTGGCTCCATTGCCATTTGATCAGCTTCGCAAGACCGCTCACGCCTCCACCTCCTCGCCGGTCTTGTCGCTAAGGCGAATATGCCTGTTAGTAATGCCCAGCAATTGTGGATCATGGGTGGCGATCAGCAATGTCCGACCACGAGACATTGCCTTGAGCCCCTCGATCACATCTCGTGCGGTCTCGCCGTCAAGACCGGCAGTCGGCTCGTCAGCAAGAATGACGGACGGCGCCTTGCGCATGGCCGCCCGTGCCAGGCCAAGTCGCCGTATCTCCCCAATGGATAGGCCGAACCCATCCTCGCCTATCACTGTGCCCAATCCTCGTGGCAGCCGCTCGACCAGATCAACGGCACCGGCCAGCTCAAGCGCCTGCCACATGTCGTCGTCACTGGCGTCAGGCTCAGCCTTTCGCAAGTTGGCCCTCACACTGCCTTGAAACAGTCGCGGTGCCTGACCGACCCAGGCAAGCGACTGGCGCCACGCCATGAAGTCCATATGCGCAAGATTGCGTCCACCGACCAGAATTCTCCCCTCACCGAGGTCATGCAGACCCAGGAGACAGTCAATTATCGTGGTCTTGCCGGAGCCGCTTGGCCCGAGCAGCAACGCGGTTTCTCCAGCGGCGACCTCAAGATCTATCGAGTCCAGCACCCCACGCCCGCCAAGGGCAAGGCTAACTCTTTCGAAACGGATCGGCACGGTTGGTCGCAAGCATGAGGCGTCCAGGCTTTCAAAGGTATCTTGGGAAGGATCAGAAACCGGCAAGACTTCAGCGCGCGCCCTGATATCCCACTCCAGTTCAGATAACGTCTCGGTGGCAGCCAGTCCGGCGGCGCGATCATGATAGGCAGCTGCGTAGGCCCTCAGCGGTGCAAAATAGTCCGGCGCCAGCAGGAGAATGAAGAGGCCGGAGGTATAGCCAAGCGGTGCACCCCAAGTTCCGATTTCAACATCGCCAAGCAGGGAAAACCCGACATAAACCGCGACAAAGGCAATGCCGAGAGCGCTGAAGAGTTCGAGGACGGTGGACGAAAGAAAGGCAATGCTCAACACCTTCATGGTGCCCTTGCGAAATGCCTCACCCACGGTCCGGATTTGGTCTTTCGTCCGGCCCACCGCTCCGAAGAGCCGCAGGGTTTCCAGACCCCGCACGCGATCAAGAAGAAATCCGCTCATGCGGGTGAGTTCCGCCTGTTGACCTTCACTGGCGGATTTAGCTTTCAAGCCGATCAGCGCCATGAAAACCGGTATCAGCGGGCCAGTCACCAGCAGGATAATGGCGGCAAGCCAGCTAACCATTGCCGTGGCCAGAATGATCCCCACAGGAACCAGGGAGACACGTATCTTTTGTGGGTAAAAATTCGACAGATAGGGTCCAAGGGCGTCGACCTGATCCCCGACATGGGCCGCAACGGCGCCGGAGGACGGAAGCGCGCTGGCTGGGGATGCCCCCGAGATCGCCGCGAGCAGCGCGCCGCGGACCCTGCTCTTCACCGCCCTTGCGGTCTGCCGCGCCCGTTTGCTTGCCTGCAAGTTCAAGAACATGCGCAAAGCAGCGAGCAGGACGAAAATCATCAGAAAAGCGACGGTTCGCCAAGAGGAACCGCCATCCAGATTTCCTTCCGGAGCGACGAAGCTGGAAACGACCGATGAGATCAGCCAAGCCTGCGCGATCCAGAGAAGATCCGACAAGGCGAACAACCGGCCCGCGCCCTTTAACTTGCGCGTTTCCTGCTCGCTCAGCGCCGCAAGGCCCTTTTCCTTATCGGAGCAATCTACTGCTGCCTGAGGCGTCTTCTGTGCCTGATTCAGATCAGTCACAGACATCAAGGCCCCGACGATCACGACCGGAAGGCTCGTCCATTGCACGTGTCACAAGCAATATATCCGTCCAAGCAGGCGCCATTCTCTCCCCAACGCTCGTTTTAAAACAGAGCAGTATCTTTTTTCGAACCGACCGGTTTGAAGACATTCGGGCCAAGAACACTCGGCTCCTCACCACCCTTCTTCAAATACCAGACGCTCCCTCGCCGAACTGGTGCTTGAAACCTATCCGCTCAAGGTTGCCTGAGAGGCTGTTTTAGGGCGAACTCCTGCAAAAAACCAGCTATCCATTCTGTGACAAATAGCGTTCCTTACGGTCGTGCCCTTGCGCCAAATCAAACAGAAGGCAACGAGCAACAGCTGTTCAGTCAGAGAAAATCGATATCAACAGCCGACCACCGCATGGCAATACACAGCCATAACCTACCTTGGATTGTAGTCGGCTGAGATCTGGCAAAGACTCTGTATCCCAACGTAACTCTTGGATAAGTTCGAACGCGAGAAATAACAAACAAGCCACTGAAATAAAATGCGTTATTTGATCTATTGTCAAACTTGACCGCTAGCAAATTTACCGCAGAATGAATGCACTAGAAAAAATAAATGCAATTCAGCGCGATTTATGGTTGTAGTAGTGCCATTGTTATAAATCGATGTTTTGAATTTTCTTAAATTCATTTCCAGATGGCGCCGACCGCAAATTTTCGAGCGGCACTTTGGCCTCCATCTTACCTTGCAATGAGGTACCCGTAATCAACTTTAAAGCCGGCAACCTACACCGGCTTCTTTTTACGAATTTCACACCCCCCAATTTTTTAGGGGCGCCGTTTCAATCCAAAAAACCTTGTGTTCCTGTGCAAATGCAAAAGGGCGACCAGCCGGCCGCCCTCAGCAGTTTCAGCAACTTGATGCTGGTTACTTCATGGTCGGGATGGAGAACTCCGCCCCTTCCTTGATTCCGGACGGCCAGCGGGCTGTCACGGTCTTGGTGCGGGTGTAGAACTTGAAGCCGTCAGGGCCATGCTGGTTCAGGTCGCCGAAGCCGGACTTCTTCCAGCCACCGAAGGTGTGGTAGGCGAGTGGCACGGGAATCGGCACGTTGATGCCGACCATGCCGATATTGACCCGTGCTGCGAAATCACGCGCGGTATCGCCATCACGTGTGTAGATCGCGGTACCATTGCCATACTCATGGTCCATGGCGAGGCCGAGGGCCTCTTCATAGGTCTGGGCACGCACCACCGACAGGACAGGACCGAAGATCTCGGTCTTGTAGATATCCATGTCCTTGGTGACCTTGTCGAACAGGCAGCCGCCCATGAAGAAACCGTCTTCATACCCCTGCATGGAGAAACCGCGGCCATCGACCACCAGGTCAGCACCTTCCTTGACGCCTTGATCGACCAGTCCTTTGACGCGAGTCAGTGCTTCCTTGGTAACGAGCGGACCGAAGTCAACATCATCGCCCGCAGTATAAGGGCCGACTTTCAGGGCTTCGATCTTCGGTGCCAACTTGGCTACAAGGGCATCTGCAGTGGCGTCGCCAACAGGTACGGCAACGGAAACGGCCATGCAGCGCTCACCTGCTGCACCATAACCTGCGCCGATCAAAGCGTCGGCGGCCTGATCCATATCCGCATCCGGCATGATGATCATGTGGTTCTTGGCGCCGCCGAAGCACTGGGCGCGCTTACCGTTCGCCGTTGCGCGGGAATAGACGTACTGCGCGATCGGGGTCGAGCCAACAAAGCCAACCGCCTGAATAACTTCATGATCAAGGATGGCATCAACCGCACCCTTGTCGCCATTGACCACATTGAGCAGGCCTGCCGGAAGACCAGCTTCAATCATCAGTTCAGCAAGCATGATCGGCACGGAAGGATCGCGCTCGGACGGCTTCAGGATGAAGGCATTGCCGCAAGCAAGCGCCGGGCAGAATTTCCACATCGGAATCATCGCCGGAAAGTTGAACGGGGTGATACCCGCGACAACGCCGAGTGGCTGGCGCATGGAATACATGTCGATGCCGGGGCCCGCGCCTTCGGTGTATTCTCCTTTCAGGAGGTGCGGAGCGCCGATGCAGAATTCGGCCACTTCAAGACCACGGATCACATCGCCTTTGGCATCAGGCAACGTCTTGCCATGTTCACGCGACAGAGCCTCGGCCAGCTTGTCCATATCGCGGTTGAGAAGCTCAACAAACTTCATCATCACGCGGGCGCGGCGCTGCGGATTGGTCGCTGCCCATGCCGGCTGCGCCGCAGCCGCATTCGCAACGGCAGCATCAAGTTCGGCATCCGTGGCCAGCGCCACCTTGGCCTGAACTTCACCCGTCGCCGGATTGAAGACATCGGCAAAGCGACCGGACGTGCCTTCGACGTGCTTGCCGCCGATGAAATGACCAATTGTCTGCATGGCGTTTCTCCCTGAAACTTGTCGGGTCGATAGTGACCTGAGTGTACGTGAATCTTTCTTGCCTTTTATTTTTGTCGTAAACAAGCAGATGAAATCCGCATCCATTGTGCAAAATTCAAAGCAAGTTCGCTTTGCTCACACAGGTCTACATTGCCATGAACTGGGATGACATTCGCATTTTTCTGGCGGTCTCGCGCGCGGGGCAAATCCTTGCGGCCGCGAAACGCCTGGGGCTAAACCATGCAACAGTCGCCCGCCGACTCACAGCTTTGGAAGCAGCTCTTGAAACCCGACTGTTCGACCGTTCGACCAGCGGCTGTTTTCTCACAGAGGCAGGATCCCGTTTCCTGGACAGCGCCGAGAGGATGGAAGCGGAGATGATGTCGGCCCGCGCCGACCTTGGCGGAAACTCGCTCGAGATCAGCGGCACGGTGCGGATCGGCGCGCCGGACGGTTTTGGTGTCGCCTATCTGGCGCCGCGCCTTGCGGCCCTGACCCGCGCCCACCCCGGCCTGACAGTCCAACTCGTACCCGTGCCAAGATCGTTTTCCCTGTCCCGGCGCGAGGCAGATATTGCCATCACCATCGACCGGCCGGAACACGGGCGGCTGATTGCCGCCAAGCTGGTCGACTACTCTCTCGGCCTTTACGCATCAAAGAACTACATTGCCCAAAAGGGCATGCCGGTCACGGTGGCTCAGCTCGCGTCACATGATCTGGTCGGCTATGTCGAAGACTTGGTCTATTCCCCGGCCCTCAACTACGCAGCAGAAGTCACAAGAGACTGGCCGGCGCGCTTCGAAGTCGCCTCAGCGCTTGGGCAGACAGAAGCTGTCAGAGCAGGTGCTGGCATCGGCATCCTGCACGCCTTCATCGCCCGGAGCGACGAGACCTTCGTGCCAGTCCTGCCCGAAATCAAACTCACCCGTGCCTATTGGACCGTTCAACACGAAAGCACAAAGCCCCTGCGCCATGTGGCTCTGGCCCTGGACTTCGTGCGCAAGACGGTGGCCAAGGATCGGGCAATGTTTGGCTAGGCGGTTGCAGGTTGATCGGCAGGCTTGGGGGCTTTCCAAAATCGGCCTCACCGCTGAAACCCGTCAGCTGGCCGGATCAGATCCGGCTCGCCGAAATTCAGGATGATGTTCAATCGTTGAGAGGCTGCCGGATCACCGGTCAGTTTCGGGTTTTCGGGCGCAACAGACAGGCGTACGCCGCGGTCGGTCATCTCAAGCGCCTCGAAGCCCGATATTGCCTGCAAAAAGCGCTCGGGCACAGCCCAGCTGTAGCGATCGGACAATGCGCCGATTACCGAACGGACCGTTGCCTCGCCATATTCCATCTGGCGGGGATCCTCGACATTCAGCTTGAGCCGTAGGTAGTCGACCCGGTCTTCCGCCCCGCCACGCAACAGGAAGAACAAGGTCGCCGGTCCGAAATCAACGCTTGGCGTGGTCAGCGGAACCACATCGGAGGCACATTGCCAGCGCCCCCGCCTGAACGGTGCCTTGCTCCAGCCGCCGTTGGGCAATCCGATCTCCGTCAACTCCGCGCAGAGCTCTTCCGGTTTTCCGAGAAATGTCAGCTTCAAACGGGCTGGCACCTGAATATCCGGCGCTGTCAGGCTGTCCTGCGTATCAGCGGAAAAGCCCGCGAGCGGATCAGGCGGCGGTGCGGCGACTTCCAAATCCGGCGACTGAACCAACTGGAGGTTTGACAGGACAACAATTGCCGCTAGGCCCAACAGCATGAGCGGTAGAGCCATCAGAAGCACCCTGGTCCAGTCCGTTTGCCTCGGCAAACCGTCGCCCGAAACCGGCCCAGCTGCTGGCGGCATTTTCCGGCGCTTTCCCGCAGGCACCTCATCGCCCCATGTGATCCCGGTGCGTCTTGGACGCTGAGCCGGTGCGGCTGGTTTCTTTCTTCGGCCTGCTCTCATCACTTGTCTGTCCGGGACTGCTCCACATGTGTTTTGCCATAGGCCCGGCCCGGCGTATATGGATCAATGCAACCTGATCCCGAGAATTTCCGCTCTTCAAAAACGGCGCGCCCTTGATCCATCGCGGCGCTGCCGGTTACATGACCCGAATTCCCGGGAGGTAGCATGACCACGAACGAATTGCCTTCGGACTGCCCGCAGCTGCGGCGGGCCATCATCGAGACCGCACGCGCCTTGCCCGTCAAAGGACTGACCAAGGGAACGTCCGGCAATATCAGTGCCCGTATCAACTCCGGATTTCTGATCACGCCCTCCGGCGTTCCCTATGATGATCTCACCGAAGACCTGATTGTGTCGATGGATCTTGATGGCGGCTATACCGGCGAGACCCTGCCGTCGTCCGAATGGCGCATGCATCTTGATATCTACCGGGAACGCGACGAGGCCGGTGCCGTGGTCCATTGCCACTCTCCGCGGGCGACCGCCCTTTCCTGCCTGCGCCTCGGCATTCCGGCGTTTCACTATATGGTGGCCCTGGCCGGCGGCGACCGGATCGACTGCGCGCCCTACGCCACCTTCGGAACAAGCGCGCTTTCCATGGCAATGCTGCCGGCCCTTGAAGGCCGCACTGCCTGCCTTCTGGCCAATCACGGACAGATCGCGTTCGGCCCGACCCTCGCCAAGGCCCTTGGCACCGCGGTGGGCGTTGAAGATCTGGCCGATCAATATCTGTCTGCTCTCATCGTCGGTGATCCGGTCATTCTCGACGAGGATGAAATGAGCGAGATCCTGCGCAAGTTCAAGAATTACGGCAAACAGAAGAGCGACCATGACCCGGATGCCGGCGCTGCTTTCGAGATGCCGATAAAGAGAGGATAGATCATGAGGCTCGGCATTGACTGGGGCGGCACCAAGATGGAGATCATCGCACTGGATGCCAATGGCGCTGAGGTCTACCGGGAACGCGTTCCGACACCGCGCGATGACTATGACGGCTGCATTGAGGCGGTGGCGGCACTCGTCAGTGCAGCGGAATCCGCGACGGGTGCGACCGGCACGCTCGGGTTTGGCATCCCGGGATCGATTTCTCCGGCGAGCGGCCTGGTCAAAAACGCCAATTCCACCTGGATGAACGGCAGACCGCTGGACCGCGACCTCGAAGCCCGGCTGGGACGCCAAGTTCGCATTCAGAACGACGCCAATTGCCTTGCGGTCTCGGAAGCGACCGACGGCGCCGGTGCCGGCTGCCACTTCGTTCATGCCATCATCATCGGCACGGGCTCGGGCTCGGGGATCGCCATCGACGGCAAGGCTCACCGGGGCGCAAACGGCATTGGCGGCGAATGGGGTGCAATCCCAATACCCTGGATGACATCAGAGGAATTTCCCGGGCCAACCAACTGGCTGGGGCATCCCGGCGCAATCGACCACTGGTGCTCGGGCACGGGCTTCCAGGCAGACTACCTTGAGCGATCGGGCAAGGCGCTCAAGGGCCACGAAATCATGGCCCTCAAACGCAGCGGCGATGCTGTTGCCAGAGCGACCTATGAGGCCTATGCCAGCCGCCTCGCCCGCGCACTCGCCATGGCTGCGAACCTGATGGATCCTGACTGCTTCGTTCTCGGCGGCGGCATGTCGAACGTGGACGAGCTCTACGACGACCTCCTGCCCTTGATGCAGCCCTACATCATGTCAGATGTCTATGAGGTTCCCATCCGCAAAGCCAAACACGGCGACAGCTCAGGCGTCAGAGGCGCTGCGTGGCTGTGGTGAGGGCTTGATCATATCGGGAATCTGTCTTGACTTCGCCGTTTTGACAGGGCGTGGTCTGGCCGTGTTCATCATCCAGACGAGGTTTTATATGCTCAGACCAATCATAGCAGCGACTGTGTCCGCCCTGATCTTGCTCACCCTGCCGGCCCAGGCGGAGGAGCTCAAGGTCACGGATATCACGATCGGCACTGGAGAAGAGGCAAACGTCGGCGAAACGGTAGTCGTGCATTACACCGGCTGGCTGATGGACGGCACGAAGTTCGATTCCAGTCATGATCGCAATCAACCCTTCTCGTTCACACTCGGCGAGCGGCGGGTCATTCCCGGCTGGGAACAAGGCGTTGAAGGCATGAAGGTCGGCGGCAAGCGTGAACTGATCATCCCGCCGGAACTAGGCTATGGCCGCCGAGGTGCAGGAAATGTGATCCCGCCGAATGCAACGCTGAAGTTCGAGGTCGAGCTGCTCGAGGTCAAGGGCAAGAAATTTTCCGACATCGGAAATGATGAGCTGAAAGCAAAACTGGCGGCCGGCGTTCCGATCGTCGACATCCGGCGGCCTGATGAATGGAAGGCCACCGGCGTTCTCGCCGGCAGCCATCTGATTACGTTTTTCGATGAAAAAGGCCAAGTCAACCCGGCCTTCGGAGACGAACTCCAGAAAGTGATCACCGGACCTGGCGACGAGATCGTTTTCATTTGCCAGTCGGGCAATCGCAGTTCGGTTCTGTCCCAGCACCTTTCGGAAAAAGCCGGTTTCACCCAAATCGCGAATGTCCAGAACGGCATCGCGAGCTGGATCGAATCGGAAGGTGCGGTGGGCCCCGCGAGCCTTCCGGATAATTGCTGGCTCTGCTGATCGCCTTATCGGCACTTCGTGTCGTTTTGGCCGCCACGACGCAATTCATCTCAATTCAATTAGTTCGTCTAATACGTGGCCATGCCGCGTGCGTGTGACCGTTGTTGGACTGCGCGTCAATTACGTCAGCTGCGTTTGCCTGCATTAGCCTGCATTAGCCTGCATTAGCCTGCATTAGCCTGCAAAAATAAATGACCACTCACTAAGCAATACCAATAGATTCCATCAATCGACTTATTATGGACAGCCACGCATTGGCATAAAAACCTATTTATCAAATATAACCCCTAGTCACCTGCCCTAATGTAAGCAGTTTCTCAGCATCTGGTTTCTTTACCTTTATTTCAAATTTCCGTCAGACAAGAAAGGAAGTTATCTTTCCAGGAGAGAGCGATGATTCTCGATCGTTTTAGAATCGGCGTCAAGATTTGGTTTCCCGTGATCACGCTTGGCATCGTGGCGGTGGCCCTATTGAGCTTCGAACTGTTAAATCTGCGCTCAACACTATTCGAAGAACGTGCGGCCAAAGCCAGAACGGTCGTCGAATTCTCAAGTTCTATTGCGGACTATTTCCACGGTCTTGAGAAGAGCGGTGAACTCACCCGTCAGGAGGCGATGGCACAAGCGGGAAATATTATTCGCGCCGCGACCTACGATGGCAAGAATTATGCTTTCGTAATCGGTCCGAATGGCGATCGGATTGTAAGCTCAAACCCCAAACTTGAAGGCAAGAACGCCTGGGATGCCCAAGACAAGAACGGCAAGTATCACATTCGTGAAATGATCCAGGTCGCCAACAATGGCGGCGGCTTGCTTTACTACAGCTGGACCCGCAAGGATGAGGAAATTCCGGTACCCAAGGCAACCTGGGCCGACCTCTATGAACCATGGGGATGGATCTTCGCTACCGGCAATTACATAGACGACATCGAAGCCACCTTCTTCTCCCAGATGATCAAGACGGCTGGTCTTGTTCTGGTTGGCGCACTTTTGGCAGGAGTCGTGGCTTTCGCCGCTATTCGTAACATAGCCGTTCCGCTCAAGGCGCTGACCCGTAACATGCAGGCTCTTGCAAGGGGCGACACAGGGATAGATATCGGGGGTGCCAACCGCGGCGACGAAATCGGTGAGATGGCTTCTGCCATGGAAACCTTCGTCGAAAATGAGCATTCCCGTCGCTTGCTCGAGTCCGACCAGACCGAGCGTCAGCAGCAGGATCTCGTAAGATCCGGGAATATCCAGACCCTCTCGACCGATTTCGAAGTTCAGGTTCGCGGTCTGCTCGACACGATCACCGGATCGGTTTCGGGGCTCCAGGAAGCGTCGACCAGCCTGAACGAAGGCGCCAAGCAGACCACCGATCAGAGTGAAGCCGTTGCCGGTGCGGCAGCAAGCGCGTCCCAAAACACGGAAACGGTCGCAGCAGCGGCAGAAGAACTGACGGCGTCCGTAACCGAAATCAGCCGCCAGGTCGGTACATCTGCCGAAATTGCATCTCAAGCCTCATCTCAGGCCGTTCAGACCAATGAGCGCATCCAAGGCCTTTCAGAAGCTGCCGGCCGCATTGGCGAAGTTGTAACCTTGATCCAGGCGATCGCAGAGCAAACGAATCTTCTGGCGCTCAACGCCACGATTGAGGCAGCACGCGCTGGGGAAGCTGGCAAAGGCTTTGCCGTTGTGGCCTCTGAAGTAAAGGAACTTGCAACTCAGACGTCCAAGGCAACCGAGGAAATTTCGAGCCAAATCTCGTCGATCCAGGAAGAAACCAGCAAAGCCGTTGAAGCCATCGCGGACATCACCGAGACGGTTGGAAAAATCAACCATATCACAACCGGAATCACCGAGGCTGTCGAGCAGCAAGGAGAAGCCACGACGGATATAGCGAAGAACATTCAGCAAGCCGCATCCGGTACGCAGGAAGTTTCCGAGAATATCTCTGGCGTGTCCCAGGCGGCGACTATCACCAACGAGGCAGCTGACACCGTTTACTCAGCAAGCCAGAGCCTGGAGCGCGAAGCGCGCCAGCTTCGCGATCATGTTGCCGCCTTCCTCGATGGAATTAAGGCGAACGCCGCCTAAAATTAGCAGATCCAAGAAACGCTCCAAGGAGCAAAAAGCGCCGCAACTTCCAAAGCCGCGGCGCTTTTTTTTGACCATCGAATCAGAGGCCCTCTGCGCGGGAAAACAACTGCGACCATTTTACCAAGTGTGCATCAGGCTACTTTGCGCGACTGACGAAGTAGATCCCGGCCGCGATCGCCATTGCGGCGAGAAGTTTTTCTGCTCCTGGCACTTCACCAAACATAATATATGCCAGCGCCAGGCCGACGACGGCCGCGACAGACCCAATCTGACTGAGATAGACTGGACCTGCCAGCTTCTGAAGCAGGAAATAGAGCGCATAGAGCGTTGAAAACAGCCCCACCTGCGCGGCAAGCAACGCCATCGCCTGCCAACCATATGTGGCGGGCGCAAGATCGGTTCCCAGCATCGCATTCAAAACCGACAGCGTGATAAATCCAAAAGCCATCATTCCTGCTGACAGAAATTGCGGACTTGCCGCGTCCGGCCAATAGGCACTGCGATAGATGTTTCCAATGCTGATGAGCACCGGCATGGCCAGAGCCGCCAGATACCAGACCGCATTGCCGGTTGCCTGGCCAAGCCCCTGCCAGGCCAGAAGCACGCCGCCAGCAACCCCGAGGCCAACTCCGGTCAGGCGTCTGCCGTTTAACCGTTCCCGTCCCAGCATCACGGAAAGCGCGTAGGTCAGAACCAGCGGAAAGGCAAAGCACAAGGCGATGAAGCCAACACCGACGTGGCGTGCCGAAGCATATGCCAATGCGTTGGGGACAGCGAAAAGCAGACCGGAGACCGCGCAGTAGAGCGCCAACTGGCGAACCCTAGCGACGTTCGATCGAGCCTGCCTCTCGTCAGGGCGCTCACCTGCTGATCCAGCCTTCCAGAACCCGACAACCGCGAATTGAACCACGGCTGTTCCCAACAGGGACCATTGCAGCAAGGCGATAGGCGACCATCCGGTGGAAGGTGCCCATTTGGCGAACACCACCGATCCCGCAAGCAATGTTCCCACGATCATCAGCAGGACGATCGCACCCGGGATCACTTGCGCTGCGCCGTCTCCTGTCAAAGTTCTCCCCGCGCCGTTTTCCCTCGCGGCCAACCCCACCGCCCGTTCTGTCGTCTCCACCATGTCAAAATCCTTTCCGCTGTCACAGCCGTCCGCTGATTTCAGCTATATCGGATTATTTATCTTGATATCAAGATACTTGTTATAAAGATTCTTGAAATTTGACAAAGCGAAACCAAGCCGCCATCACCTTCAGAGGCGAAACTGCGATAGGAACACCGATGGTGAAAGAGCCGGAGATCGGCGAGAAGCGCGCGGAAACCAACTCAGAAAACCAAACGACTGGCGACCGCGCAGCCGTAGCTCGAAATCAATGGAGTCGGGAGATACCTGGACTGGACCTGGCGCCCATGGTGCTGCTAGGCCGCCTCAATGAAGCTTCCCATGTTGTGTCCACCGAGCACCTGGCACCCATTTTCAAGGCAGCAGGACTGAAACAGGGAGAGTTCGATGTTCTGGCGACCCTTGTTCGCTCGGGGCACCCCTACAAGTTGATGCCCACGGAACTCTACAGGTCCACCATGATGAGCTCCGGTGGCATGACAGCCCGGCTCGACCGGCTGGAGAAGTCTGGACACATCACCCGTTGCCCGCATCCGGAAGACCGCCGCGCGCTCATGGTCTGCCTGACAGACCAGGGCTTGAAGCTCATCAAGGGCATGATGCCGGACTATATCACCTGCCAGCAAAAGACAGTCAGTGGCCTGACCGACGCGGAGGTCGAACAGCTTTCGGCGCTGCTGGAGAAATTTATCGCCTCAACGGCCCGGTAAAGGACCGCAAGGCTGCCTCCTCCCTCACTCGTCGACCATCGGCATCCTGTTCCAGGCGTCGAGCGCGGCGATCTTGTAGGCCTCAGCGAGGGTCGGATAATTGAAGGTGTTCTCGACGAAGTATTCGAGCGTGCCCTTCAGGTTCAAAACCGCCTGGCCGATGTGGATCAGCTCAGTCGCCCCTTCACCCACAATGTGACAGCCCAGAAGACGGCGGGTCTTCAGGGAAAAGATCATTTTGAGCATGCCGGAATTCAGCCCCATGATATGGCCGCGCGAGGTCTCCCGGAAGCGCGCAATGCCGCACTCGTATGGAATGCCCCGTTCCTTCACCTCTTCTTCGGTCATGCCGACAGTCGAGATTTCCGGCACGGCGTAGATTCCATAAGGAAAGTACTCCGGCGGATCATAGGCCTTTTCGCCAAGTGCATGGCAGGTCGCGATCCGGCCTTGCTCCATGGACGTCGAGGCCAGGCTTGGAAAGCCGATGACGTCGCCCGCCGCAAAAATATGCTCGACGTCTGTCTGAAACGTCTGTGCATCTACCTTCAGCCGCCCGCGGTGATCGACAGTCAGGCCGCAGGCATCAAGATTGAGCGGTTGGGTGTTGCCCATGCGTCCGGCGGCGAAGAGCACCACGTTGGACCGGATGCAACGCCCCCCTTCCAGCTCGATCTCGCATTTTCCCGGACCATGTTTGGTGATCTTTTCAACCTTTGAGCCGAAACGCATGACAATGCCTCGATCGCGCAGCTCGTGGGTAAAGTCTGCCACCAGTTCGCTGTCGATGAAATCGAGCATCGTGTCGCGTGGTTCGATAAGGGTGACATGCACATCAAGCGCGGAGAAGATGGTCGCATACTCGATACCGATCACGCCGGCTCCGATCACGGCGATCGACCGCGGCAGGTCGACCAGATCAAGAATTTCGTCGCTGTCGAGAATATATTCTCCATCGAACGGCACATAGTCCGGCCGAAAGGGCTGCGTTCCAACGGCGATCAGGAACTTGTCCGCGGAGAAGTGAAAGGTCTCCCCCGCCTCGCCTTCAACCTCGATGCTCTTCTCATCGACGAATTTTGCTTCGCCTCGAAGCGTCGAAACCTGGTTGCGCGCGAACTGGTGCTCCAGCACCTCGATCTCGTGGTTCAAGGTGATGTGCAAACGGGCGCGCAGGTCATCTGCGGAAATGTCCTGCTTGACCCGGTAGGACCGGCCATAGAAGCCACGCTCGCGCCAGCCCGAAAGATTCAACGCTGTCTCGCGAAGGGTCTTGGAGGGAATTGTTCCCGTGTGAACCGACACGCCACCGACCCGGCGGCCGCGTTCGACCACCAAAACGTCCCGACCGAACTTGGCCGCCTGAATGGCGGCGCGGCGCCCGGCAGGCCCGCTGCCGATCACAATCAGATCATAATGTTCCATGTACCAGCGCCCCATGCTGAGATTTTGTTGTGCTCGCTCTCCAGACCGCACTGTTTACAACTTTACCGAAAAAGATGAACGTGATGTCAAAAGCTACAACTGTTCGGCATTTTCAGCGATTTTTCCCAGTGGGAGAGCGGCTAGACGTTCAGCAATACAAATTGCGCACAGCATTGACGGGAAAATCCGAGGTGCCGAAAGCAAAAGCTGGTGCCACGCTTCTGCAAACGCGCGCCTAGCCCCCGGCCTTGCTAGGGAAGACTACATCGCCACACCCATTCAATTCCTCATTGCCACTCCAGCGTCGATCCGCTATGCCATTTCCCATGAACATGATCGCGATCCAGACTTGGTGGTGGCGGGACGCTTAATCGGCGGCCAGCGCTTTTCCATGTCTTGAACGTGATCAAAGCAGACAAAAGGCCGCCGCGGGTTTCCGCAGGCGGCCTTTGTTTTGTTTGAGCAAGTTCATTTGACCGGGCGTCGGCCTCACCGAACGGTGAGCACTCCGAGGCCTTAGAAAATTTCAGGACGTGTTTCCAACCACGCCCACACCAGAGGATGAGTTACCATGCCGGCACTGGCTGACCAGACATTCAACTGCCAAAGCGGGATCACCATCTCCCGAACGTCCCGCCCATCCGATTATCAAGCCGGCACTTCCGCGTGGATTGATCGACTGGATGCCGAACGTGGCGCGGTCCTGGCCTCGTCCTATGAATATCCGGGGCGCTACACCCGTTGGGACATGGCGCTGGTCAACCCGCCGCTGGTGATGGAAGCAAATGACCGAACCGTCGAAATAAGAGCGCTCAACGAACGCGGCAAGGTCCTAATGCCAGCCGTCGTCCGGGCGCTGAAGGCGCATCCCGATGTGGCAAACTTCTCGAGCTCTGACGAACGCATCGACCTCACTGTGAAGAAGCCGGACCGGGAGTTTCAGGAGGAGGAACGTTCGCGTCAGCCATCGACCTTCTCGATCGTTCGAGCGCTCAAAGAACTCTTTGCATGCGACGACGATCAGCTCGGCCTCTATGGCGCGTTCGGCTATGACATTGCGTTCCAGTTCGAGCCCATTGACCTGAAGCTGGAGCGGCCGGGAGACCAGCGGGACGTTGTCCTGTTCCTTCCCGATGAGATCCTGATCGTCGACCACCACGGAAAGCGTGCTTACGTGCTCGAATATGACTTTGAGGTCGATGGCAAGAGCACCAAGGGTCTGCCGCGCGACGGCGAGAAGAGCCCTTACATGCCGGCCAACGAAGACCCGGGCCGGGGCGACCACGAGCCAGGCGAATATGCCAAGCTGGTTCACAAGGCCAAAGACTATTTCCGCCGTGGCGATCTGTTCGAGACAGTCCCCGGCCAGACCTTCTATGAAGCATGCCCAAACCCGCCATCGGCCGTTTCCCGACGGCTTCAGCAGATCAATCCCTCGCCTTATTCCTTCTTCTTCAATCTGGGAAACCGCGAGTATCTCGTCGGCGCTTCCCCTGAGATGTATGTTCGGGTAACCGGCGGACGCCGGGTCGAGACCTGCCCGATTTCAGGCACCATCCGACGCGGCAAAAACGCGATCGAAGACGAAGCGCAGATCCGCAAGCTGCTGAATTCGTCCAAGGATGAGGCCGAACTGACCATGTGTTCGGACGTTGACCGGAACGACAAGAGCCGGGTTTCTGTTCCTGGTTCGGTGAAGGTTATCGGGCGGCGGCAAATCGAGATGTACTCGCGTCTGATCCATACGGTCGACCATATCGAGGGCATTTTACGCGAAGACATGGATGCGCTGGACGCCTTCCTGTCCCACACATGGGCAGTAACGGTCACCGGCGCACCAAAACGCTGGGCGATGGAGTTCATCGAGCAGAATGAAAAGAGCCCACGCGCCTGGTATGGCGGCGCCATCGGTGCCGTGCTTTTCAACGGTGACATGAACACCGGCCTGACGCTTCGGACTGTCCGGATCAAGGATGGCGTCGCGCAGATCCGCGCTGGTGCAACACTGCTCTACGACAGTGTTCCCGAGGACGAGGAAGCTGAAACCGAGCTCAAGGCGGAAGCCATGCGCGCTGCCGTTCGCGAGGCAGGGCTGGCGACCAAGACCGAGAACAAGACCCAAAAGGCAAAGCTTGGCGAAGGCCTCAAAATTCTGCTCGTCGATCATGAGGACAGCTTCGTCCACACGCTGGCGAATTATTTCCGCCAGACCGGAGCAGAGGTCGTCACCTATCGCTCGCCCGTCGCCGACCACGTCTTTTATGACGTCAATCCCGACCTCGTTGTGCTGTCGCCGGGCCCCGGTTCGCCAAAAGACTTCGATTGTGCGGCGACGATCGGTCGGGCACGTTCGCGCGGACTGCCGATCTTTGGTGTCTGCCTAGGCCTTCAGGCACTCACTGAAGCGCTCGGTGGCGAACTTGGCCAGCTGGACGTTCCGATGCATGGAAAGCCGTCCCCGATCTCGATTTCCGGTAACTCTATCCTGTTTGAAGGCCTCGATGCGCCCGTCATCGTCGGGCGCTACCATTCACTCTTCGCCAAGAAGGACAAGTTGCCCTCGGACTTCCGGGTCACCGCCGAGACGGAGGATGGAGTCATCATGGCCATAGAGCATGACGAAGAGCCAATAGCGGCGGTTCAATTCCATCCAGAGAGCATCATGTCGCTCGACCAGGATGCTGGCCACAAGATCATAGAGAATGTCGTCAGCCGGCTCGCCAGGGCGAAAGCCCTAGAGCCGGCCTGAGCCGGCTTCAGCCTGGACAGCTTAAGGCGGGCCTGGGTCTGCCTTTTTCTTTGCAAGAACGTGCAGAACCCAAAGTCGATCCGGCTCGTAAGTCCAGGTTTCTAGACAACCTAAGAAGCCGCGCAGCACTCTACGCGGCTTTTTCCATTTCGAATTCGTTTGCCTGAGGCGCTAGCCTACTTTTCTTGCCGCTTCCAAGAAGGCAATCATTTGGCTGCGAAGTTGTTGGAGATTGACCTCCTGCTGTTTGAGGCTGCCTGCAGCACCTACGACCTTTCCACTCACCTCCTGTGTTTCGGCCGTTGCGGACTGCACACCCACGATGCTTGCGGTGACATTTGTGGCACCGGCGGCGGCATCTTCGACATTGTGCGCAATTTCGCCAGTAGCCTCGGCCTGTTGATCCACGGCAGCCGCGATTGCAGAAGAGATCTCACTAACGCGTTCAATCGCATCGCTGATCTCCGCATTGGCGTCGACCGCATTGGCCGTGACGGACTGCAGAGCGGAAATTTGCGCGTTGATATCTTCCGTCGCATTCGCGGTCTGGCTGGCCAGCGCTTTGACCTCCTGTGCAACGATGGCAAACCCTCGGCCCATTTCGCCAGCCCGGGCCGCCTCAATGGTGGCGTTCAGGGCAAGCAGGTTGGTTTGGGCAGCGATGTCGTTGATAAGCTGAACCACTTCACCGATTTTCATCGAGCTGCGTGAAAGACTGTCGATTTCCCGGCTCATTGTCCGGGATTTATCTACGGCTCCGTTGGCAATCTCGGCTGCAGACACGACCTGTCGGTTGATCTCTGTGATTGAGCTCGTCAGCTCTTCCGTTGAAGCAGCAACACTGTGCATGTTGGTCGAGGCTTCTTCAGCCCCCGCGGCCACCATGACCGATTGCTCACTCGCTTCCGAGCAGGCCCGCGCGACATTGTCCGAAACCACGTTCAGGTCACCGACGGTATTGGTCATCGACTGAACCACGTCCTGAAGCTGGTCTTCAAAGTCGGATCCAAGCCTGCAGAAGTCGTCATGCCTCTCCTTGATCGACAGCGTGGCCTTATTGATACTGGTTGCTGCATCCTTGAAGCTTCCAGCCATCCCTTTCTCGGAAATCAGTCGGAAATGCTGGTTCCGGCCAACATAGTCGAGGCAAGCCTTGGATTCACGTAAGTAGGCATCTGTCCGATCTATCAGGAGGTTGATGGCGTGCATGAGTTCTGCCGCTTCGCCAGTCTCCGAAATATTGGTAATCCGCGCTTCGAAGTCACCATTCGCCACGGCGTGGCAAACGGATATAGCTTTTCTCAGGGAAGACTTTTTCAAACCTGATAACATGTCGATTGTTCCAATTAAATTGCCTGTTCACGCGGCAGAGGCGCTTGCCCATCGCGACTCGCGCGCAAGTGAGGTTTTCCCAGAGTTGCGACATATTCGTCGTAGGCGACTCCTTCGCGAGCAAGCAGATCCATCATCATCTGCTCTCCCGCAAGCATGCCGGCATTACGGTCTCCATGGCTCGCTTCCTCTCGAAGAAGTTCGCGATAAAGCGGCATAATCTGATCTTCAAGGATCTTGCGATCAGGAACCCTGCGGTTCGAATGATAGCCAATGATGCGACCTGACGTATCCCTGCTCGGGGTAACGTGGGCATAGACCCAGTAGTGATCGCCGTGCTTGGTCCGGTTGATCACATAGGCAAAGATCTCCTGCCCCGCCTCAACCGTTTGCCACAGCAGTTTGAAGACGCAACGCGGCATATGGGGATGCCGTATCAAGCTGTGCGGCTGACCGAGGACTTCCTTTTCCTTGTAGTCGGCGATCTTGAGGAAAACATCATTTGCGTAGGTGATGTGGCCCTTCAAATTTGTTTTGCTGACAATTATGTCGTCGTCGCCGAAGGTTCTCTCGACCCCGGTAACCGTAACGTTTCTTGGCATGACTATCTGCTGCGTTTTTCCGCGGAGTATCTGGATTTCTGGCCAGGATGGGCTGTCTGGAAGTTTAGGAGCGCGCGGATAAACGCTTGGTAAATTATAACATAGATAATAATACTTATTATTTTGATCCACTCGCCATGCAACAGTGCCAACCGCCTGTGTCAGGATCAGCCAGCAATGCCATTGGGCTTCAACCCTTAGCCTGCAGGCAGCGTCGTCCCGTCGGCGCCACAAGTCATTGTGCTATTGGTACCCATGCCTTCAGCTGCCTCTGCCGCCCGAACAGCCTGCTGTCCGAAAAGTCGGGCGACCATCCAGTCACGATCACCGTTTGATATCGCTCTGTGACTCATTTCGCGTTTCGGGAAAATTGCCTGCACGCCGTCATCTGACTGCTCTGCGACCGCGAAGCGAAACACATAGGCCGGTGTCATGCCCATCCTGAGGTCCGAAACAACAATCTGGTTCTCGACCATCTCAGCCTTGAAATATCCACGGCTAAACCAGGCTAGCTTCTCAAAAGCCTCGTTGTCCTCAAGGCAAATAGTCAGATCGGGACGCCGTGGATGACTATAGATTTTGGCGGGAGCATCATCATCGAGGAGTGACAGATAGAGGTTATGATAGGTGCCATTTTCGATGCCGATCACCTTCCAGAGAACGGAGTTGAACGGCGCTGCGAGTGCCATCATCTGATCCGACTCGATCCCTGCGTCGGCAAAGACGTCCCTGGCCCGGTTCTCCATGTGAGATTGAACTGCGATGCCAAAGCCAAGATAGGCCGTGCTGAAGACCACTGCTGCCATCAGGCCACGCGAAAAGCGTTTCGTCCAATCCTTCTTGAACAATGCCCAGATGACCACGCCAAGCAGCGGGAGCGTGTAGAGCGGGTCGATGATGAAGATGGACCCGACGCCCAAAGGCTCGGGGTAAACTGGCCAGAGAAGACGGGTGCCGTAGATCGTCATTGCATCGAGCAGCGCATGGGTCGACAGGCACAGGAAGACGGCAAGCCAGGTCAGCCAGCGATGATCGCGCAGACCCTTGAACAGCCTTACCAGCCCCTCACCGATCAGAGGTGTCGCTAACGCATGGACAAAAAGAGAATGGGTCCAGCCACGGTGAAACACGAAGGTATCGACCGGATCGTCGAAGGGAATGAAAACATCCAGATCAGGAAGAGTTCCAAGAACGCCGCCCACAAGCGCTGCTTTTCTCGGGCCGAGCTTCTTGCCGAGAACCACGGTCGACACGGCGGCGCCAAGAACGAATTGTGTCAGAGAATCCATATGTGAAACGATGTCCGGATGACGACGAGCGGTCTGTTGTGGGGTAAATCTCACTCTGCCATATGCTGTAGCTGCCTGAAATTGCAAGCTTTGCTATTGAAGCACATGCGGACAAGGGAAGACGACGGCTTTTCCAGCCGCCGCCTGCGATCGCTTTTGCGCCTAGTTCCCCTGCTCACCCGGCAGCTGCAGGAAATCCGAGACCGCATCGATCACCTTCCGATGGACAATGCCCCGATCAGACCCCGCCGGATTGTCACAGATCGGATCCTCGCCTTCCTCCTGCAGAATAAAGCGTGCCTTGTCCTTACAAAGCGCAAGAAAAGAGAAGTGGTTGGACGGCGCTATCTCAAGGTGGGTGGCGTTTGGCAAACGATCCGCCATACCGCTTCCCTGCTGTCCAACGTTGACCTGAAACGGCAAGGTCTCCTGCGATCCCAAATTGATCAGAAGCACCGGTTTTTCCATGGAGGCGATGCTCTCGTCGGTAAAGGCATATGGCCAGCCCGGATCGACCGCGATGGTTCCGGCGAACCGCGGATCTGCATAGTTTCCGTCAGTCAGTTCAAAATCAACGTTCCGAAAATCAACGCCTCCCTTGCCATAGAAATCACAGCCAGGCGCTTGCGGATTTTCGGCGCAATAATCACCGATCTTGGTGGCCTCAAGCATCAAGCCAATGCTTTGGAGCGCCGCCCCGCCGCCAAGCGAAAAGCCAAGTGAAAAAATTCTCGACCGGTCCACCTTCGGACCAAACTCCTGGTCATTCAGAAACAAGTCCAGAGCAGCCGACAAGTCATGAACCCGGTCGGAGAAGCGTGTGGACCGCCGAGGGGAACTGTCGCCAGAGGTACTGCCCGGATGATTGACCGCCAGCACCATGGCACCGCGCAGCGCCAACTCTGACGAGAGCCAACCAAGGCTGTCCATATTGCCGCCAGAGCCATGAGAGAGGACGACGAGAGGGAACTTGCCGGCAGCAATTTTGGGGCCCAGGATGGCCTTCGTTCCGTGAAAAAGAGGATTGTCGCCAATCGGCACGGCATAGGTCTTGGAACCAGCAGGATACCAGACGGACCCCTGGATGAGATGGCTGCGATGACTGGCCTTGATATCAAACCGGTCATAGCCACTGAGCGTTTCGGCTTCGGCTCCCGTCGCGAGAGAACCAAGAAGGCCAGCGGCGAAAAGAAGGTGTTTCATCGAATTGGTCTTTCCTGTGGTGGATCACAGGAGGGAGTCTGTTGAAACCTGACACGAAATACGTCCTATATCCGGTTCAAGGTCTTCCTGAAACCGGATATGGGACCAGACCAACCAGGTTCAAGCGCGATCGGTGCCATGCCAGTTCTACCCATTTCCATGTTTGCCGCCCTGGTTCTGGCCTATGTCTGGCTGCGCGCATTTCTGGCACGCGACACACCCGTCATGGTGCAGATCCTGATCCTGGCCTGTGCCATCCAGTCCCTGATCATCTCCTTCAACCAGCACTATGGGATCTCTTGGCTTGGCCCTGTGCAGCCAGTGACGGCCATGGTGATTCCAGCGCTTGCCTATCTGGCCTTCGCCAGCACGGCCATTCGTCCTTTGGCATGGAAGCGGGATTGCTTTCACGCGCTGGGTCCTGTTGCGGGCGCGATATGTTTCTACGCCCTGCCCGATATCATGGATGGTCTGGTGGTCGCTGCCTATGTCGGCTATGCGGGTCTGCTTCTGAAAGCCACGCTATCCGGTGCCGATGCCCTGCCCCTGATACGACTGGAGCACGGAGATCGGCCGCTCGCTCTGTGGCGGGTCGTGGGACTGGCCTTGCTGGCTTCCGCGTTCAGCGACGTGGTCATCATTGCGATCATGGCCGCCGATCAGGAGTGGCTGCGCCCCTGGGTCATCTCGATTTTTTCCTCCGGTGTCCTGCTGATGATCGGCATCTTGAACCTGTCGGACATGCTGAAAGACACCTCCGATGAAGAGAACTCGACCAGCGAGACCGCTTCCCCCGCCCGCCAGACTTCTGCTCGATCTCAAGCCTATGACGCAGACCCTGACCTCTTCACCGCGCTTGAAGACCTGATGAAGGGCGAAAAGATCTACCTTGATCCGAATCTGACGCTTGGCCGTGTAGCGCGGCGCCTCAAGGTGCCTGAGAAGCTGCTTTCGGCCACGATCAACGGCTACTCCGGCGTGAATGTCTCCCGGTACATAAATACCTTCAGGATTGAACACGCCTGTCAGGAACTGAAGGCCGGTGCCAATGTCACGTCCGCGATGTACACGAGCGGCTTCAACACCAAGTCGAATTTCAACCGCGAGTTTCTGCGCGTGAAAGGCTGTCCGCCAAGCACCTGGATGGAGGCCAGTTGAGGCCCAAACCTCAAGTGCGTACGCCCAGAACCTAAAGACCCAGACCAGATCTAATAGCGAAATCGAATAAAAAGCTTTCTTGCACTGAACCAAACACCTTGAAGCCAACACCTATATGCACAAGCAACGATCGGTTGAGGTGGGAATGGCTGCGGTTCGTAAGGATAAAATCAAGGCGCTGGAAGCGCTTCTGGTTCTGGAAGCTCGACACGGTGACCGGAAGGCCTTCAGCCGACTGGTCGAACTCAGGACACAACGCCTGCTGGCTCATGCGACCCGTCTATGTGGAGACAGGGAAGCCGCTCGAGACATTGCTCAAGAAGCTTGGGTTCAGATCTTCCAGGGCCTTTCAAGGCTGCGCGATGAAAATGCCTTTCTTCCCTGGGCACTTTGCATCGTATCCCGCCGGGTCGCTGCCCATATCAAGACCCTGCAGAAAGACCGGGCGATTGTCGAAACTGCCAGGACCGAGACTTCGGTTGTCACGCCAGCGCCCGAGCCAGGCCATCTGGATAGCGAGGCCGTCAGACTGGCACTGAACCAATTACCTCCGGCACAACAGGCAACCGTTGCCTTGTTTTACCTGGAAGATATGAGCGTCGCCGAGGTTGCGCTCGCCCTGGATGTTCCAGTCGGCACAGTCAAGAGCCGATTGATGAATGCACGCACCAGCTTACGAAACCATCTGAAAGGAGAGCCCCATGGATAAGCTCGATCAACTGATAGAGGATGCCTTGAAAGGCGAAGACAGACAGCTCTTCGAGGATACAAAGGAGCTAGGGTATTTCGCGCTCGGACTGAAGCAATTCAGGGGCAGGCTCGGCTGGGTCACCTGGGTGATCATGATCACCCAGAGCCTGATGTTCCTCGGTGGGAGCTGGTGTGCCGTTCAGTTTCTCGGAGCGGACGACACCCTGAGCGCGGTAAAATGGGGGATATCCTCCGCCGTTCTGATCCTTTGTGCCATCAACCTCAAACTCAGCCTCGCACCCCAAATGCAGGCTGACAGGATCTTGCGCGAACTGAAGCGAATGGAATTGATGATGTTGAACCGCAAAGACTGAGGCGTGAAGATCTTCGGTTTGCCGCTGCGAAAAAAGGCGGACACTCGTGTCCGCCTTTTCAAAATGCACCGGTGTCCCTAGTCCACGACGCGAACGGCACCCTTTGAAGCCGAGGTCGTCAGGGCTGCATAGGCACGCAGCGCCGTGGTGATCTTGCGCTTGCGCTTTTCAACCGGTTTCCAGGCCGCATCACCCTTCAGGTCCATCTGTGTACGGCGCTCCGCCAGCTCGCCATCAGAGAGGTCGACCTTCATCACTCGGTTCGGGATATCGATGACGATGGTGTCACCTTCCTCGACGAGACCGATGGCACCGCCCTCGGCAGCTTCAGGCGAAATGTGACCAATGGACAGGCCCGAGGAGCCACCCGAGAAACGGCCATCGGTAATCAGCGCACAGGCTTTGCCGAGCCCTTTGGACTTCAGATAGCTGGTCGGATAGAGCATTTCCTGCATGCCAGGCCCGCCGCGCGGCCCCTCGTAGCGGATAAGAACCACATCGCCCTCGTGGACCTTGCCGGTCAGGATCGCACTCACAGCACTGTCCTGGCTCTCGAAGATCCGGGCCGGACCGGTGAACTTCAAAATGCTCTCGTCTACGCCGGCGGTTTTCACGACACAGCCATCTTCGGCGATATTGCCGTAAAGAACTGCGAGGCCGCCGTCCTTGCTGTAGGCATGTTTGCCGTCGCGGATCACACCTGAGGTCCGATCGAGATCAAGCTCATCCCAACGACGCTCCTGGCTGAAGGCCACCTGTGTCGGAACACCGCCTGGAGCGGCCTTGTAGAACTTGTGAACGCTTTCGGAGTTTGTCTGACAGACATCCCAACGCGCCAAGGCTTCCTTCATGGAGGCCGAGTGAACCGTCGGATTGTCTGAATGCAGGTGCCCTGCCCGATCCAGTTCCCCGAGGATGCCCATAATGCCGCCCGCACGATGAACGTCTTCCATGTGGATGTTCTCGATCGCCGGCGCGACCTTGCACAGCACTGGAACCTTGCGGGATAGACGGTCAATATCATCCATCGTGAAGCCCACTTCGCCTTCGTAGGAGGCCGCGAGAAGATGAAGGATCGTGTTGGTTGAGCCCCCCATGGAGATGTCGAGGCTCATGGCATTTTCAAAGGCCTGGAAATTGGCGATGGAGCGCGGCAGAACGCTTTCGTCATCCTGCTCGTAGTAACGCTTCGCCAAGTCGACGATCAGATGACCTGCTTCAACGAACAGCCGCTCGCGGTCTGCATGAGTCGCCAGCGTCGAGCCGTTGCCCGGCAGCGCAAGACCAAGGGCTTCCGTGAGGCAGTTCATCGAGTTTGCCGTGAACATACCCGAGCAGGAACCACAAGTCGGACAGGCATTCTGCTCCATTTCCATGACGTCGGCATCTGACGCACTGTCATCTGCAGCCATGACCATGGCGTCGACCAGGTCAACGGCCTTCGCGACGCCGTTCTCCAAAACAACCTTACCCGCTTCCATCGGGCCACCTGAAACGAAGACAACCGGAATGTTCAGACGCATGGCCGCGTTCAGCATTCCCGGCGTAATCTTGTCGCAGTTGGAAATGCAGACGATGGCATCGGCGCAGTGTCCGTTGACCATATATTCCACGGCATCCGCGATGACCTCGCGTGACGGCAGCGAATAGAGCATGCCGTCATGTCCCATGGCGATGCCATCATCGACCGCAATGGTGTTGAATTCCTTCGCGATACCACCGGCCTTTTCGACTTCCCGAGCGACGAGCTGACCAAGATCTTTCAGGTGCACATGCCCTGGCACGAACTGTGTGAAGGAGTTGGCGATGGCAATGATTGGCTTGCCAAAATCATTATCCTTCATGCCGGTTGCGCGCCACAAGCTTCGCGCGCCCGCCATATTGCGGCCATGGGTCGAGGTTCTTGAACGATACGGTGGCATGATCTTGCGTCCTCAAAGGTCTTCTTGTCTTTTCGGCTGTCCTCCCCGGGAAAATCCTCAAACAGCCTTGGATCTCAACTGGTGTTTTGTCAGGTTTTTGGAAGAGACGAAAGGCCAGAAAACACAAAAACAGTACGCAGCGGTACGGTTGCAATTTCGAGCTTTTGAAGCCTGGGCAGGCGATGCGGTGTCTGACAGGAGGCAAGAGCACATCTTTGCCATATGAGACCGATGGCGCACCGGCCTTGTGGAACGACCCATGGCAACAGCTCAATCACGGTCGATAGACTTGTCATTTCAGGCAATTATGCAGTGGTTTCTTAAGTATTGATTCATCATAAATAGGGCGAGAGGCATTCAGGATCGCTTTATGAAACTCGACACACCCACCCTTTTGATGGCCGTGACGATCGCCTACTACACGGGCGCGCTCATTCTTGCGGTTCTGGCGCTCTCGTTGAGGTCGTTCCCACGTCATATTCGCCTCGGCTGGGGGTTTTGGGCGTTTGCCATGCTCCTGTCAGGCTCTTGTGCAACGCTTGTCAGCATGCGCGGATCGATCTCCGACCTGCTCAGCATCGCTCTTGCCAATGCCTTGATGCTGTTCGGCTTTGGCCTGCGCCCCAATGCGCTGAGCATGCTGAACAGGGATCAGGTTTCCTATCCGTGGCTGCCTTTCCTGCTCTCTTTCGGCTGGCTCGGGCTTTACCTGGTTCCCTGGTTTCGGGACGATCTGCTTGCGCGCACGCTCTACGTCAACCTTGCAAGTATTCTCGCGATGGGGCTTTGCATCCATCAGTGCTGGCAGGCGCTCAAGACACAGAAAATCAGTTCCTTGCTTCTGATAGCTGTCTTCACCCTCGACGTCCTCGTTCGTGCGAACCTGATCATGATGCACTTGGGCAGGACATTTCCAGATCTGCAAGCCAGTTTTCAGACGACGTCCCTACAGCTCACGATCATCGTTCTTATCATCGCCGTCGTGCTGAAAATCCTTGGATTGGGCATTGCAGTCTTCGAGCAGACCACGGAGACATTCGCACAACAAGCGTTGACCGATCCGCTCACCGGCCTTTCGAACCGCCGTGCCTTTGTATCTGCGACAGAAACCCGGCTGGCGAAGATGGACGCGCCCGCAACGCCCTATGCCTTGATGGTTCTCGAAATAGACGACCTGCAAACCATAAAAGACCGTTACGGCAACGCCATGAATGATGCGCTGCAGCGTCTGCTTGGCCGCATCTGCTTAGAGACTGCCAAGTCCACTCCTGAGGCCTGCCGTATGCGCGACGATCAGTTTGCGCTGTTTCTACCGGGTGTCGCGCAGGTCGAAGCAGACGCTGTCGCCCAACGGCTGTCGCGCTATCTGACCGTCGAGGGGTCTCGCGCTTCTGACAAACAACTGGTGATCACGATGAGCATCGGGCTGTTTTGCGGAAATGCCTCGGTGCCACTCAGCCGCGCGCAGGAGATCGCTGATCACTGCCTGCATCGGGCCAAGTCCAAGGGTGGAAATCAGACGGTGTTCAACAGTGGACACAGTGAAGGACCGGTCAAGTCAGCGGTAAAGGCTGCGCCTTTTGCAACGCGCAAGAAGACTGTCGCCTGACGCCGTCAGATTCCTCATCTGACACAAAACGACCGGTGCGGGAGAGGAAGGCCGCACCGGTCGTTTCGTCGGCTGCCTTGCCAGTTGTGGAGGTCCATCAGGGGCAATGACGGAGGCAATGCAGCCGTAGCTTGTTGTCTTTGGAAGCTAGTGAGTTAGGCGGGTTCGACCTTCGCCAAGGTCGGGTAGTCGGTGTAGCCTTCCCGGCCACCACCATAGAAGGTGGACTGATCCCATTCATTCAGCGGCGCATCGGCCTTAAGCCGTTCGACAAGATCCGGATTGGAAATGAACGGTCGGCCAAACGCGACCAGATCGACCTTGCCGTCGGCCACTGCGTTGACAGCCATTTGGCGATCATAGCCATTGTTGCCCATGATTGGCCCGAAGAAGCGATCGTAAAGCTTTGCCAGGCTGGCCCCTTCCGGAAGATCGCGCGGACCACCTGTCTGGCCTTCGACGACATGCAGATATGCAAGGCCATAGCTATCAAACAGATCGATAACCTTGCTGAAAAGCGCCATCGGGTCGCTATCCAAAATGTCGTTAGCTGCCGAGAACGGGCTGATGCGGACGCCGACCTTGCCGGTACCAATTTCCGTCGTTACCGCATCCATTACCTCCTTCAGGAAGCGTGTCCGGTTTTCAATCGAGCCGCCGTAAGCATCCTCGCGCTTGTTGGAGCTGTCACGCAAGAACTGGTCGATAAGATAGCCATTCGCGGCGTGTACCTCGACCCCGTCGAAGCCGGCCTTCATCGCATTGGCTGCGGCCTTTCGATAGTCCTCGACGATTGCGGGGATTTCATGAAGCTCGAGCGCGCGCGGTTCCGGAGTATCGACAAATTGCTCGCCGTCAAAGGACTTCGACTGTGCAGCTATCGCTGAGGGCGCAACCGGTGCGGCACCATCTGGCTGCAACACAGGGTGTGAAATACGGCCAACGTGCCAAAGCTGGATGACAATCTTGCCGCCTTTTGCATGCACCGCGTCGGTGACCTTTTTCCAACCCTCAATCTGGGCATCAGAATAGATACCCGGTGTCCAGGCATAGCCTTTTCCCTGCGGGGAAATCTGGGAGGCTTCCGTGACCAGCAGGCCGGCGCTCGCACGTTGACCGTAATAGTCGGCATGGATCTCATAAGGCGCATCATCTTCGGCACGTGCCCGATTGCGCGTCAGGGGGGCCAGAACAATTCGGTTCTTCAGTTCGATTTCTCCTGCCCTTAGGGGAGAGAAAAGTTTCAGTTCGCTCATGCCGATCTCCTCGAGACATTGCCAGACGTATCGAGTCCATATTTTTGGACCATTTAGTCCAGAATTGACCGCACCATGGGATCCTACAGGTGCTTAAAACTCCGGATGTTCAAAGAAGCCCTATGGCGTGAACAGCTCGCTCGCCGCGTCCAGGGCTCCAGAAATCTGCTCCGGCGGGACGCCGGATTTGCGCAGGGTTACGGTGCCGATGGCCAAAGCCGAGAGGGCACGCGCTTTTGCGCTGGCAGACGCCGGATCGGTTGGCGAAATAGCTTGCGCAAGAAGATCTTCGATCCGCTTAAGGTGCTGACGTCCAATCTCTGCCACTTCCTCCTGATGCGGCGCGAGTTCAGTAATGCAGTTGACCAGCATACAGCCGCGCGGCCCGCCATTCGGGTTAGCAAGCGCCCTCAATATAGTTGCAACAGGATCTTCGGAAGGTTGTTCAGACAGCTCTTTAAAAGCCTTGATGGCGGCCTGCGAATAGCTCTTCAGGGCTGCTATGAAAACACCCTGTTTTGAGCCGAAAGCCGAATAGAAGCTGGAACGGGACAGGCCCATAACGTTCGTCAGATCGTCAAGTGACGTCGCCTCATACCCCTGCCTCCAGAAAACCTGGAGCGCCGCATCAAGCACTTCTGCCTCATCGAACGCACGAGGACGGCCCGGGCCACACGTGGCCTTGGCAGGTGCCTGCGTTTCAGAGGTTGATTGGCAACAATCCTTGATCATGGAGGGCATATTGGACCGCTCGGTTCCAAATACAAGAGCCGGGTCTAACAATTTGGACCGAGCGTTCCTATTTGCTGATCAACACTCTGTTAGCAGAGGAAAAACAGGCAAGACAAAGGTCTTTCATGATCCCCTTTTCCCTCCTTGATCTCTCTCCTGTTCCAGCCGGTCGCAGCGTCCGCGAAGCACTGGTCAACACGAAAGATCTCGCTCAACACGCGGAACAACTCGGCTACAAACGCTACTGGATGGCGGAGCATCACAACATGCGCGGGATCGCATCGGCCGCGACTGCGGTCCTGATCGGACATGTGGCCGGTGCGACCTCAACCATGCGCGTCGGATCCGGCGGCATAATGCTTCCCAACCATGCTCCATTGGTCATCGCGGAGCAGTTCGGCACACTGGCCGAACTTTATCCGGACCGGATCGACCTGGGCCTTGGCCGTGCGCCTGGAACCGACATGCAGACGGCCCGCGCACTGCGTCGCTCCTTGGACAATGCGGACAACTTCCCAGAGGACGTTCTGGAGTTGGTGGCCTATCTGGACGACCCGGCTGATGGCGCGAAAATTCTCGCGGTTCCCGGCGTTGGTACCAGAGTCCCGGTCTGGATCCTGGGCTCCAGCACCTATGGCGCACAGATGGCCGCCCACTATGGGCTGCCCTATGCTTTCGCCTCTCATTTTGCCCCGACGGAGCTGGCCAATGCGAGCAAGATCTACCGGCGCTCATTCCGCCCTTCAAGGTATCTTGAAAAGCCGCACTTCATGCTGGCCGCCAATGTCTTTGCTGCCAACACGGATGAAGAAGGCGCTTATCTAAGAACCTCCATGCAGCAGGCCTTCATCAACCTGCGCACTGGCAGACCTGGTCCCCTGCCCGCACCTGTCTCGGATCTTGAGGCCCTTGTCGGCCCGGCCGCCATTGAAATGGTGGAGGACGCCCTGCGGATCTCTGCCGTTGGAGCGCCTGAGACCGTCAAGGCGAAGCTGCAAGAGCTGATGGCAACCTATGAACCGGACGAGCTGATCTTCACTGGCCAGATCCACGACCACCAATCCCGCAAACGCTCCTTCGAGATCGCCGCGGGCGTAATGGAACAGATCAATGGAGAGCGGCAAGCAGCGGAGTGATGCCTCAAGCTCCGAGATAACGTTCGCGCAGGTCCGGGGCGGCTTTCAAGTCGGCCGTGCTTCCGGTCCAGACCGTACTGCCTTTTTCCAGGATCACGTGCCGTTCTGCGAGCTTCTCAAGCGCCGAGACATTCTTGTCGACGATCAGAATGGACTGGTCGCGGGATTTCAAGGTTTCAAGACAGGCCCAGATCTCGGCCCGCACCAGCGGCGCGAGGCCTTCGGTGGCTTCATCCAGGATCAGCAGCTTGGGATTGGTCATCAGCGCTCTGCCAATTGCCAGCATCTGCTGTTCGCCGCCGGAGAGCTGACTGCCGAGATTGCGACAACGTTCTTGAAGCCGCGGAAAGAGCTCATAGACCGCGGCGAGGTCCCAGGCCCCTGCTTTGCTGGTGCGAGCAGAGGTCGCAACGAGATTTTCCTCCACGCTCAATGTCGGAAAGACCTGGCGTCCCTCCGGCACCAGACCGAGCCCGGCCTTTGCGACCTGATAGGATGGCTGACCAGTCATGTCGCGCCCCTCGATCGTCACCTTCCCCGCCTTCGAGGCGATCATGCCCATGAGGCTCTTGATTGTTGTCGTCTTGCCCATGCCGTTGCGCCCCATAAGGGTGACCACCTCGCCGGCGCGGATGGTCAGCGACACATCGAACAGAACCTGGGCTTCGCCATATCCGGCCTGCAGATTTTCGACCTGAAGAAGAACGCTCATGCCGGTTCCTCTTCGCCCAGATAGGCTTCGCGCACCTTGAGATCAGCTCGGATCTCGCCCGGTGTGCCGCTGGCTATGATTTCGCCATAAACCAGCACCGAGATACGGTCGGCCAGTTTGAAGACCGCGTCCATGTCATGCTCGACAAGAAGCATAGGGCAGCGCTGCTTCACGGCCAGCAGGGTCTCGATCAGTCTCGCGGTTTCTTCCGGCCCGGTTCCGGCCATGGGCTCGTCCAGCACCAACAGCTTGGGTTCGCCCGCAAGCGCCAACGCCAGTTCCAGCATGCGCTTTTCTCCGTGGCTGAGGTTTCCGGCGCGCAGGCCGGCTCGATCAGCCAAACCGACATCCGCCAGGATTGACGATGCTTTCTCGTTCAGACCTCGGTCACGCGCCGCATTGCGGAAGAACCGGAACGAATGACCCTCACGAGCCTGAACACCGAGTGCCACATTCTCCAGCACCGTAAATTCAGGCAGGATCGCAGTGATCTGAAACGTGCGGCCGAGCCCCGCCTTGGCGCGCTCCGCGACCGACCAGCCTGTCACGTTTGTGCCAGCGAAAAGGACCTGCCCGCTGTCTGATGGCGTCGCTCCTGAGATCTGGCCGATCAGGGTCGTCTTGCCTGCGCCATTAGGGCCAATCACCGCATGGATCTCGCCAGGCAGAACCTCGAGCGAGAGGTCCCTGGTCACCTGAAGTGCATCATAGGCCTTATTGAGGTTTTTCAGCTCAAGGATAGGGGCGGTCATTGGTCCACCTCTCCCTGGCTTTTCCGGCCGATCTGACCAGAGATCAAGCCCATCAGCCCGCCGCGACCATAGAGCACAACCAAAATCAGCAATGGACCGAAGACAAGGCGCCAATGTTCCGAGTAGCCGGAAAGCACCTCCTCCAGAACCATATAGGCGATGGTGCCGAGGATCGCGCCATGGAGTGAGCCAAGCCCGCCAAGGATCACCATGACAATCAACTCCCCGGACCGATGCCAGGACATATAGGCCGGCGAGACGAATTCTGCCTGATTGGCCATCAGGGCGCCCGCGACACTCGCAATCATCCCGGCGATAACATAGGCGGCCAATCGATATCGATATGGATCGACACCCATGGCTTCGAGCCGGGGTTCGCTTTGTTTAGCCCCCTTCAGCACACGTCCAAACCTGGAGGCTGCAAAGGTGCGCAGCAGCAGATATGCGGCCGCAAGCACGCCGAAGACAAGGTAATAGAACGATGTATCGCCGTTGAAGATCCCGGTGCTGAACAGTTCCGACCGGCCCCACATGGTCAGCCCATCGTCACCGCCGTAGACCGACAGGGACGTCGCAGTAAAATAGGCCATCTGACCGAAGGCCAGCGTGATCATGATGAAATAGACACCACGTGTTTTCAGGCTGATTGCACCTGTCAGGAGCGCAAAGAGCCCGCCTGCCGCCACTGCGAGGGGAAAGGAAATCCAGGCCTCCCAGATGTCATGCTCGGACAGGATTGCCACCGCATAGGCGCCAAATCCGATGTAGGCGGCGTGTCCGAAACTGACCATGGCGCCCAGCCCCAGAATAAAGTCCAGGCTGATCGCCACGATCGCAAAGACCAGAATTCGCGTGAAAAACAAGAGGACAAAGCGGTCGTCGAAGACGTCTGCATAGGCCGGCACCAAAGCCAATGCTGCAAAGAGAGCAAGCGGCAGAACCGTGTTCTTGAACAGAGGACCGGTCATGCGCTGCGCACCGGAAAGAGCCCGCTTGGCCTGAAGAACAGAACACCCGCCATCAGGATGTAGATCAACATGGACGCAATGGCAGGGCCGACGTCATTGGCGGTAGCCGGCGGCAGCAACACTCTTGCGATGTCCGTGGCGAAGGAGCGCCCAAGCGTGTCGACAAGGCCGATGATAAGTGCTGCCAGAAAGGCTCCGCGGATGGAGCCTATGCCGCCGATGACGATGACAACAAAGGCGAGGATGAGCAGATTGTCGCCCATACCGGGCTCAACGGACAGAATGGGCGCCGCCATGATGCCGGCGAACCCGGCGAGCATCGCTCCAAAACCGAAGACGAGCATGAACAGCCGCCGGATGTTGATGCCCAGCGCCGCGACCATATCAGGGTTTGTCGCGCCCGCGCGCACCAGCATGCCAACGCGGGTCTTGGTGACAAGCACATAGAGCAGCACCGCAACGGCGAGCCCTGTGACTATCAGGGCAATGCGAAAGACAGGATAAGCGAAATTCGCCATCAACTGGATCGAGCCGTCAAGCAATTCAGGAACCGGCAGAGAAAGTGGCGCTGCACCCCAAAGAACCTTCACCGCCTCGTTCAGAAACAGGATCACACCAAAAGTCGCCAACACCTGGTCGAGATGGTCGCGGTTGTAGAGATGTCGGAATACCAGGAATTCAAGCAGAAGACCGCAAATGAGCGCCGCAGCCAGGGCAAGGATGATCGCAAGCCAAAAAGAGCCCGTCAGCTGATAGCAGGCGACCGCCAGATAGGCGCCGAGCATATATTGGACGCCATGGGCAAGATTGATGAAGTCCATCACCCCGAAAACGAGCGTAAGACCAGCAGCGATCAGGAACAGGAGAATGCCGAGCTGCAACCCGTTGAGGGTCTGGACGGCCAGAAGGGTGACGCTCAAGAGATTTTCCCGACAGGCAGAAAGTGACGCACAAACAGAGAGGGTCCGAACCAAACGGTCCGGACCCCGGTATTCTGGCTTTTCGCTTTACTTCATGTGGCAGGAGCCGGAATAGGCATCGCCAACATCATCGAAGACCTTTTCGACGAGCTGAGTGACGTATTTTCCCTCTGCGCGCTTCACAGCTTCGACCAGGTAGAAATCCTGGATCGGGAACTGGTTGTTGTTGAAGCGGAAGTCACCTCGAACGCTTTCGAAGGGAGCCGCTCCAAGGGCCGACAGGAGCGACGCTTTGTCCTGCACACCACCTGCCATGGAGACCGCGCCATCGATCAGGCGGGCAGCATCATAACCCTGTGCCGCATAGAGCGAGGGCGGATAACCGTATTCGGCTTCGAACGCGCGGACGAAAAGAGTATTCGCTTCATTGTCGATGTCTGAAGCCCACTCAGCGCCGGAGTAGAGACCTACGGCCATGTCCTTTGTCGCCGGAAGCGTCGTCTCATCCACGGTGAAGGTGGAGAGGAACGGGATCACGTCCTTGAGACCCGCCTGGGAGTACTGCTTGACGAGATTCACCCCCATGCCGCCTGGCATGAAGGTGAAGAGCGCATCAGGCTGTTCATCAGCAATACGTGCAAGTTCCGCGGAAAAGTCCAACTGGCCCAGCTTGGTGTAGATTTCCTGCACCACCGTTCCGGAATAGTGCCGCTTGAAGCCTGCAACTGCGTCCTTGCCAGCCTGGTAGTTCGGAGCCATCACGACAACCTTGCCGTAGCCCTTCTGGCTGGCATAGCGACCCATAACCTCATGGTTCTGGTCATTCTGGTAGGACGTGGAGAAGAAATAAGGGCTGCAGCCGCGGCCAGCAATCGGAGACGGACCTGCGTTGGCACCGATAAAGATCGTCTCGGACTGGATGATAGGCTTGTAGACCGCCATCATCACGTTGGAGAAAACAACGCCGGCCATAATGTCGACCTTGTCGCGCTCCAGGAGCCCCTGAACCTTCGTGATCGCACCGTCTGGCTTGAGCTCATCATCGACCACGATGACTTCCGTCTCAATGCCGCCCAGCCGGCCATTGGCCTGCTTCACACCCAGCAGGAAGCCGTCACGCATGTGTTGGCCAAGGACTGCAGGCGGACCGGATAGGGTCGCTAGGAAGCCGACTTTGAGGCTTTCGGCTGCAGCCGGCGCGGCGGTGCCGTTCAGAACGGCTGCGCCCAGTCCGACGCCAAGCGTCAGGGCGGACAAGATACGTTTCATGAATTGATCCCCTTGTGATCGATGTCACCACGGCCGCATCAGGAGGGTTTCAAATCCCGTTTGCCCTGCCCGGCTCTTTGTTCGCTAGCATTTAAAGAGTAAAACTATCCGGATGTTAAGCCCTTGGCTGACAATCTTCATCAAGAATGTCCACCGCAAGCCCTGCGCAATTCATGCGATGTACGGGTGGAGAGCATCCAACGAGGCATGAGGATAGCTGCATGCGCCCTTCCGGCAAGTCAAGAAGAAGGATCTGCAGGTTGAGTTGCAAGACCCTTCTTGCCGCTGCGTTGATCAGCTCTTACGCGCCTAACGGCCTCATGGCAGACAGTCAGCCTGAGCCAGACACACTGCCAATTCCACTGCCTGCCGTGCCTCAAGGACCGAACTGCGATGTCTATGCACGCGCCTATGCAGACAGCTATCGCGGAAGCGGTGATCCGACCGGAGATATCGTTGCCGGTGGCATGGAAGGCGCAGTTGCCGGTGGCGCGTGGAGAGGCCCAGGCGGGGCTCGCCGGGGCGCAAGGGCGGGCGGTGCATTGGCCGTGCTCGACAATCTCGCGGCCTATCCTGGCGGCTGGCAGGCCCTTTACGACATGGCTTATCAGATCTGCCGTAACGAGACTTCTGGCGTAACACACAGACCAAACACACTGGGCGACCCTTCCGTCAAATGCCGCTCTCGCGCCGGTGTCGCCAGCAGCAGTTCACGTGCGCCATTAGGTGCAAGATCCGGGGGCTCCGGCCTTAACTGTCGCTAGTGCCAGGACTCGCTCGTCCTTCGGCGAAGAACCTCGGACGAACTGCATAGACAGCTCGCTCATCTTGGAATTATTCTATAGTTCGACTTATTGAATTATTGCATTGCACAAATGATTTTCTTACTCACCCCCCGGGACAACTTCTCAATTATGCACTTGATCTAACGACTGCTTTCGGGAAAAATTAAAACTTGGGAGAATTTAAATCGTTTTAATTTTGCTCTGGGAGGAACATTTATGACCACTAAAATCAGCAGAAGAGCTGTGCTTGCGACCAGTGTTGTTGCGGCAACCCTGATGGCTTTCGGCGCTCCGGCATTTGCCAAGGCCGAGAAGTCTCTCAAGTGGGCACATGTCTATGAAACAACTGAGCCCTACCACACTTGGGCCGTCTGGGCAGGTGAGGAGCTGGCTAAACGGACTGACAATCGCTACGATATCGAGGTCTTCCCGGCATCATCACTCGGCAAGGAAACCGACATCAATGAAGGCTTGGGACTTGGCACGGTAGACATCATCTACACCGGACAATCTTTCGCCGGCCGTTCCTACGGACCGATGGCCATCGGCGGCGCACCCTACATGTTCCGCGATTATGATCATTGGGCAGCCTATCGCGATTCCGAACTCTTTCAGGACATGGCAGCCGGCTATCTGGACGCTTCGGGCAATCATGCCATCACTCTGACCTACTATGGCCAGCGTCACGTTACGTCCAACAAGCCAATTCTCAGCCCGAACGACATGAAGGGTCTCAAGATCCGCGTGCCTAATGCACCGCTCTACATGATGTTCCCGCAGGCCGCCGGTGCCAACCCGACCCCAATCGCCTTCTCCGAAGTCTATTTGGCTTTGCAGCAGGGCACGGTTGATGCACAGGAAAATCCGCTGACCACTATTCAGGCCAAGAAGTTCTACGAGGTACAGTCGAACATCAACCTGACCGGCCACATCACGGATTCTCTGCTGACCATCGTTGGCGGCCCAGCCCGCGACCAGATGGACGATGCCGATTACGAGATCCTGCTTGAGGTCCTCAAGGAAGCAGCCGCTGGTTGCACCGCCGACATTCAGCAGAATGAGGCGTCACTGGCTGATTGGTTCACCGAACAGGGCAACACCGTCAATGTCGTTGACCGGGCTCCGTTCCGTGAAGTGACAATGCCGTTTCACAATGGTCCTGACGCAACCTGGACAAAAGAGCAGTACGACGCGCTTCAGGCACTTTAAGAACCAACTTTGGTCCGGGTCTATAGCACCCGGACCTTCTCACCTCGTCACATTTCTCTAAATCACGGTTCCAAGTCGGGGAGTGCTGCATGACCGCGCCCGGTATGCCGCAGCATCAGATTGAACTGGAAGAAGAGCCGATCGACCTCAGCGACCTTCGCTGGCACGACAGCCTCGTTCTTCTCGTCTTCTGGTTGCTCTTTTCTGTTGTCTTTCTTCAATTCTTCACACGTTACGTTCTCAACGATTCCCTCGGCTGGACCGAGGAGATCGCACGCTACCTGCTGATCGCGGTGACCTTCATCGGAGCCGTAATGGCGGTGCGCAAGCAAAGCATGATCGCAGTCGAAATCTTCTATCGCTGGTTCCCTAGAGGCCTGCGCCGGGCGCTTCAATTCGGTGTGGATCTGGTCTCCATCATCTTTTACGGAACAATGGCCATGACCTGCATGCGGCTCGCAC